>CANRKN010000004.1 GCA_947631215.1 uncultured Oscillospiraceae bacterium | reverse complement strand
TTCATGCTGATGGTGTCCAGCGCCGTGCTGATGCTCCGCCTGGGGGACAACGCCTCCAGCTTCCCGCGGCCCTTGAAAGCCCAGGAGGAGCAGAGATACATAGAGCTCGCCCTGGCCGGGGACACGGAGGCCCGCAACAAGCTCATCGAACACAACCTGCGGCTGGTGATGCACATCATCAAGAAGTATTATACCACCGCGGCGGACGCGGAGGACCTGGTGTCCATCGGCACCATCGGCCTTATCAAGGGCGTGTCCACCTATAAGCCGGACAAGGGGGTGCGCCTGGCGACTTACGCCTCCAAGTGTATCGAAAATGAGATCCTCATGCATTTCCGGGGCCAGAAGAAGACGGCGGGGGATGTGTCCCTGTCCGAGGCCCTGGACGCCGACGGAGAGGGGGACGGGCTGGCGCTGCTGGATACCATCTCCTGCGACCAGGATATGCTGGAGGAGCTTTCCCGCGCCGAGACGGTCCAGCAGGTGCGCCAGGCGGTGGACGCCGCCCTGGACGGCCGGGAGGCCGAAGTAATACGCCTGCGCTACGGTCTGGGCGGCGTGACGCCGCTCCCTCAGCGGGAGGTGGCAAAGCGCATAGGCATCAGCAGGTCCTATGTTTCCCGCATCGAGAAAAAGGCCTTGGAGAAGCTGCGGGCCCATATGGAGCCGTAGGGACAAAATGTTGTGTAGTTCGACGGTACAGGGATACAAATATTTGATAATAGTTTGAAAAAGGGCTTGATTTATGCACCAGCCTGTGGTATATTCACTGTAGCGATAGTCTTTTTCCTGGAGTGGGTCTTGTCCCACTCTTTTTCTTGATGAAAAACAATTTGTCAGAAATTGGAAATTATCTTATGAATCGTATCGAAAAGACAGTTTGGGCCCTGGCCAAGCCCGTCGTGGAGGGCCGGGGGCTGGAGCTCTGGGACGTGGAATACGTCACCGAGGGCGGCCAGCGGTATCTGCGGCTGTACTTGGACGGACCGGACGGGGTGGACCTGAACGCCTGCGAGGCTGTGAGCCGGGCCATGGACCCCATATTGGACGAGGCCGACCCCGTGCCGGACAGCTATATTTTTGAGGTAAGCTCCGCCGGGTGCGAGAGGGCGCTGAAACGGCCGTCAGATTTTGAACGGTTCATAGGCTCCAACGTGGAGGTAAAGCTGTACAGCGCCGCGGACGGCGCCAAGCAGTGGGTGGGAAAGCTCCTGGCTTATGAGAACGGGGACGTGACCATCGAATCCGGCGGGGAACGCCGGTTCACCGGCAAACAAATCGCCAGCGTACGGCTGCGCATGGATATGTGATCGGAGGAAAGATAAATGAACGCCGAGTTTTTTGAAGCGCTCGAAGACCTGGAGCGAGAGAAGGGCATTCCCCGGGAATATATGTACGAGAAGATCGACCAGGCCATGCGGAACGCATACAACAAGGACAATCCAAAAGCGGATGGCAACGTGGTGGTCGAGATCGATGAAGACAAGAAGAAGATCGAGATGTACGTGATCACCAAAGTGGTGGAGGAAGTGACAAACCCCGCCATGGAGATGACCCTGGAACAGGCCCACAAGTTCAATAAGCGGGCCAAGGTAGGCGGCGAGATCAAGGTCCCCGTCAACACCAAGGAGCTGGGCCGTATTGCCGCCCAAAACGCCAAACAGGTGATCATCCAGGCCATCCGCGAGGCGGAGCGCGGCCACATCTACGATGAGTTCACCAGTCATGAGCACGAGATCCTCACCGGTGAGGTGGTCCGTATCGACCCCCGCACCGGCAACGCCTCCCTGAAGATAAGCTCCAACTCCGAGTACACCGACGCCCTTTTGACCGTGAACGAGCAGATACGTGACGAGGTCCTGACCGAGGGTAAGCGGCTGAAGGTATATGTTATTGAAGTCCGCAAGTCCCCCCGCGGCCCCCAGGTGCTGATAAGCCGGACCCACCCGGTGCTGGTGAAGCGCTTGTTTGAGCTTGAGGTGCCCGAGATCGCCGACGGTACCGTGGAGATCATGTCCACCGCCCGGGAGGCCGGTTCCCGCACAAAGATGGCCGTTTGGAGCACCGCAGCGGATGTGGACCCCATCGGCGCCTGCGTGGGCCCCCGGGGCGGCCGTGTGTCCAGCGTAGTCGATGAACTGGGCGGCGAGAAGATAGACATCGTCAAATACAGCGAGATCCCCGAGGAGTATGTGGCCGCGGCCCTCTCCCCGGCGGAGGTGCTCAACGTATATATGGAGGAGGACGGCAAGTCCTGCCGGGTCATCGTGCCCGACAACCAGCTGTCCCTGGCCATCGGCAAGGAGGGGCAGAACGCCCGCCTGGCCGCGAAGCTCACGGGCATCAAGATCGACATCAAGCCCGAGAGCGAGGACTGAACCATGGCGGAGCCTGTGCGCATGTGCGTGGGCTGCCGGGAGCACGCCCCCAAGAAGGAGCTTATCCGCATCGTCCGCACCCCGGACGGCCAGATCGTTGCCGACGCGGCGGGGAAGACCCCCGGCCGGGGCGCCTACATCTGCCGGAAGGCCTCGTGCCTTGCCAAGGCCCGGAAGAGCCGGGCCCTGGAGCGGATGCTGGCGGCCTCCATCAGCCCCGAGGCATATGACGCGCTGGCCGCGGCCATAGAGGCGGCGGATGGATAAGGCCCTGCGCTATCTGGGCCTGGCCGTAAAGGGCGGCAGGCTCGCCGTTGGCACCGAGGACTGCGCCAAGGCGTTAAAAGGACGGACGAGAGGCCTGCTTATCGCCGCGTCCGACGCCGGAGCCAACACCCTGCGCCAGGCCGGGACGATGGCGGCAGGGAAGTGCCGGCTCATTGAGACGGGCTATGCGAAGCAGGAGCTGGCCCAGGCGGCGGGCAGACATGGGCCCGTGGCGCTGGTCCTTATCACGGATGAGGGGCTCGCCAAGGCATTTGAGGCCGCCGCCCGACCCGATCGAGGAGAACAGGAGGAGCAAATATGAGCTTGATAAAATACCGCGTGCATGAGGTCGCCAAGGACTTTGGCGTCACCTCCAAGGTCATTACGGAGATACTGACCCAGTACGCCGCCACGCCCAAGAACCATATGCAGGTGCTGGAGGACGAGGAGCTCAGCATCATCTTTGAGTATATGACCCAGCATAACCAGGTGGAGAGCATCGCCGAGGTATTTGCCGATACGGCCAAGCCGGAGCCGGAGAAGGCCCCCGCCAAGGAGCAGTCCAAGGCTCAGGCCGCCCAGGCGGACAATAAGCCCGCCGCGCAGGGCAGCGCTCCCGCCCAGCCTCAGCAGCCTAAACAGCCCAAGCCCGAAAAGCCCCACGTGCCCAGGCAGATGCCGGAGAAGAAGGTGGTGGATACCCGGGGTACCGCCAATACGAACCTGTCCAAATACGACGAGCGCTTCGACCGCATGGCCGGCGACAAGGCCGACAAGATGAAGCGGGGCAAGGAGAAGATCGGCAACAAGAACAAGCAGCGCCAGAATACCGCCGCCGCCAGCGCCAAACGGCGCCAGGAGGAGCGCGACAAGATGCAGCGCCTTCAGTTCGAGATCGCGAAGAAGGCCCCCACCCGGGTCCAGATCCCCGACGAGATCTCCGTGCAGGAGCTGGCCGTGCGCATGAAAAAGAGCGGCGCCGAGGTGGTCCGCAAGCTCATCAAGATGGGCGTCATGGCTGGCCTGCCCGACGTCATCGACTACGATACTGCGGCGCTGGTCGCCATGGAGTTCAACTGCAAGATCGAGCATGAGGTGGTCGTGACCGTCGAGGAAAAGCTCATCGACGACCACGTGGACACGGACGAGGAGCTGGTCCCCCGCGCCCCCGTGGTGGTGGTCATGGGCCACGTGGACCACGGCAAGACGTCCCTTTTGGACTATATCCGCAATACGAAGGTGGCCGCCGGAGAGGCCGGCGGCATCACCCAGGCCATCGGCGCCTATGTGGTGGACATCAACGGCAGCCCCGTCACCTTCCTGGATACGCCGGGCCATGAGGCCTTCACCTCCATGCGCGCCCGCGGCGCCATGGTGACGGATGTGGCCATCCTGGTGGTGGCCGCCACCGAGGGCATCAAGCCCCAGACCGTGGAGTCCATCAACCACGCCAAGGCCGCCAATATCCCTATCGTGGTAGCTATTAACAAGATGGATATGCCCGGCGCCAACGCCGATCGGGTGAAGCAGGAGCTCACCGAGTACGACCTGGTGCCCGACGAGTGGGGCGGCGACACCATCGTGTGCCCCATCTCCGCCAAGACCGGCGAGGGCGTGGACAATCTTCTGGAGATGCTGGCCCTGCAGACCGAGATGCTGGGCCTGAAAGCCAACCCCAACCGCGCCGCCAGCGGCGCCGTCATCGAGGCGCGCCTGGATAAGGGCCGGGGCCCCATCATGACCGTATTGGTCCAGAACGGCACCCTCCATCAGGGCGACGTCATCATCGCCGGCACGGCGGTTGGCCGCGTCCGCACCATGATCAACGACAAGGGCCGCCGGGTCACCGAGGCCGGCCCCTCCGTGCCCGTGGAGATCGCGGGCATGGGCGAGGTCCCCAACGCCGGCGACAACTTCAACGCCGTGGCCGACGAGCGCATGGCCCGGGAGCTGGTGGAGGAGAGGAAGGCCAAGGCAAAGCTGGCCGCCAACACCGCCCCCAAGAAGGTGTCCCTGGACGATCTGTTTGCCCGCATCCAGGAGGGCGAGATGAAGGACTTCAACATCATCGTGAAGGCTGACGTGAAGGGCAGCGCTGAGGCGGTGAAGGCTTCGCTGGAGAAGCTCTCCAACGAAGAGGTCCGGGTGAAGGTCATCCACTGCGCCGTGGGCGCCATCAATGAATCTGATGTGATGCTGGCCTCCACCTCCAACGCGGTGATCGTGGGCTTCAACGTCCGGCCCGACAACGCCGCCCGGGACAGCGCCTCCCGTTCCGACGTGGATATCCGCCTGTACCGGGTCATCTATGACTGCATCAACGAGATAGAGGCGGCCATGAAGGGCATGCTGGCCCCCAAGTACCAGGAGAAGATCATCGGCCACGCCGAGGTCCGCCAGACCTATAAGGTCTCCAAAGTCGGCACCGTCTGCGGCTGCTACGTGCTGGACGGCAAGATCCAGCGAAGCTGCCAGGTCCGTGTCCTGCGGGACAACGTGGTGGTCTACGAGGGCGATCTTGCCTCTCTGCGCCGGTTCAAGGACGACGTGCGGGAGGTGGCCTCCGGCTACGAGTGCGGCATGCAGGTGGAGAAGTTCAACGACATCAAGGAACAGGACGTCATCGAGTGCTTTGTGATGGAGCAGATCAATGCCTAACCACCATATAGACCGTATCAACGACGACATCCGCCGGGTACTGGCGGAGAAGCTGCGGGACGTGAAGGACCCCCGCCTGCATCAGGGCTCCATGCTCACCGTGACCCACACCGACACCACCACAGACCTGCGCCACTGCAAGGTGTATGTGAGCGTGCTGGGTAAGTTTGACGAAAAGGAGCTCATGCGGGGCCTGCGCTCCGCGTCCGGGTACCTGCGGCGGGAGCTGGGTCAGAGTCTGGACCTGCGGTATACCCCGGAGCTCACGTTCCTCCTGGACGACTCTATCGCCCACGGGGCCTATATCAATAAACTTATCAGTGACTTGGATATCAAACATGACGACGATGACGCTTAACGAATGCCTCGACTATCTGAATGAAAACGACGGATACCTGCTCCTGACGCATATCCGCCCGGACGGCGACACGCTTGGCAGTGCCGCCGCCCTTTGTCATATCCTGCGCCGGATGGGAAAGGTGGCCTTTCTCTACCCGAACCCCCAGATAACCTCCAACTACGACCCCTACGTGGCACCCTACATGGCCCCGCCGGGGTATGAGCCAGTGACGCTGGTGAGCGTGGATTTGGCGTCGGAAAATCTCTTCCCGGAGGGCTTTTCCGGCGGGCCCATCGGCCTTTGCATCGACCACCATCCCACCAACTCTGAGTACGCGGAGCACCTTCTCTGCATGCCGGAGAAGGCCTCCTGCGGCGAGATCGTGCTGGAGCTGGCAAAGCTTGCCTTGGGCAGCGTGGACAAGACCCTGGCGGACCTTCTCTACATGGCCGTCAGCACCGACTGCGGCTGCTTCGTCTACGCCAACACAAAACCCGACACCCACCGGGCGGCGGCGGAGCTCATGGAGGCCGGGGCGGATTATAAGGCTCTCAATAAAAAGCTCTTCCGCACCTTCTCCTATTCCCGGCTCATGCTGGAGGGCATGATCTACACCGGCATGAAGCGCTTTGGGCCCGACGGGTGCATCACCGTGGCCACCGTCACCCTGGACATGATGGCCGAGAGCGAGGCCACGGAGGACGACTGCGAGGACCTGGCGTCCCTGGCCGGGCGCGTGGCGGGCAACAAGGTCTCCGTCACCATCCGTCAGCTGGAGCCCAAGCTGTGCAAGGTGAGCCTTCGCAGCGGCGAGGACTTTGACTCCGCCGCCATATGCGCTCTGCACGGGGGCGGCGGCCATAAGATGGCGGCCGGCTGCACCATCCATTCCAACCCGGACGAGACCTGCGACGTCATCGTCTGGGACATCCTGGAGGCCATGTGATGGACGGGCTGCTCCTTGTGGACAAGCCCATGGACTGGACCAGCATGGACGTGTGCGCACACCTTCGAAACGTCCTGCACGAAAAGCATGTGGGCCACACCGGGACATTGGACCCCAACGCCACCGGCCTGCTGGTGGTGCTGGCGGGAAAGGGCACGAAGCTGGCCAAATACGCGGAGAACGACGAAAAGGAATACAGTGCCCGCATGCGCCTCGGCACCGTCACCGACACCCAGGACATTTGGGGCACGGTGCTGCGGCAGGAGCCGGCGGATGTGACCCGTGAGGACATAGAAGCCATTCTTGACCGCTTCCGGGGACCCATATTGCAGACCCCGCCTATGTACTCCGCCATCAAGCACCGGGGCAGGAAGCTCTACGAGATCGCCCGGCGGGGCGGGGAGGTGGAGCGCGAGCCCCGGCCCATCACCATATACCGCCTGGAACTGACAGATCAGGACAAGGCGGGTGACTGGTGCCTGGAAATTGAGTGCTCCAAGGGAACGTACATCCGCACCCTCTGCGCCGACATCGGCGAGGCCCTGGGCTGCGGCGGGTGCATGAGCTCCCTGCGGCGCGTCCGGGCCGGTAGGTTCACCATCTCCCAGGCCCACACCCTGGAGGAGATACGCACAGACCCGGAGGGGTGCGTTCTGCCGCTGGACCTCATCCAACAGGGGGTGCAGGGCTCATGACCGATAAAAAGCGCGTCGTGGCACTGGGCTTTTTCGACGGAGTCCATCTTGGTCATCAGGCGCTGATGCGCATGGCCCGGGAACGGGCCGTTGCATTGGGTGGGTCGCCCGCCGTCATCACCTTCGACGCCCATCCTGACGCCGTGGTGTTCGGCACGGAGGTGCCCCTTCTGAGTACCAATGCCGGACGTTTGGAGCTCATCCGCCGGGTGGCGTGCATAGAGGACGTTATCGTCCTTCATTTTGACAGGGCCTTCATGCAGACCCCCTGGGAGGGCTTTATCCGTTCTCTCGTGGAGGATATGGGCGCGGTCCATCTGGTGATGGGCCACGACTTTTCCTGCGGCTGGCGGGGGGAGGGCCGGGCCGCCCGCATCGCCGCCTGGTGCGCTGAGCATGGCGTGGGCTGCGACGTGGTGCCGCCGGTGCTTTTGGATGGCGTGGTGGTCAGCTCAACCTATATCCGCCGCCTGGTGACGGCGGGTGACATGGAGGAGGCCGCCCGGTTCTTGGGCCATGCCTATTCTGTATCCGATACGGTGGTCCACGGCTACCAGCGGGGCCGGCGCATGGGCATACCCACCATCAACTTTCCCATCCCGGCAGGGGTCATCGTGCCCCGGCTGGGGGTGTACGCCGCCAGGGCGTGGCTGCCCGCAGGGCCCGTGCCCGCTGTCACCAACGTGGGCGTGCGCCCCACCTTCCGGGACGACGGCCATGTGACGGTGGAGACCAATCTGCTGGACTTTGAAGGCGAGCTGTACGGCGCGGACGTGCGTATCGATCTGCTGGCCTTTTTGCGGGACGAGGCGCGCTTTCCCTCCCAGGAGGCACTGGCGGCGCAGATACACGCAGACATCGGCTCGGCCCGCCGGTATTTTGAAAAGGAGGGGACGGCGCCGTGAGGATATTGGGCATCGACCCCGGCGTAGGCACGGTGGGCTTCGGCGTCATCGACGCGGAGAAGGGCAGAAATACCTACGTGGCCTGCGGCGCCATCACCACGCCCCCCAACACGCCCCTGTCGCCACGCCTGGACATGATCTACAATGACCTCAATGAGCTCATCGTCACCTTCGCCCCGGAGGCCATCTCCGTGGAGGAACTGTTCTTCTCCAAGAACATCACCACCGGCATCGCCGTGGCCCATGGGCGGGGGGTCATATTATTGAGCTGCTACCGCAGCGGCGTGCCCGTGTTTGAGTACACGCCCATGCAGGTGAAGCAGGCGGTGGTGGGCTACGGGAATGCCAAAAAGAACCAGGTCATCTACATGGTCCAGCGGCTTTTAAACATGAAATCGCCGCCCAAGCCCGACGACGCGGCGGACGCCCTGGCCCTGGCCATATGCCACGCCAGGAGCATGACCAGCAAGCTCACAGTAAAAGGAGGAGAGGACCCATGTTCCACCATCTGAATGGCACCGTCACCGACCTGGAGCCGGGTCTGGCCGTCATTGAGTGCGGCGGCGTGGGCTTTGAGGTGAATACCACCGCTTACACCCTGGGCCAGCTCCACCTGGGCGAGAGCGCCAAGGTCTTCATCTGCGAGCAGGTCCGGGAGGATGCCTTCGACCTCTATGGCTTCGCCACGGCGGGGGAGCGGCGGTGCTTTGAGATGCTCATCTCCGTGTCCGGCGTGGGGCCCAAGGTGGCCATCGCCATTTTGTCCTCCAACACCCCTGAGCGCGTCTGCGCCGCCATCATGTCCGACGACGAGAGGGTGCTGACCTCCGCCCCCGGCGTGGGAAAGCGGCTTGCCCAGCGAATCATATTGGAGCTGAAGGACAAGATCCAAAAGCAGTCCGGCTCCATGGCGCCCACGGATATGGGCGTCACCATGCCCGCCTCCGGCGGCGGGAAGCAGACGAAGCTTTCAGACCTCATGAGCGCACTGACCGTGCTGGGCTACAGCCGGGCGGAGTGCGCCGCGGCCATCAAGGGCCTGGACCTGGAGGCCATGAGTCTGGAGGATGCCATACGGGCCGCTCTGCGCGGCATGATGAAGTGAGGGAGGGGCCCCATGAGCATCAATTTTTCCGACGAGAGTCCCGAGCAGATCCTCACCACCGCCGCCTTCCAGCCGGAGGACGCCACGGAGGCGTCACTGCGGCCCAAGCGCCTGGAGGACTATACCGGCCAGGAAAAGGCCAAGGAGAATCTGGCCGTGTTCATCCAGGCGGCCAAGCTTCGCAATGAGCCCCTGGATCACGTGCTGCTCCACGGCCCCCCGGGCCTGGGCAAGACCACCCTGGCCGGGGTCATCGCCAACGAGATGGGCGTCAATATGCGCATCACCTCCGGCCCGGCCATTGAAAAGCCCGGCGACCTGGTGGCGCTGCTGACGAATCTGCAGGAAAACGACATCCTGTTCCTGGATGAGATACACCGGCTCAACCGCTCTGTGGAGGAGATACTCTATCCCGCCATGGAGGATTACGCCATCGACATCATCCTTGGGAAGGGCCCCTCGGCCAACTCCATCCGCCTGGACCTACCCCACTTCACCCTTATCGGCGCCACCACCCGGTCGGGCCAGCTCTCCGCGCCCCTTCGTGACCGGTTCGGCGTGGTGCTCCGGCTGGAGCTCTACTCCACCGAGGACCTGCGGCGCATCGTGGAGCGCAGCGCCAACATCCTGGGCGTGGCTATTGAGCCGGACGGGGCCGTGGAGATCGCCTCCCGCAGCCGGGGCACCCCCCGTATCGCAAATCGCATGCTTAGGCGCGTCCGGGACTTTGCCCAGGTGAAAGGGGAGGGGATCATCACCAAGGACATCGCCAACGAGGCGCTGCTGCGCCTGGAGGTGGACCAGGCGGGCCTGGACAACGTGGACAGGCGCATGCTCCGCAGTATCATCGAGCTCTATAACGGGGGGCCGGTGGGCCTGGAGGCATTGGCCGCCACCATCAACGAGGAGGCGGTGACGCTGGAGGACGTGTATGAGCCCTTCCTTCTCCAGCAGGGCTTTCTGACCCGCACCCTCCGTGGCCGGTGTGTCACCCAAAAGGCGTATGAGCACTTAGGGTTAGAGTATTTGGGCCAGCAGAAGCTGGAAATATAAGGAATTTGTGGTATTTTTTGCAGAAAATAGCCAAAATTTGGTTGATTTCCATCGAAAATAGCGACAAATTTTGTAAAAAATGCTTGACTTCTTTGGCAAACGATATATAATCATTGGTGTATTATTATAACTATACAACCAAATCGGACGAAGAGTTGCAGTCACTGGCGAAAGCGCGGGTGGCCGGGGCGGAAGAGGCCTTGGCGGAGCGATATGCCCGCGTTGTGCGCATGTGCGCCCGGCCTTATTTCCTGGCCGGCGGCGACAGCGAGGACCTGATCCAGGAGGGTATGCTCGGTCTGTTGTCCGCCATAAGGGAATACGACGAGGCAAAGGGCGCCACCTTCAAGACCTACGCAGAGACTTGTATCCACAACCGTATCCGTTCCGCAGTCCGCAGCGCCAACCGCATGAAAAACGCGCCGCTCAACGACGGCGTATCCCTGGAAGATGTCCTCTCAGATGAATCCCAGTCCCTAGGCACTAACTTTTACGCACGCAGTCCCGAGGAGCAGGTTCTGGCCAGAGAGACCGAAAACGAGTTCATTTCCGCCTATTCACGGTGTTTGTCAAAACTGGAAGCGAATATTCTCCGCCTGTATCTGGACGGCCTGTCTTATGGTGAGATGGCCGCGGCGTCGGGCAGGGATGTGAAAGCCGTGGATAATGCCGTTCAGCGCATCCGGCGCAAACTGGCAAAGCTGCCCTCCGGCGATAACAGCGAAAGCTGATCGCAATATACTGCCCGTCTGGGAAAACTTTTAAAGAGAGGAACCACAATGTACGAAGACAAGACCCTTATCTGCAAGGAATGCGGCCAGGAGTTCGTGTTCACTGCCGGTGAGCAGGAGTTCTATGCTGAGCGCGGCTTCCAGAATGAGCCCCAGCGCTGCAAGGCCTGCCGTGACGCCCGCAAGGCCGCTGCCCGCGGTCCCCGGGAGTACTTCACCGCTACTTGCGCCGCCTGCGGCGGCGAGGCCCGCGTCCCCTTCGAGCCGAAGAGCGACCGCCCCGTCTATTGCAGCGAGTGCTTCGCGAAGATGCGCGCCGGCGAACTGTAATTCGTTTGCTGACAAAAATAGGGGGAGCGTTCGCCGCTCCCTCTATTTTTTATTTTCCGTATTGAATTATCCTGTCCCGCGGGATATAATATGACAAGAAACGATCATTGGGAGGTAACGCACATGTACCAGATCACGAAGGATACCATCGTTTACGATATCATGGTCAACGCCCCCGTCACCCAGCCCCTGTTCCAGCGCATCGGCATGCACTGCCTGGGCTGCGCCTTCGCCACCGGCGAGAGCGTGGAGCAGGCCTGCCGGGCCCATGGGGTGGAGGTCGAGCCCTTTGTGAAGGAAGTAAACGACTACATCGCGGCGCACGCCGAGGCCTGAGACCCATACGCGGCGGGGAACACCCGCCGCTTTTTTATTGCCTATGATACATTTATCACCCCGCCTTGCCGCCGTGGCCAGGCTTGTCCCAGAGGGGGCAAGGCCCATCGACGTAGGTACTGACCACGCCATGGTCCCCGTGTGGCTGGTCCAGTCCGGGCGCTGCCCGTCCGTGCTGGCTACGGACGTCCGCTCCGGACCCCTGGAGAGTGCCCGGGCGCTTCTTGAAAAAAACGGCACCGCTGACCGCATCCGCCTAATGCAGACGGACGGCCTTACAGGCATAGGCCCCGCCGACGGCGACACGGTCATCCTGGCGGGCATGGGCGGGGAGACCATGATCGATATCCTCGCCGCGGCGCCATGGCCCAGGGAGGAGGGGACCCTCCTCATCCTGGAGCCACAGAGCAAGAAGGCGGACCTGCGCCGGTTCCTCCTGGACAACGGCTATGAAATCCTGACAGAGCAGCTTGTCCGGGACGCCAGGCGCGTCTATCCCATCCTGACCGCCCGGAGCGGCGAGGGCCGCGCCTATACGGAGGCGGAGCTGCAGCTGGGCCTGCTGGAGCAGGTAGAAAACGACCCGCTTTTGGGAGAGTACCTGGATGTGATGCGCGCCCAGGCGGAAAAGGCCGCGCCCTATGACGAAGCAGCGGCCGCGCTGGTAAAGGAATACGACGAGATCAGAAGGAGGCTATGCCATGACGACGGTCGGTGACGTGTTCGCGTTTTTGAATGAGAGGGCCCCGGTGGCGGGGAAGATGGAGTTTGATAACGTAGGGCTCCTGGTGGGACACAGCGCAAGGCCCGTGACGCGCATCCTGACGGCGCTGGACATCACGGCGGAGGTCATCGACGAGGCCGCCAACATGGGTGCGGAGCTCATCGTGAGCCACCATCCGCTGTTTTTTGAGCTGAAGACGGTGACGGACAGCACCATGGAGGGCCATCTGGCCCTGTCTCTCGCGGAAAAGGGCGTCGCCGCCATATGCATGCACACCAACCTGGACGCGGCCAAAGGCGGCGTGAACGACGCGCTGATGGCCGCCCTGGGCGGCAAAGCCGAGGCCATATTGGAGCCGGACACGGCCATAGGCCGCGTCGGCGAGCTCTCCCAAGAGGTTCCATTTTCCGAGTTTCTTCCTTTTGTGAAGAAGCGGCTCGCCTCCAACGGCCTGCGCTATCATGACGCGGGAAAGCCGGTCAAGCGCCTCGCGGTGTGCGGCGGCTCCGGCGGCGGAGACATCGGTCTCGCCGCGGCGGCGGGGTGCGACACCTATGTGACGGCGGACGTGAAGTACCACCAGTTCCTGGAGGCGAAGCACTTAGGGCTCAACCTCATCGACGCGGACCACTTCTGCACGGAGAACGTGGTGGTGCCGGTGCTCCACGGGTGGCTCACCGGGGCGTTCCCGGAGATAGAAGTACGCGTTTCCGCTATCCACAAACAGACCGTGCAGTTCATTTGAATCTGTCATAAACGATCCCTCCCGGGCGTATGTTTAAGCAAACATGCCTTGGAGGGATCAAGTGTGGACAGCATCTATGAGGATATTGCCCGCAGGACGGACGGGGACATCTATTTAGGCGTCGTCGGGCCGGTGCGGACGGGGAAATCGACCTTCATCAAGCGTTTCATGGAGACGCTGGTCATCCCCAACATCGAAAACGTATATAAGAAGGAGCGCGCCCGCGACGAGCTGCCCCAGTCCGGCTCTGGCCGGACCATCATGACGGCGGAGCCCAAGTTCGTGCCGGAGGAGGCCGCGGAGCTTGTCCTCAGCGCGGAGGTCACCGCGAAGCTGCGGCTCATCGACTGCGTGGGCTACATGGTCCCCGGGGCAGAGGGGCTCTATGAGGACGGGAACGAGCGGAAGGTGATGACGCCCTGGTATGACCATGAGATCACCATGACCCAGGCGGCGGAGGAGGGGACGCGTAAGGTCATCTCCGATCACTCCACCATCGGCGTCGTCATCACCACCGACGGCACTATCGGGGACATCCCCCGTGAGAACTACCTGGCCGCGGAGGAGCGCGTCATCAAAGAGCTCAAGGACATCGGCAAGCCCTTCGCCGTCATCGTCAACAGCGCGGAGCCCACGGGGGAGGCCGCCATGACTCTGGCGGCACAGCTCAGCACACAGTACGACGTGCCCTGCATGGCTCTGAGCTGTCAGGACCTGGACAGCAAGGACGTGCACGCCGTCATGGAGGCCATATTGTTCCAATTCCCCCTGCAGGAGCTTTCCCTGTGGCTGCCCGCCTGGGCGGAGGCCCTGCCGGAGGACTGCGAGCTGGTGCAGACCATCTATCAGATGCTCACCGAGGCAAGCGGGAGCATGAACGCCCTGCGGGACGCCTACGGCTGCATGGAGACCCTGGCCGCCAGCGAGCTGGTGGGGCAGGCCCGTATATCCTCCGTTCAAGCCGGCGCCGGCACGGCCAGCGCCGTGGTGGAACTGGAGCAGTCCCTCTACTACCGCACCATCAGCGAGCAGTCCGGCTTTGAGATCCGGGACGACGGGGACCTGATGGAACTCCTTAGGTCTTTGAAGAGCGTGAAGACCGAGTATGACCACGTCCACGAGGCCCTGGAACAGGCCCGGGAGACCGGCTACGGCATCATCATGCCCGGCCCGGAGGAGATGGAGCTGGAGGAGCCCCAGATCGTGAGCCGCGGCGGGCGCTACAGCGTGCGCCTGAAAGCCAGCGCCCCGGCCATACACCTGTTCCGTACCCATGTGGAGACGGAGGTGTCCCCGGCTGTGGGCGGGGAGAAGGCCTCGGAGCAGATCGTTTCTTTCCTCCTGCAGGGCTTCGACGGGGACATCAACCGCATATGGGAGTCCAATATCTTCGGCAAGTCCCTCTATGACATTGCGGAGGAGGGGCTGACCACCAAGCTGCAGCACATGCCGCCCGCGGCACGGAACCGGCTTCGCGCCACCATCCAGAAGCTGGTGAACGACGGCGGCACAAGGCTCATCTGCATCGTGTTATAAACAGTTGCGTTATAAAGTCAAAACGAGGTATAATGCTTTTATAAGCATCGTACCTCGTTTTTCTCTGTAAAACGACTGAATAGATGTCTCCGGCGGCTCATACTCTTTCCTGAGGTGGGCTGCATGAGGAAAGTATTTCATATCAAATGGTGGCATCCGCTGGCCGCGGCCATTTTACTCGCGGTCATAGCCCTGTTGGCGCAGGATGACGCGAGGGCGACGGAGGCCGCCGCGCCGCCGCCAGTGCTGGTCATCGACGCGGGCCACGGCGGGGCCGACGGGGGCGCTGTAGCCGCCGACGGCACCACAGAGAGCAGCGTCAATCTGGACATTGCCCTGCGGCTGGAGGCCCTGGCCCGGTTCTGGGGCGTTCAGACGGTCATGACCCGAGAGAGCGAGGATATAGCGTACCCGGACAGCGCCGCATCCATCGCAGCCAAGAAGGTGGCGGACCAGCATGCCCGGGTGGGCCTTGTGAACAACACCCCCGGCGCTGTGCTTTTGAGCATCCACCAAAACAAGTACCCCGCCGCCGCGCCCCATGGCATCCAGGTGTTCTATGGCAAAGTCCCGGGCGGACAGGAGCTTGCGGAGCTCGCCCAAAGCAACCTGACGGCGCTGCTATGCCCGGATAACCGGCGGCTGGCGGCGCCCATCGGTCAGGATATATACCTTATGAAAAACGTGAACTGCCCGGCCGTGCTGGTGGAATGCGGTTTTCTCTCTAATCCCGGCGACCTGGGCAATTTAAAGACGGAGACATATCGGATGAAGCTGGCGGCGGTGCTGCTGGGCTCCTATCTGCAATACACGAGAGGAACGATCACATGAAGGCGTCAAAAAGCGTATTTTTCTGCTCCGAGTGCGGCTTTGAGACATCCCGCTGGCAGGGACAGTGCCCCAGCTGCCGGGCCTGGAACACCCTGGTGGAGGCCCCCGCCGCGCCGAAAGCGGTAGAGAAGGCACGGCCGGTGCGCCGGGCCATGCCAAAAAAGCTGGTGGAGCTGGACGACAACGACGAGCTGCGTTTTTCCACCGGCATCCGGGAACTGGATCGGGTCCTGGGCGGCGGCGCCGTCCGGGGCTCCATCGTCCTCTTTGGCGGCGCGCCAGGCATCGGCAAGAGCACGCTGCTGCTGCAGGCCTGCGGCTCCATAGACCCCGACGAGACCATCCTCTATGTGACCGGCGAGGAGAGCGAGCACCAGCTCAAGATGCGTGCCCAGCGCCTGGGCGTGAGCCGGGAGGCTCTGCATGTACTGGCTGGCACGGACATCAACGACGTGATCGCCGCCATCGAGGACCTGGCGCCCCAGATCGTCGTCATCGACTCCATCCAGACGGTGTACGACCCCCGCCAGACCACCGCCCCCGGCAGCGTGGGCCAGGTGAAGCAGTGCGCCATGGAGATCATGCAGCTGGCCAAATCCTCAGGCTTCACCGCCTTCGTGGTGGGCCATGTGAACAAGGAAGGCGCCATCGCCGGTCCTAAGGTACTGGAGCACATGGTGGACTGCGTGCTCTACTTTGAGGGCGACGGGAGCCTCAGCTACCGCATCCTGCGGGCGGAGAAAAACCGCTTCGGCTCCACCAACGAGATCGGCGTATTTGAGATGGTCCGGGAGGGCCTGCGGGAGGTGCCCAACCCCTCGGAGGTCATGCTGGCCGGCCGGCCCGTGGGCGTGCCCGGCACATGCGTGGCCTGCGTGATGGAGGGAAGCCGCCCCATTCTCGCGGAGGTGCAGGCGCTGGTAACGCCCACCGGCTTTTCCTCCGCCCGGCGCACCTCCAACGGCTTTGACTATAATAGGCTCTACCTCCTGCTGGCCGTGCTTGAAAAGCGGGGCGGCATGAACGTGAGCTCCTGCGACGCCTACATGAACATCGTGGGCGGCCTCACCCTTGACGAGCCCGCAGCGGACCTGGCGGCGTGCCTTGCCATCGCCTCCAGCTTCCGGGACACGCCCCTGCCGGACAAGCTGGCCGCGGTGGGGGAGGTGGGCCTCACCGGTGAGATACGTGCCGTGCAGGCCCTGGACCTGCGCCTATCCGAGATCGCCCGCCTGGGCTTCACACAGTGCGTGATACCCTCCCGTATCCGGGGAGAATTAAAGGTACCTAACGGTATGGAACTCATCCGGGTCAAGACCCTGCGGGAGGCTGTGGAGAAGACGCTGTGACGCTCCTGATAGGGAAGAGGTACCAGCCGGAACTGGACCAAAGCCTTGGTGCCCGTGGCATTGAGGTCATTTGGCTGCCTGATAACATGGACATAGACCCGCGCCTTGCCGGTCATGCGGACCTTTCCGTATTCGTCTCTGATGGCCACGCGGTGGTAGCAAAAGGGGTATATCCCGATATTGTTAATATATTAACTAACGGGGGATACATGGTCACACGAGCAGAACGGGAGCAAGGACCGGAATATCCAAACGACGTTGGACTGTGTGTCTGCGCTACGGGGAGATATACATTATATGATCCCAAGACCGTGGACCCGGCCGTGGCGCCGCTGCTGCGCGGCCGGCTGGTCCCGGTCAACCAGGGATACACCCGCTGCGCTGCGGCAGTCGTGGATGACCATTCCATCATCACGGCGGACGCCGGCGTCTCCAGAGCCTCGAAAAACACTGGGATGGATGTGCTGGACATCGTGCCGGGCTATATAGAATTAAAAGGATACGACCACGGATTCATCGGCGGCGCGGCATTTAAAATAAATAATAATACAGTAGCGTTCACCGGAAAGTTGACCGGACATCCAGACGAGAGACGCATTTATGAGTTCCTCGCCAGACACGGCCAAAAAGCCCTGATCCTGACGGACAAGCCCATATTCGATATCGGCGGCGCCATAGCTCTCCCCTAAATTCGGCATAATATTAATTATGCCGATTTTTTGTGTATTTTGCCACTGGACAAGCACCCTCCACTCTGCTATAGTACAACATGTTGGGGGTTCATCGTCATGAGCTATCAAAATGAGGCGCCGCAGGTGATGCGGGAGTTTCTCGTGTACCACGACACCATCAAGGGACAATCGAAACGGACCGTGGATTCCTATTTCATGGACCTGCGGACCTTTACCCGGTATCTCTATATTTCCCGGGACATGGTCCCCCGGGACACGGCCCTGGAGGATATCGACATCCGGGATGCGGACCTGGATTTTTACGGCAAGGTCACGTTATCGGAGGTATATGACTTCATGGCCTATCTCTCCCGGGACCGGGGCCTGAACGCCACGTCACGGGCGCGGATGATCACCAGCCTCAAGGGCTTTTACGGCTACCTCACCACAAAGACGAAGCAGCTCAAGGAAAATCCCGTGCAGGACCTGGACGCGCCCAAGCTGAAGAAAGCCCTCCCCCACTACCTCTCCCTGGAAGAGAGCCAGCGGCTATTGAACGCCGTGGACGGCAAAAACGCCGAGCGGGATTACTGCATCCTCTGTTTATTCTTAAACTGCGGGCTTCGTATCTCCGAGATGGTGGGGCTGAACCTCACCGACATCCGGCAGGACAGCCTGCTCATCCACGGCAAGGGCAACAAGGAACGGGTCGTCTACTTGAACCCCGCCACCGCCAAGGCTCTGAGCGACTGGCTGGCAGTGCGGAAGGATATCCCCACCGCGGACAAAAAGGCGGTATTCCTCTCCAACCGGCGGACACGCATGAGCGTGGACGCGGTGCAAGTGATGGTCCACAAGACCCTGTTAAAAGCTGGTCTCGACGCAAGCCACATCTCCCCCCACAAGCTGCGCCACACAGCGGCCACGCTGATGCTGCAAAACGGCGTGGATGTGCGCACGCTCCAGGAGGTGCTGGGCCACGAGAGCCTGAACACCACCCAGATATACACCCACATCGCCAACGCGGAGCTGAAAAAGGCCGCGGCGGCCAATCCCCTGGCGAATTTCAAGCCCACTGACACGGAGGACTAAAAGGACATGGTATTTTCCAGCATCCTGTTCATGTTCATATACCTGCCTGTGGTGCTGGCGGTGTACTATATCTGCCCGGTCCGCTGGCGGAACGTGTGGCTGTTCGCCGTGAACCTGGTGTTCTACGGCTGGGGCGAGCCGGTGTATATCCTGCTGATGCTGCTGTCCATCTGCATCAACTATGTGTCCGGCCTGCTCATCGGCAGATATCTCCCCGACGCCCGGCCCAGGGCCAAGCGGGTGCTCATCATCAATACCGTCCTTAACCTGGGCATCCTGTTTTTCTTCAAATACTTCGACCTGGTGGCGGAGACACTGAGCATGATCCCCGGCGTGGATATCCCCACCCTGGGCCTGGCCCTGCCCATCGGCATCAGCTTCTATACCTTCCAGACCATGAGCTATCCCATCGACGTATACCGGGGCGACGGGCACGTGCAGCGGAATTTCATCAAGTTCGGCACCTTCGTGGCCCTCTTCCCCCAGCTCATCGCCGGTCCCATCGTCCGCTACAAGGACATCGCCGACCAGCTGGACGAGCGCCATGAGACCCTGGACAAGTTCGCCTCCGGCGTGGAGCGGTTCGTGGTTGGGCTAGCCAAAAAGGTACTCATCGCCAACAACGTGGGTATGCTTTGGGACGTATACGCCAATGCCCCGGCCTCGGAGCTCACCTTCGCCGGGGCGTGGATGGCCGCCATTGCCTTCTCGCTTCAAATATATTTCGACTTCTCCGGCTACTCCGACATGGCCATCGGCCTGGGGCGGATGCTGGGGTTCGAGTTTCTGGAAAACTTCAACTATCCCTACATCTCCCGGACCGTGACGGAATTCTGGCGCCGGTGGCATATGAGCCTCGGCACCTGGTTCCGGGACTACGTGTATATCCCCCTGGGCGGCAGCCGGAAGGGGCTGCCCCGGCAGATGCTCAATCTGCTCATCGTGTGGGCGCTGACGGGCCTCTGGCACGGGGCAAGCTGGACCTTCCTCTTTTGGGGGCTTTACTACGCCTTCTTCCTGGTGCTGGAGAAGATGTTCCTCTTAAAATGGCTCAATAGGCTCCCCCGCTTCGTGGGCCATATCTACACCCTGCTCATCGCCATATCCGGCTGGGTCATCTTCCAGCAGACCAGCGTGAGCCAGACCATGGTGTTTTTCCGGGCCATGTATGGCTTCGGTCAGGCGGGGTTTATCGCCGGGAAGGACCTGTACTACCTCGCCGGATTCGGGGCGCTGCTCCTGGTGGGCTGCGCGGCCAGCCTCCCGGCGGGCCGGGATCTGTTCAAAAAGCTGCCGGAAAAGTGCCGGGCCGTGGCGGGGCCGGCGCTGATCGCGGTGGTGCTGGTGGTATCCACGGCGTATCTGGTGGACTCCACCTACAACCCCTTCCTCTACTTCCGCTTCTGAGGTGAACGCTATGAAGAAAGCAGCCAAGATCGCCGTGCTGGTGGTATTTCTGGGCTTCATCGGCGCGTTTTTCATCCTCAATATCGTCCTGCCCGACGTGGAATTCTCCCAGCAGGAGAACCGATACCTGCAAATGCTGCCGGACTTCTCCTTCCGGGCGCTATTCAACGGCAGGTTCACCGCCGACTTTGAGGATTACACCACCGACCAGTTCGCCTTCCGGGACACCTGGACGGCCCTGAAGGCCCGGTGTGAGCTTCTGAGCGGCAAGAAGGAGAACAACGACGTATTCTACTGCGGGGACGACACCCTCATCACCCGCTTCACCGCCCCGCCCGACGAGGATATCGATACAAAGGTGGGTTTTCTCAATAAGCTGGCGGAGCAGAGCGAGATACCTGTCTACTTCGGCCTCATCCCCGGCGCGTCGGAGATAAACTCCTCCCTCCTTCCCGCAAACGCCGACTGCGACAGCCAGCAGGCGGTCATCGACCGGGCCTACGGCGAGAGCGAAGCCATCAATATCGACCTCTCCTCCGCCCTGCGGGAACATTCCGATGAGTATATCTTCTACCGCACGGACCACCACTGGACCAGCTTGGGGGCCTATTACGGCTATGAGGCGCTGTGCGCGGCCATGGGCCTGCCCGCCCCCTCCCTGTCCGATTACCAGCGCCAAGTTGTCTCCGACGCATTCTACGGCACCACATACTCCTCCTCCGGCTTTGCATGGGTAAAGCCCGACGAGATGGAGACCTTCGTGCCGGACAACGGGTCCATTAAGGTACTGAGCTATGAGGGCGCCAACGTCACAGAAGGGCCGCTCTATGACACCTCCTTCCTGGACGTGAAGGACAAGTACTCCATGTTCCTGGGAGGCGTCTCCCCCCTGCGCAGCATCGAAACAGGCCATGAGGGACCCCGTCTGCTGATCGTCCGGGACTCCTATTCCGACAGCCTGGCGCCGTTCCTCCTGAAGAACTTCTCCCGGGTGGACCTGATGGACCTGCGTTATTACCGGGACAGCCTTTATCAGTACGCCCTGGACAACGACTTTGACATGATACTGGTGCTCTACAGCGTCAGCAACTTCTCCACGGACAACAACCTGTTTTTGCTGGCGCCCAGTATACTGACCCCCATAAGTGAGGAATTCTGACCATGAAAGTGATGCTCGACCCCGGCGCCATCCTGCCCACCCGGGCCCATCCCACTGACGCGGGACTGGACCTGTACGCCCCCCGGACCGTTGTCATCCCCGCCCGTGGCAGCGCCGTGGTGGACACAGGGGTGCATGTGTCCCTGCCGGAGAGAACCGTTGGCATGCTTAAGAGCAAGAGCGGCCTGAACGTGAAAAAGAACATCCTGGGCGAGGGCGTCATCGACGAGGGCTACACCGGCCCCATCGTGGTGAAGCTCTATAACCAGGGAGACGAGGACGTGACCATCGGGGCGGGGCAAAAGCTCATCCAGCTGGTCATCCTCCCCATCCTGACCCCGGAACTGGAACAGGTGGACAGTCTTGACGAGACGGACCGGGGCGCTGGCGGCTTCGGCAGCACGGGAGCGTGAGGGAGGCAGCCATGGCGTTTGATTTCAAGAAGGAATATAAAGAGTTCTATATGCCCGGAAACGTACCGGAGATCGTAAATGTCCCCCGGGCGAACTATATCGCGGTGCGGGGCCAGGGCGACCCCAACGAGGAGGGCGGCGCGTATCAGCAAGCCATCGGCGTGCTGTACGCGGTGGCCTATACGCTGAAAATGAGCTATAAGACCGACCACAGGATCGAGGGGTTCTACGAGTACGTGGTGCCGCCCCTGGAGGGCTTCTGGGAGCAGGACGGAGAAGGCGGCATAAACTACGCCGACAAGGCCTCCTTCCGCTGGATATCCGTCATCCGGCTGCCCGACTTTATCACGAAGGCGGACTTTGACTGGGCCGTGGAGACGGCGGCCAAAAAGAAAAAGCTGGACTGCTCCGGCGCGGAGTTTTTGACGGTGGACGAGGGCCTCTGCGTTCAGATCATGCACTTGGGCGCTTTCGACGATGAGCCCGCGACGGTGGTGCGGATGGACGAATATCTTGCGCAGAACGGGTATGTCAACGACATGAACGGGCACCGGCTGCACCACGAAATATATATGTCCGACGCCAGAAGGGTCGCCCCTGAGAAGTGGAAGACCGTTATCCGGCACCCCATCCGGCCTATTTCGTGACGAAGCAAAACCGCACCCTAAAAAGGGTGCGGTCTTTTATTCCGTTTTTGTCTCTTCCGGCAGGCTCTTTGGCTCCGCCAACTGCGCCGGCGGGGCGGCGTTGGGGAAAGATACCTCTACCTTGAATAGGTCCCCGTCCAGCGTTAGGACCATCTCCCCGCCCACGAGCTCCGTGAGGCTCCGGGCGATGGAGAGGCCGAGGCCGCTGCCCTCGGTGCTCCGGGAGCTGTCGCCCCGGACGAAGCGCTCCATCAGCTCCTCGGCGGGGATATCCAGGGCCTCACGGGACACGTTCTTCACGGCAATGGAAGTCTGCTCTTCCCCCACTGTCAGGTCAAAATAGGCCCGTGTGCCCTGCTGGGCGTATTTGAGAACGTTTGTGATGAAATTATCCAGCACCCGGCCCAACAGCCGGGCGTCGGCCATGATATAGGTCTCCTGCTCCGGGGTGTGCAGGATAGGCTCTAATCCCGCGGCGGCCAGCCGCTCGCTGTACTCCCCTACCGACTGCTGCAAAAGCTCCCGCACGTCGAATAGCTCCGCGTTCACGGTCACCGCGCCGCTGACGGCCTTGGAGGCCTCCACCACGTCCTCCGTGAGCTTCTTGAGCTTCGCCCCCTGCCGGTCCAGCACGTCCAGGTACTCCCTGCGCGTCTCCTCCGGCAGGGAATCGTCCTTCAATAGCTCAATATAGTTGATGATGCTGGTCAGCGGCGTTTTCAAATCGTGGCTCACGTTGGTGATGAGCTCGGTCTTCATCCGCTCGGAGCGCATCTGCTCCTCCACGGCCAGGGCCATGCCGTCGCCGATGCGGCCCAGGTCCTGTCCCAGGTCCTTCCAGACCATGTGGAGCTTGTTGGTGTTCACCTTGTAGTTCAGATCCCCCGCCGCCAGGGCCTCGGCGGCGTCCCTGATGCGCTTTTCCTCCACGTACCACCGGAGGATGCAGGGCACCAGCACCGCGTCAAAGCCGAACAGGATCAAAATGAACCAGGCGTTGTGGAAAGCGTCCACGGCCAGTATAAGCAGCATGAGCAGCACATGACCGCCCAATATACCCAGCACCAGCACCGGCGCCGGCACTTTTCGCACCAGCCGCCGTACCAAAAGCCGCTGACCGAAAGAGCCGTTGGCCAGCTGATTGGCCGCGATGACGCCGCACAACAGCAGCATCCACAGGGAGCATATAAGGTCCACCGTGTGGGAATTTACCCCCACCATCGACATGGCGTCATAGACCTCGGGAAGTTCATAAAAAGCGGTCTTGGCCCAGGCAAGGCCAAGGTACAAAACCAGCACCGCCACGTCGAAGGGAATATGGCCCGTTAAAGTAGTCTTGCCCTGGCGGCCCTCCTGGACCGCGGCCACCATGCTGAATACGAACAGCACCACCGCCAGGATGATGGAGGGTATCCAGATGGGCAGGTAATAGTCCTTGAAGGCGTACAGATGTTCAAAGATGTAATACTCCCGGTAGCAGCCGTCGTAGGGCTCCACCGGCAGGTTCACGTAGCCCTCTATCCGGTAGGAATGGCCGGGCACCTCCTCTTCCTGGGCTATTTTCACCTGCGCCGTGTCCGTCTCCGAGGCTGGCGCATAATATTCCCCCGCCGGCTCCTCCGCTTCCTCCTCTGGGTCTGACAGAAACACAGAAGTGTAGGTCACGAAGCGGGACTTGTCGGAGGTGGTATCCACGGTGACGGCGTTATCGTCCGTCTCGTCTATGATCTTATAGGAGAATGCCTTACCGCCGTAGCCGCCCAGGGTATCGCTGGTGGGGTCCTCCAGCCACCGAAGGTTCTGCTCCACAGAGTTGAGGCAGAGCCAGACGTATTGGGAGCACAGGCGGCTGTCCTCAAAGTCCATCTCCCCCTGTTCCCTGTACCAGCCATCCTGCAGGGCGAAGTTATAGAGGTTCAGGCTGATGGCCCCCGCCGCCACGCACAGGCAGTAGATGAGCATCATCAGCGCGCGGAACCACATCTCACGCATGAGCGTTCTCATCCCGTCACCCCTCGATCTTATAGCCCTTTCCCCAGACAACCTTCAAATACCGGGGCTCGGCAGGGTCGATCTCCACCTTCTCCCGCAGGTGGCGGATATGGACGGCCACCGTCCCCTCCGCCCCCATGGGCGTGTCCTGCCATACCCGGCGGTATATCTCCCGGCTGGAGAACACCTTGCCGGGGTTCTCCAGGAAGAACTTCAAAATATCGTACTCCTTGGGCGTGATGGTGATCTCGTCCCCGTCCACGGTGACGGTCTTGGTGTCGTCGTCCATCTCGATGCCGCCCAGGGTCAGGACGGAGGGCTTCTCCTCCCGCTGGCCCATGCGCATATACCGGCGCAGCAGGGCCTTCACTCGGGCGATGACCTCCTGGGCGTTGAAGGGCTTGGTCACGTAGTCGTCGGCTCCCAGCTCCAGGCCCATGATCTTGTCGCTGTCCTCGCTCTTGGCGGTGAGCAGGATCACGGGGATGTTGTCGCTCCGCTCCCGCAGGAGCGTCAGGGCGCTCACCCCGTCCAGCTCCGGCATCATGATGTCCAGGAGAATGAGGTGTACCTCCTCCCTGTCCACCGTCTCCAGAGCCTCCCGGCCGTTGACGGCCTCCAGAACGCGGTAGCCTGCCCCGGTGAGATATATATGAAGCGCCCGGCGGATATCCCGGTCGTCGTCGCAGATCAATACGGTGTACACTTTTCTCGCTCGCCTCCTTCCCACGAATAGTAACACAAGTTACAAAAAGAAAAAAGGGGCAATCTATTAAGATTCTCTTAATTCGGACAGGAAAAGCGCCCCGGCGGTCCGGGGCGCTTCCATTTTATTCCTCTTTTGGTATCACGGGCTCCCGCATGACGAAGGCCCGCAGGGAGTTGAGCACGGCCAAGAGCGCCACGCCCACATCCGCGAACACCGCCAGCCACAGCGGGCAGGTGCCGAACATGTCCAGCACCAGGATGATAGCCTTGAAAGCCAAGGCAAAGACGATGTTCTGCCAGACGATGGAGCGGGTGTGCTTGGCCGCGTCCAGGGCGGTGACGACTTTCGACGGCGCCGCGCCCATGATGACCACATCCGCCGCCTGAATGGCCGCGTCGGAGGTGGCGCCATGAAGACTCACGCCCACGTCCGCCTGGCGGATGCACTCGCTGCTTGTCTCCGCGTCGCCCACGAAGATGAGGGTGCCGCGTTTGATTTGGCGGTTTTGTATCTCCTTCACCACCGCCACCTTCTCCGAGGGCGGGCAGTCGGGGTAGAACTCCCCGATGCCCACCTGCCGGGCGAATTTCTCCGCGGCGGCGGGGCTGTCGTCGGTGAGCATGGCGATCTGCCGGTCCTTGTCCCAGGAGAGCACCGTCACCGTGCCTTGGGCGTCGGGCTTCGCCACGCTGCCGAACACGATGCGGCCGGCGTACTGGCCGTTGATGGCCATGTATACGCAGTTTTCATTGAGCCTGTCCTCTCCCGGCTCCACGCCGGCGCCCTGGAGCATATCCAAGGGGCCCAGGATGATCTGCACCCCGTCCACCTCCACGGTGACGCCAAAGGCGCCTGTCCGGGGCTGGAAGCTCTGGATGAGCTCGATGTAGATGACGCCCTTGTAGGCCGCCTTGATGGCCTCGGCATAGGGGCCCTCGGCGTAGGCGCAGGCATGGGCTGCGATGCGCAAAAACACGTCCGCGTCCATGCGCTCGCTCTTGACGGAGGTGACCCGAAGGCCCTCCCCTTCCAGCGCGCCAGTCTTGTCGAAGACCACGGCCTTGGCCCGGGCCACGTCGTCCATGGCGCAGGTGTTTTTGAAGAGGATACCCTGCCTCGTCGCCCCGCCGATGCCCGCGAAATAGCTCAGGGGCACGGAGATGACAATGGCGCAGGGGCAGGCGATGACCATGAGCACGAGGGCGCGGTATATGCCCTCGGTCACGGTGGTGTGCAGCGCCAGCGGGGACACCGCGGCGATGACGACCGCGATGCCCAATACCACCGGCGTATAGATGCGGGCAAAATGGGTGATAAACTCCTCCGTGCGGCCCTTGGGCCCCTTATCGGAGCGCACATCGGCCAGAACAGCGCTGGCCTCGGGAGAGCGGTTCTCCATGAGGCCCTCGATGTTCTGACGCACCTTCGCCACGGCATAGCCCTGGAACAGCTCGCCCAGCTGGTAGAGGATCATCACCGAGGCGCCCTCGCTGGCCTCCTTGATGATGACCGATGCGATGGCCACCACGCTCATCAGGAGGCTCTCGTCGAAAAGACGCTTTTTGATGATATTGGCCGCCGCGCGGATGAACACGTCGTAGCCCGCGCAGAGGATAGCCAGCACGTTCAGGGTGATGCTCAGCCAGGGGATGGAGTGCTCCGTCGCCACGCCGCCCAGGAAAAAGGCGGCGGCGGTGACGAGGCGCCAGACCATCACGGTGTCGAAGCCGTGATGCTCGTGGTGATGCTCAGCCATGCACTCGTCGCAGGTGCAGTCATGGCCGTGGCCGTCGGCGGCTTGTTTTATCTCCCGTATAAAGCCCATTTATGCCTCAGGCCTTGCCGGCGCAGCCAAGCACGTCGATCAGCTTGTGGCGGACCAGCTCCTTGATGTTGGCGCGGGCAGGCTTCAGGTACTCGCGGGGGTCGAACTTGTCGGGATGCTCGTCGAAGAACTGGCGGATGGTGCCGGTCATGGTCAGCCGCAGGTCGGAGTCGATGTTGATCTTGCAGACGCTGCTGGTGGCCGCCTTGCGCAACTCATCCTCGGGGATGCCGATGGCGTCGGGCATCTTGCCGCCGTGGTCGTTGATCATCTTTACGTAGTTCTGGGGCACGGAGGAAGAGCCGTGCAGCACGATGGGGAAGCCGGGCAGGCGCTTGGAGACCTCTTCCAGCACGTCGAAGCGCAGAGGAGGCGGCACAAGGATGCCCTGGGCATTGCGGGTGCACTGGGCGGCAGTGAACTTATAGGCGCCGTGGCTGGTGCCGATGGCGATGGCCAGGCTGTCGCAGCCGGTCTTCGTCACGAACTCCTCCACCTCTTCGGGGTGGGTATAGGAGGAATCCTCGGCGGAGACCTTTACCTCGTCCTCCACGCCGGCCAGGGTGCCCAGCTCAGCCTCCACGACCACGCCGTGGTCATGGGCATACTCGACCACCTTCTTGGTGATCTCTATGTTCTCGGCGAAGGGCTTGGAGGAGGCGTCGATCATGACGGAGGTGAAGCCGCCGTCGATGCAGGCCTTGCAGGTCTCGAAGTCGGGGCCGTGGTCCAGATGCAGCACGATGGGGATCTCCGGGCACTCGATGACGGCGGCCTCCACCAGCTTCACCAGATAGGTGTGGTTGGCATAGGCGCGGGCGCCCTTGGACACCTGCAGGATCACGGGAGCGTGCTCCTCGCGGCAGGCCTCGGTGATGGCCTGGAGGATCTCCATGTTGTTGACGTTGAAAGCGCCGACGGCGTAGCCGCCGTCATAGGCCTTCTTGAACATTTCGGTGGAAGTTACCAGAGGCATAAGAAAAGACTCCTTTACTTTATTTTTCCATACTCTTTATTTTACCGCACATTTATGCTATAATCAACCAAAACTTATTTATTTTGGAGGAAAAACACATGGCAGATAAACTTACAGGCGCCTGCATCATCGGGCAGTCCGGCGGGCCCACTTCCGTCATCAACGCCAGCGCATACGGCGCCATCAGCGCCGCTCTGGAAGCGGAGGAGATCACCCAGGTGCTGGGCGCCGACCACGGCATCACCGGCGTTCTGGCCGACAAGCTCTACGATATGGGCAAGGAGGACCCCCAGGAGCTGGCGTATCTGAAGAACACCCCGTCCTCCGAGCTGGGCTCCTGCCGCTATAAGCTGGCCGACCCCGACGTGGACGACACCGACTATAAGCGCATCCTGGAGGTGTTCAAAAAGCACAACGTCCGCTACTTCTTCTATAACGGCGGCAACGACTCCATGGATACCTGCGACAAGATAAGCCGCTATATGTCCAAGTCCGGCTGGGACTGCCATGTCATGGGCATCCCCAAGACCATCGACAACGACCTGTTCGGCACCGACCACTGCCCCGGCTTCGCCTCCGCGGCCAAGTACATCGCCACCAGCGCCATGGAAGTGAGCAAGGACGGCAAGGTCTACCCCACCGGCCAGGTGACCATCATCGAGATCATGGGCCGCCACGCGGGATGGCTGGCCGGCTCCGCCGCTCTCGCTACCTACTTCGGCTCCGGCCCCGACCTGGTGTATCTGCCCGAGGTGGACTTCGATATGGACGCGTTCCTGAACGATGTGGAGCGCATATACAACGAGAAGAAAAACTGCCTGGTGGCCGTGTCCGAGGGCCTGCACTTCGCCGACGGCACCTTCGTCTCCCAGGCCAAGACCAGCTCCACCGACGGCTTCGGCCATGCCCAGCTTGGCGGTCTTGCCTCCCGCCTGGCTGAGATGGTCAAGGAGCGCACCGGCGCCAAGGTCCGCCCCATCGAGCTGAGCCTGCTCCAGCGCTGCGGTGCCCACTTGGCCTCCAAGACCGACCTGGAGGAGGCCGAGATGGCGGGCCGCAAGGCCGTGGAGGCCGCCGTGGCCGGCGAGACCGGCAAGATGGTGGCCTTTGAGCGGGACAAGGACGCTGACGGCAATTACGTCTGCAAGTACATCCTCCTCCCCCTTACCGCCGTGGCCAATGCGGAGAAGAAGGTGCCTCTGGAGTGGATCACCCCTGAGCACAACAACGTGACCAAGGACTTCATCGACTATGTGCTGCCCCTCATCCAGGGCGAGCCCGAGCGCCCCACCGAGTGCTCCCTGCCCCGGTACGCGAAGCTGAAGAAGGTCCAGGCTTAAAAATGAACTTATGACCGGCTGGGTATCCCCCAGCCGGTCTGTTTTCCGGTATGCAAGGAGGTGACGGGATGCGTAAAGCCCTCAGGGCGCTGGCCGTTTTGAGCCTCATCGCGGGGCTTGCGTGCCTCGTTCTCGCGGTGAGCTATATGGGCGTGAACGACGATCTGGCGGCCATTTTGGCCGGTATCGGCGTGCTGCTCACGGGCGAGGCTATCTTCTGCCTCTTTCATAAGAAAAAGGCCCCAAAGCCCGGAAAGCCCATCTATGCCGCCGCCTTCCGCCATGCCGCTGGCCTCCCTCTGGCGGAGGGCGTAAAGTGCCGGGTGGAGAGCTTCCCGGACCGGCTTTCTATCAGCGCCATGAACCAGGTGTTCGACCTGCCGGACGAGAAGATACGGGCCCTGTCCGTCCTGACCCAAAAGGAAGTGGAAAAGCAGTTCGTGCCAAGGCTTCTATGGGTGCGGCGCAAGACCCTGCGCACCTTTACCCGCTATCTCGTGGTCTCCTACGCCGATGGGCCGGAGGAGACCGGCAAGACCATCGTCTTTCAGCTGGGCGAGTGGAACGTGGAAAAAGCAAAGCGGCTGGCGGCCCTCTACAAGGGCCGGCCCGCCGCCCATATAGACCTGTAAAGATGACCGGCCGGGATCTTCCCGGCCGGCCTTGTTGTCGTCACTTCATCTTGTCGAACGCGGGGTTCACGGCGTAGACGTTGTGCTGGTCCATCTTGGCAGTGGCGATGCCCATGGCCTCGCCGAAGCGCTGGAAGTGGACCACCTCCCTCTCCCGCAGGAACCGGATGACGTCGATCACGTCCGGGTCGTCGCACATGCGCAGGATGTTGTCGTAGGTCACACGGGCCTTCTGCTCTGCGCCCATGTCCTCAGCCAGGTCCGCGATCACGTCGCCCTTCACCTGGAAAGTCGCGGCGGAGTACGGGAAGCCGGAGGCCGCCTGGGCGTATACGCCGGCGGTGTGGTCCACGAAGTAGTCCTGGAAGCCCTGCTTCTCCAGCTGCTCCACGGTCATGTTCCGGGTGAGCTGGTGGACGATGGTGCCCACCATTTCCAAATGGCCCAGCTCCTCTACGCCGATGTCCGTCAAAACGGCCTTCAGCTCGGGGTACGGCATGGAATACCGCTGACTCAGATAGCGCAATGACGCGCTCAGTTCGCCGTCAGGGCCGCCGTACTGGCTGATGATATACTTCGCCATGGCTGGGTTGGGCGTTTTGATATTGACGGGGTATTGCAGCTTCTTCTCATATACGAACATTATTTCTTACCTGCCTTTCTGCCGTTCCAGGGCCAGGGGTCCTCGGGCCAGACCCAGGCGTCGAACATGGCTGTGTCGCCGCGCTGGACGGGGCCGCACATCTCGTTATAGCGCCTGCGGCCCTCCCTGGCGAGAGCGACGAAGCTCTTCCACTTCTTGAAGGCCTCGGCGTCGCCCGGATGGGTATCTAGGTACAGCGCCAGCTCCTGGCATACGAAGTCCAGGGCCATCAGCTCCGTCAGCGGCGAAGCCTCCACAGGGCCTTTGGCCACGTAATCCATAAAGGGCAGGTCCAGCCCGGGAAAGAGCGTACCCTTGGTCAGGGCGTCCACGCTCTCATAGGCGGGTTCGCTGCGCTGCTGTGCGGCCAGCATGGGCACGGCCAGCGGTGCGCAGGAGGGCAAGGGGCCCTCTTTGTAGGTGCAAGTATCTTTATCGGACAAAAAAATTTCCCCCTTTGCATGCCATACTATGCAAAGGGGGCGTTTTGTTGTGCTATAAGATTGACAACAAATAATACAGCCTGTATAATATGAGATAAGTTATTCTCATATATGTCTTGCCGTGATCCTATAGCTGCGAGGCCTGAGGCTATCGCCGGGCACAGGGAGTGATGTGCGTTTGAAAACCATATATTCCATCGGCTACTCGGGCTTTTCCATGCCCGGGTTTCTTGACGCGCTGAAAGAGCATGGCGTTACCGCGCTGGTGGATGTACGCTCTGTGCCCCGCTCCGGGTACTTTACAAATTACAACAAGGAGAATCTGTCTGATACGCTGAAGCACAGCCATATAATATACCGCAGCTATGCGCGGGAATTCGGCGCAAGGCAGGAGGACACAAGATTCTATACCAACGGGCATCTGGACTTTGGGAAGTTTGCCGTGTCGCCCCAGTTCAAAGAGGGCATGGAAAAGATCTTCGCCGGCATGGATATGGGCTACGTGTTCGCTTTTATGTGCGCGGAAAAAGATCCCATGACATGCCACCGGGCAATCCTGGTGACCCATGAGTTTGCAAAGCAAGGGGTCCGGGTCATACACATCCTTCCAAACGGAAAGACTGAGACCCAGGAAGAACTGGACGAGCGGCTTCTGGACAAGTATTTTCCGGACCGGGGGCAAAACAGCATTTTTGAAGAAGAAAATGACGAGTCTGCTTTGCTCGCCGAGGCTTACCGACAGCAAAATGCCGTCATCGGTTATCGTATCGGAGAGGAAAACGAATGAAACTGTATACCATGGGCTTCACAAAAAAATCGGCCGAGCGTTTTTTCGGAGCCATCCGTGAGCACCAAATCGAGATGCTGGTGGATATCCGCCTCAACAACCGTTCCCAGCTTGCCGGCTTTACGAAGGGCGACGACTTGGCTTTCTTCCTGCGTGAGATATGCGCCTGCGAATACAGCCACAGGGAGGACCTTGCCCCCACGAAGGAAATACTGGACGGCTACAAGAAGGGCTCCTATGGCTGGGACGGATATGTTGAGAAATTCCTCCCCCTGATGGAAAACAGGCAGGCCGCTCAGCGCTTTCTTAAAGATTTCGGAACGTATGAGAGAGTATTGCTTCTGTGCAGCGAACCTACCCCCGAGCATTGTCATCGGCGGCTGCTGGCAGAGCTGATAAAGGACGCGGACCCCAGCATTGAGATCTTCCATATTTGATAAGAAAAAATATATATGATCGGAGGACAATTGGTATGAGCGAGATGGTCGAGGCTGTACTTCTTGCTAAATCGGCAAAGAACGGAGGCTCCTGTGTTGGTGGCGTCCTGTGCAGTGACAAGAGCTATATCCGGTTCGTCTCTGCCGATGAGGAGTCACACGGTGCGCTGAAAGACGAGGATATGGCATGTGCTGACGGCTATGTGTGCCAGCCCCTCGATCTGGTCCGCGTTCCGGTGGAACGCCCTGATCCCATAAAGCATCAGCCTGAAAACTGGCTCATTGATCCAAGCAAGCATTGGGAGTGTGTAAGGACGCTCAAGCAAAGCGAGGCCCTTGACATGTGCGCCGACAAGATCAGAAGGTTTGGGAAAGTTTTCAATACCAAGAGCTCCAGCGTTTCGGAGGATTTTCTTCCCGATAATCCCGAACGCTCCCTGGAGCTTGTGAGGGTGACCGACCTGACGATCCAAAAAGAGCAGGAGCATAAACCTAAGGTGCGCTTTTTATTTGACGGTTTGGAATACCAATATATGTCCCTGACAGACCGCGATTATTATGGAGACAATGTCAAAGACGGAGACGTCATCGGAGACGCCGTTCTGCTCATAAGCCTCCCGGATGTCGATTACAAAGGCAATTATTATAAATTCGTTGCCAAGGTCTTTCCTCTCGACGCTGATACATAAGACAGTTTATTTGCAAATAACGATACCGGCTGGGGTCTCCCAGCCGGTATCGTTATTTCTTATCGCGCTTTATGCTGCCGCCAGCTTCTTTTCCATGTCCTTCAGAGCCTTGCGCAGGAAGAAGGCGCTGGCGATGAGGCTCATGAGCTCCGCTATGGGGAAACACCACCATACGTTGTCCACATTGCCGGTGAGGCTCAATAGCCACGCCGCCGGGATCAGGGCCACGATCTGCCGCAGGACGGAAACGAAGAAGGAGTAAAGGCTCTTGTCCAGGGCCTGGCAAGCGGAGCCCGCCACGATGCAGAAGCCCGCCAGCAGGAAGCTCAGGCTGATGCGCCGCAGGGCGGGCACGCCGATGGCCAGCATGGTCTCCGAGGGGCTGAATATCCCCAGGAAGAACTTGGGGAACACCTGAAAGCAGATAAGGCCCAGTACCATGAAGAACGACGCATACAGCACGCCGTAGCGGATGGTGCGATAGATGCGCTCCTTCTTCCGGGCGCCGTAGTTGTAGCCGATGATGGGGATGATGCCGTTGTTCAGGCCGAACACGGGCATGAAGAAGAAGCTCTGGATCTTGAAATAGGCCCCATAGACCGCCACCGCCGTGGAGGTGAAGCCGATGAGGATGATGTTCATGAGATAGTTGGTGATGGAGCCGATGCCCACCATCAGGATGGACGGGAAGCCAATGCGGTATATGTCCCTCACGATGCCCCAGGGCAGGCGTATGTCGCTGAAGTGTATCGGCAGCTCCTTGTTCTTCTTAAAGTGGAACAGAAAGCCCACCCCCGCGCCCACGGCCTGGCCTATGACCGTGGCGATGGCCGCGCCGGCGGTGCCCATGGCGGGCAGGCCGCACCAGCCGTAGATGAAGAAGGGGTCAAGGATGATGTTGGTGATAGCGCCCACCATCTGGGTCCACATGGAGAGGGTCGTGAGGCCTGTGGACTGGAGGAGCCGCTCGGCGCATATCTCCAGATACACAAATGTGGAGCCGATGGTCACGATGCGAAGGTAAGAATCCGTATAGGCCCGGATGCTCTCAATACTCGTCTGGGAGCGGATGAAAGCGTCCGCGCCGAATATGCCAAAGAGGGCCATCAGGAGCCAGCAGCACAGGCTCAATGCGACGGCCGTGCCCGCCGTGCGGCTGGCAAGCTTCTCATCCCGGCTTCCCAGGGCGCGGGATACCAGCGTGCTCACGCCCACGCCGGTGCCGGTGCCGAGACCGATCATGATGTTCTGCGCCGGGAACGCCAGGCTCAGGGCGGACAGGCAGTCCTCCGATACCCGGGATACGTATACGCTGTCAACAATATTATATAGGGCCTGCACCAGCATGGAGAGCATCATGGGCACGGCGATGGTCAAAAGCAGCCGTCCCTCCGGCATTTCCCCCATGCGGCTGGAATCCTGCCGGGGTTTCAATTGCGCCATTATAGGTTACTCCTCGATCATTTGCAGAAATTCTTCCTCCGATATCACCGGCACCCCCAGGCTCTGGGCCTTGGTGAGCTTGGAGCCGGGATCGGCTCCCGCAAGCACATAGGAGGTCTTTTTGGAGACGGAGCCGGAGGCCTTGCCGCCGAAGCGCTCGATGATCTCCTCCGCCTCTGAGCGGGTGAACCGCACCAGCGCTCCCGTGAGAACGAAGGTTTTGCCCGCAAAGCGGGTGTCCGCGATTTCCTCCCGGCTTTCAAAGCTGACGCCAGCCTCGCGCAGTAGCTCGACCTGGTGTTGGCTCTGGGGGCTTCCAAACCATCGGACGATGTACCGGGCGGTGATGGGCCCCACATCGCCGATGTTGGTAAGCTCCTCCTCGGAGGCCGTCATGAGCTCGTCCAGGGTGGCGAAGCGCCGGGCCAGGACCTTGGCCGCCTTGGCGCCCACCTGCCGGATACCAAAGGCGCAGAGAAGCCTTGCAAGGCCCCGGCTCTTGCTCTCCTCCAGGTTATGGATAAGATTTTCCGCGGACTTCTTCCCCATCCGCTCCGCCGTGGCCACGGACTGGGCGTCCAGGGCGTAGAGCTCCGCAGGGGTCTTTATGAGCCCCGCCTTGTCCAGGGACTCCACCACCGCGGGGCCAAGGCCGTCGATATCCATGGCGTCCTTGGAGGCGAAGTGGACGATGTTCCGAAGCCGCTGGGCCGGGCACTCCGCGCCGGTGCAGCGGATGGCGGCGCCGTCCTCGTCCCGTTCCGCCGGCGCGCCGCATACAGGGCACACCGCGGGAAGCCGGAAGAATCCCTCGCTGTCCTTCTTTACGACCTCCAGCACCTCTGGGATGATCTCCCCCGCCTTCTGCACCAGCACCGTGTCCCCTATGTTCACGCCCATGTTTTCGATGAAGTCCTGATTGTGCAGGGTGGCGTTGGTGACGGTGGTGCCGGCCAGGCGGATGGGCTCGATGACCGCCTTCGGCGTCAGCACGCCTGTGCGGCCCACCTGGACCAGGATATCCACCACTTTACTCGGCTTCTTCTCCGGTGGGTATTTGTAGGCAACGGCCCAGCGGGGGTATTTTGCCGTGCTGCCCAGGGTTTGGCGCTGGGCAAGGTCGTTGAGCTTGATGACGGCCCCGTCGATGTCGAAGGGGTACCCCTCCCGGCTCTCGCCGATGGCCGTGATGGCGTCGGTGCACTCCTTGGGCGTATGGCAGAGGGTGTGGGCCACCACGGGCAGGCCCATCTCCCCCATGGCCTCCAGGGTCTCAAAGTGGTTTTGAAAGCTCCGTCCCTCAGAGAGCTGGATGTTGAAAAAGATCACGTCCAGCATCCGCTCGGCGCACACGGCCGGGTCCTGCTGGCGCAGGGAGCCGGCGGCGGCGTTGCGGGGGTTGGCAAGGGGCGGCTCCCCCGTCACCTCCCGGCGGGCGTTGAGGGTGTTGAATGTGTCGTGGGACATGTATACCTCGCCCCGGACGATGAGCCGGGCAGGGGCATTTTTGAGCTTTTTGGGAAGAGAGCGGATGGTGCGGAGATTTTCCGTCACATCCTCCCCCACCTCGCCGTTTCCCCGGGTCGCACCCCGGAAAAAGACGCCGTCATGGTACTCCACCGCCACGGAGAGGCCGTCGATCTTGGGCTCCGCCACGTAGTCGTGGGCCGCGGACACGGATGCGTCCATCCGCTCCACGAAGGCGGCCACCTCCTCGAAGGAGAACACGTCCTGGAGACTCTCCAGGGGCACCTCATGGGCCACGGGAGCGAAGGCCTCGCTGACATGGCCGCCCACATGCTGGGTGGGCGAGTCGGGCCGTATCCACTCCGGATGCTCCGCCTCCAGGCGCTTGAGCTCATTGTTCATCCGGTCGTACTCAAAATCCGACACCAGCGGCGCGTCGTTGTCGTAATAGGCCACGGACAGCGCCAAGAGCTTTTCCACCAGCTCGTTATAGGCTTCTATCGTCGGTTCCATCTGTCATCTCTCCCAGTTCATATAGCTGCCGGGCACCTGGCCCACGATTACGGTCTCCGATACCAGTATCTCCGTCTGCACGCTCGTCTCCATGCCCCGCCAGGGCATGAGGAAGGAAAGCTGCACGTCCAGGTCCAGGAATATCTGGTGGCGGGTCTGGTTGATGCCGGCGCTGGAAAGCTCACTGCGAAAGCCCGCCGTGCTGGACGAGAGCATGGTCACGTCCACGCCCACGGAGGGGCCGTGGTTCATGAAAAGCGCGCTGCCCAGCAGGTTCATCACCGGTATCTCAATGCGGATGGCCTCCTGCTCCGTGGCCTCAACGGCCCGGCTGAGCACCTCCGCGGCCAGGGCGTTGATGGCGGCGGCGTTGGCGGCGATAGCCGTGACGGCGCCGTTTTCGCCCCGTTCCAGGTCCACCAGGGGCTTTGCGGCAAAGCCCGGGTCAGCCATCACGTCCTGGACGATGGCGTTCACCTTCGTCACCACCTCATCCCTGGCGGCAGAGACGGCATAGTCCGTCACCATGCGCCGGAGCGTGACACCGAACGACCCAGCCAGGGCCGCCAGTATAAGGATAAAAATGCCCAGGGCCGCCCGGCGGACTGCCGGGCTCGTTCCTCTGCGCCGGGGCCAGCGTCTTCGCGGCATATGACCACCCCCTTATGGGGAGCCTATGCCGCTTTTCGCGCTTTTATGACCTCATTTTGCCATTTCCGCCAGAAAAAGCCGCGCCATGCGCAGCTGGTCCTCGCACTCGGCGCACTTCGCCACACAGGCCGGCGAGTGGATGTTCCGCACCGGGACGGACACCGCCGCCACGGCCACGCCCGCCTCGCTCCTCTGCACGGCGGAGGCATCGGTGCCGCCGGATATCTTCGTCTTCGTCTGCCAGGGCACCTCGTTCTCCTCCGCCAGACGGGTAAGAGTCTTAAAGAGCGTCTTGTCGTAGATGGTGCCCCGGTCCATGAAGGGGATCACAATGCCCTTTCCCAGCTCGCACACCCGTTCGGCGCCCTCCGCGCCGGGGATGTCCGCCGCAGTGGTGCCCTCCAGGATAAGGGCCACGTCGGGCTTTATGCTCTTCGCCGCCACCGTAGCGCCCCGGGTGCCAACCTCCTCCTGGACGGTGAAGGCGAACCAGCAGTCGCAGGGGATGTCGCTCTCGATGAGCTTGAGCATGGCGGCGCAGCCCACCCGGTCGTCGATGGCCTTGGCCTTGATGAAGCCGTCGCCGAAGCGGACCACGGTGTCGTCAAAGGCGGCCAGGTCGCCGATATGGACCAGTTTCTCCGCCTCTTCTTTACTCGCCGCGCCGATGTCGATATACATATCCCGCATCTCGGGCAGCTTCTTGCGCTGCTCTGCCGTGGTCATGTGCACGGCCTTGGACCCCACCACGCCCAGGACCCGGCCCGGGCCCACAAAGACCTTCTTGCCCAGGATGACGCGCCTGTCCAGGCCGCCGGCCTGGCTGAAGCGCAGATATCCCTCGTCGGTGACGCGGGTGACGATGAGGCCCACCTCGTCCATGTGGGCGCAGAGCATGACGCGCTTGGCGGGCGTCACGGCGCCCTTTTTAAACACCATTAAATTGCCCAGGGCATCGGTGCATATCTCGTCGGCATGAGGCATGGCCCGCTCCAGGATGTAGTCCCGGACCTCGTCCTCACCCCCGGTCACGCCCTCCAGGCAGCACAGAGTTTCCAACGTATCCAGCATCTCTTAACCCTCCATGCCTTCCACATAGGCCGCGATCAGGTCCACGATGGCCTGCATATCAGCCAGGCTCACCACTTCCACCGGCGTGTGCATGTATTTCAGCGGCAGGGATACCAGCGCCGTGACCACGCCGGTTTTGGCTATTTGTATCGCGTGGGCGTTGGTGCCGCTGTTGCCGCCGGGCACTGCCTCCGGCTGATAGGGTATGCCCTTTTCCTCCGCCAGGGCCATGAGCTCCATGGCAAGGGCCCGGTTGGTATTGGGGCCTATGCCGATGGCGCCGCCCTTGCCGCAGTCGGTCAGGGTCTCCGGGCCGTCGGGGGTCCGGCCATGGGTCACATCCACCACGATGGCCACGTCCGGCTCCAGGCCGTAGGCCGCCACGGCGGCGCCCCGGTGACCCACCTCCTCCTGGGTGCTGACGAGGCAGCAGAGGTCCACATTGAGGTCCTTCTCCGCCAGGCGCTCAAAGGCCTTCATGATGACGGCGGCGCAGGCCCGGTCGTCCAGCGCTTTGCCGCAAAGCTGCCCCTCCCCCAGCTCGTCGCAGGAGGCGGCGTACACTACCGGCGTGCCCGGAGGCGCGGCCTTCACGGCCTCGGCCTGGGAAAGGCCCACGTCGATATAGAGCTTGTCCGGGTCGATGGACTTGTCCATCTGCTCCGCCGTGAGCACATGGGGCGGCATAGTGTCGATGACGCCAAAGAGCGGTGGGTCGGACAGCACCCTCACCTCCCGGGCGGGCAGCATCCGCTGGTCCACCCCGCCCAGCATGCCAAAGGACAAAAAGCCGTCCTTCGCGCCGGTGACGATGAGGCCGATCTCGTCCATATGGGCGTCCAGCAGGACCAGCTTGGCCCCCGGCTTTCCGCAGCGCTTGATGGCGATCATGTTGCCCAGCGCGTCCGTGCGGACCTCGTCCGCCGCGTGGTGCAGGTAGGAGGCGATATATTCATACACCGGCTCCTCAAAGCCCGAGGGGCCGGACAGGCCCGACAGGCATTTCGTCAGTTCCTTCAGTTCCATGTCTTACTTAAAGCTCCTCCACGATCCGGCGGAACAGGTCCCCCCGTTCCTCAAAGTTCCTAAAGCGGTCAAAGGACGTGCTGGCCGGGCTCATGAGCACCGTGTCCCCGGGCTGGGCCGCGGCGGCAGCCGCCTTCACCGTCTCGGTAAAGTCCTCTATCTCCAATATCTCCGGCGCGCCGGGGACGTATGCAGGGGCGTTCAGCACCGCGTCTTTTATCTTCCCCGCCGTGAGGCCGGTCAGGTACAGCTTCTTCACGTGTTGGCAGATGGCCGGTCCCAGGCTGTCGAAGGGAACGCCCTTATCCTTCCCCCCGGCGATGAGGATCAGCTTCTCGTCAAAGCAGGCAAGGCCCGCCAGGGTACGGTCCGGGCTGGAGGCGATGGAGTCGTTTATATAGGTCACGCCCTTATAGACCCGCACGGTCTCCAGCCGGTGGGCCACGCCGGTGAAGGTCCGGGCGACAGCGCGCATGGCGTCTATGTCCGCCAGGCCCCACACCGCGGCGAAGGCGGTCATCATGTTCTCCACATTGTGCACGCCGGGTATACGGATCCCCGCCGCGGGCAGTATCTCCGTTTCCTCCCCATTCACCGCGGCGCAGATCATCCCGTCGGGCCGGAGGTATACGCCGGGCGACGCCGGCTCCTTCCGGCTGAACCACCACACGAAGCTGTTGGCCTCTTCGGCGCAGGCCGCCGTGACGGCGTTGTCGCGGTTGAGGACAAGCTTCGCGTTCTGGCGCTGGTGCTTGAATATCTGCTTTTTGGCCTCGATATAGTCGGCATAGTCCTTATGGATATCCAAGTGGTTGGGGGCCATGTTGGTGATGACGGCCACGTCGGGGGCGCACATCATGCTGTGCAGCTGGAAGGAACTCAGCTCCAGCACCGCCGCGTCATGGAGGCCGATGCTGTCCGTCTCCGCGAGCAGCGGATGGCCTATGTTGCCCCCCAGCCACACCTTCCGCCCGGAGGCCTCCAGCATTTTGGCAATAAGGGTCGTGGTGGTGGTCTTGCCGTCGGAGCCCGTCACCGCGAGGATGGGGCAGGGACAGAGGGACATGAACACCTCCATCTCGCTGGTGATGAGGGCGCCCTTCTCCGCCGCCCGGGCAAGCTCCGGCCGGAAGGGCAGGACGCTGGGGCTGCGGAAGATGACGTCACCGGAAAGGCCTTCAAGATACCCCTCGCCCAAATGGAACTTCACGCCGCGGGCGCTCATATCCTCATAAAACGCCCCCAGACCGGCGGCGTCGGACTTATCATAAACGGTGGTATCGATACCTGCATCAGCAAGCATCTTCACCAGGGGACGGTTTGAAAGCCCCGCGCCCACCACGGACACATGCTTTCCTTTCAAAGAGGCGAGATATTCTTTCAGCGTCATGGTCACACCTCACGATCATAAGCATTATAATACAATATCTGGTACCGCACAAGAAACGAATAACTACAAAGAGACAGGACACAAGTCCTGTCTCTTTGATAAAATGAGTTTTCCTGTAAGCCGGATTCTGTTAAAAATGGCCATCTATCTAGGCGGGACGTTGCCGTCACGCTCAAGCCACCTCCCCGGGGAGGCCGGGCCGGCCTATGTTCCCCTCCACGGTGTTGCTCCGGATAGAGTTTACAGCAGCGCTCTGTCGCCAGGGCGCCGGGTGGTCTCTTACACCGCCTTTCCACCCTTACCGCGTGAGGCGCGGCGGTTTGTTTCTGTTGCACTCGTCCTGATGTCGCCATCGGCGGGCGTTACCCGTTATCCTTGCCCTATGGAGCCCGGACTTTCCTCACGCACAGCCTTTCGGCTCATGCCCGCGGCCATTCAGAAAACTCGGTACCTTTTACTTGTTACTCGTCGGGATTGTCCCAGTTGTGCCAGACGTTCTGCACGTCCTCGTTGTCCTCGAACACGTCCAGCATCTTCTGCATGTTCTTCCGGTCGCCTTCCGCCGTCAGGGTGACGTAGTTCTGGGGGACCATCTCCTCCTGGGCAGAGTCCAGCTTATAACCGTGGGCAGTCATGTACTCCGCCACGGCGGTGACGTCCGCCGGCGCGGTGTAGAGGGTGAACACGCCCTCTTCGGCCTCCATATCGGCGGCGCCGGCCTCCATGGCGTCCATCAGCACGGTATCCTCGTCCAGGTCGCCGTCCTCGTTGTCAACAACAATAACGCCCTTGCGGTCGAAGGACCAGCTCACGCAGTTGGCGGGGCCCATGTTGCCGTTATATTTATCGAAGGTGTGGCGCACGTCGCTGGCGGTGCGGTTGCGGTTGTCGGTCATGGCCTCCACGATGATGGCCACACCGCTGGGGCCGTAGCCCTCATAGGTGACAGACTCGAAGCTGGAGGTGTCGCCGCTGCCCAGGGCCTTGTCGATGGTCCGCTTGATGTTGTCGTTGGGCATATTGGCGGCCTTGGCCTTGGTGATGACGGCGGCCAGGCGCATATTGTTCTTCGGGTCGCCGCTGCCCCCCTCCTTCACCGCCACGATGATCTCGCGGGCGATCTTGGTGAAGGCCTGGGCGCGCTTCGCGTCGGCGGCGCCTTTCGTTTTCTGTATGTTGTGCCACTTGGAATGTCCGGACATGGTGTTATCCCCCTGTATGATCACTTTACAGGTCATTGTAGCACAATTTCTCTCTAATATCAACCAAAACTATCTCGCTTTGGGGATGAGCAGCAGTCCCGTCTCCTTTCCGGCGTTGGCGGCGGCGATGGCCTCCACGGTGGAGCGGTATTTCCGCGCCAGGGCCCACATGTCCGCCCCCGGCTCCACCCGGACCAGGGTGATGGAGGGCGCGGGGGACATGGCCGCCCAGGCGTCCGGGTCCTCCTCCACCGCCGTCACGGCGGCGATGGCGGTCTTTGTCACGGCCGTGGCCTCCATCTGCAGCGTGGCCCGCACGTCAAGACTCGCCCCCGCCGGGGCGCAGAACACGTCCGCCGCGGTGACGCATATGCCCTGCAGCTCCGCGTCGGGGCCGATGTCCGTAGTGAACTCCGCCGCCAGACGGCATCGGACACAGGTGTATCCCCCGTCCTCCTGCCGCAGGATGGCCCGCACGTTCAGATTCGCCTTGACGGTATTGCCCTCCACTGCGGTCGTGCCTACGGTTGCGGAGAGGCACAGCACATCACCCGCCGCGCCCATGAGCTCCGCCGAGCCCGTGACGGACTGACGCATGGAGAGGCTCTTCACGGCGCAGGAAAGGGGTATCTGCTCCCGGCAGGGCTCCAGACAGGTCCGGTTGCTGTAAAGGTCCGCGATATAGGAAGCCTCCCCTGTCACCCGGCAGGTGGCCTGGGCCGCCAGGTGCAGCTCTGCCGCCACCCGGCCCTCCTCATCCTGCCGCTCGGGCAGGTCGAAATAGGCCCCTGTGAACATGAGCGCCACCTCCGGCGTCACGTCCCCCTCCTGGGGCTCCACCTCCATGATCTGAGAAAACTCCGTCTCGTACCGCCCTGCGAATATCTGCCCGTCCCGGCAGGCGAAGATGAGCCCGGAGCGGACCTTGCCACGGAAGATGACCTTCCCGGGGACAAACTTCACGTCCTCCACCGCCGCGTCCACCCGCTGGCTCAATATGCGCTCCACGCCGGCGCTGCCGGTTGGCAGCTGATAGCCGTCGGTGATCACGAAGGTCTTTTCCCGCACGTCCGCCACCGTCACCATGGGCGCCGTCCTGGTGAGCACATGCACGCACTTGTTCTCTTCAGCCAGACCCGAGGGCAGCTCCACGCATTTCCTCTGGTAGACGCAGGCCTCGCAGTCCACGTCCACCCGCACAGAGAGCTTCCGGGAGTTGACCATCCGCGCGTCCAGCGCCCGGACCCGGAGCCGGGCCACAGTCCGGCAGTCCCCGTCCGTCCCAGGGGCGTCGGAGCGCATCTCCACGGGTACCACCACCGCCAGGCTCTGCAGCGGCCCGCCGTTCTCCGGCGTATACAGCACCGACACGCTCACCGAAGCGCCCAGGGTGAGGCATCCCGTCTCCGTCTCCTTGCTGCGCAGGGTGATGACGCTGTCCGCGTCCACCACGCTGGCCATGTCCGGCATGGCGTCGGGCACGATGCTCTCCGCGGTGAAGTCCCGGCTGAAGCAGCCGGACCACACGGGGACGAGCTGGTCATATATATCCTTTCTGAGGGCCGTATCCATACAAAATCGCTCCTTGCCAAAATTTTCTATGGCAAGGATATGCGCGTCCTGCTCCATATATGTCAGCCCAGGAACATCCCCCGGCAGCCCCAGGCCAGCAGCAGCACTCCCAGCAGCCACCACAGCCAGTTGGGCATCATCAGCGTAACCAGAATGAGCGTGCCCACGATCACCGCGCAGCAGCAAAGCGCGCCGCCGCCCCGGCCTCTTCTTCTCATAAAGACCGCCTCCCGTCCATCCTATGGACGGGAGGCGTCGTATGTTCACTTTTCTATCTCCCAGCGGTCCAGCCGGGCCGCCTCTTCATAGAGGCGCAGGTAAGAACCATGGCGGCTGGGGTGGATGGTCTGCCCCACCGCCTCCCGGACGGCGCAGCCGGGCTCGGCCCGGTGGGTGCAGTCGTCGAAGCGGCATCTGTCGGCAAAGGGCCGGAACTCCGGGAACAGGCCCGCAAGGTCCTCAGGCAGGATTGGTTTATCCGTATCGTCCTCAAAGGAGGCAAACCCGGGGGTGTCTCCCAAGAGGGTGCCGCCGCCGATGTCAAAAAGCTCCACATGACGGGTGGTGTGCTTTCCCCGGCCAAGCTTTTGGCTCACCTCCGCCGTGGGGATGGCGAGGCCGGGCGCCAGGACGTTTATGAGGCTGCTCTTGCCCACGCCGGAGTTGCCGGTGAAGCAGCAGGTCTTCCCCGCCATGGCGGCCCTGAGGGCGCCCACGCCCTGGCCCGTCACGGCGCTGACGGGATAGACCCCGTAGCCGGTGCCGGCGTATATCCCTCGCAGTTCCTCCGCCGGGTCCAGGTCGCATTTGTTCACGGCCAGCAGGACACCGCAGCCCTCTTTTTCGCACTTTACCGTTATCCGGTCGATGAGATAAGGGTCCGTCACCGGGATGGCCGCCGAGACTACCATCACGAGATAGTCGATGTTGGCCATGGCCGGGCGGGAAAAGGCGTTTTTCCGGGGCAGTATCTCCGCCACCGTGCCGGTGCCGTCGGCGCTGTCCTCTATCTTCACCCTGTCCCCCACCAGGGGCGTCAGGCCCTCCTTACGGAAGCGCCCTTTGGCCCGGCATTGGACCAGGTCCGACCCGCAGCGGACATAGTAAAAGCCGCTGAGGGCGCGCATGATGATGCCCTCCCGCAAGCTCAGCCCTCCGGCGCGGGAGCCGCCTCCTGCTGGGACTGGGTGGGCTGAGCGGGCTGGGCCGTCACGGCCGGGCCCGTGCTGATCTGCAGATAGACCTGGGTGCCCTGGATGACCGTAGCGCCGGGGGAATAGCTCTGCCACATGACCCGGCCGGGCTCGCAGTCGTTGGAACTGACATAGGACAGCTCGTTCTCGCCGCAGATGAGGCCCTCCCGCTGGAGCATGAGCAGCGCCGCCTCCTTCGTCAGGTCCCTGACGTTGGGCACGGTGGTATAGCTGGCCGCGGGACCGGCGCTGACATGCAGCGTCACGGTGCTGCCGCTGGCCACGGAGGCGCCGGGTGCGGGCTCGGAGCTAATAACATAGTTTTCCGTGACGGAACCGGACTCCTCCAGGACGATATTGACATTCAGCTCCTTGGCCTGGAGCCGGACCTGCACATTGGTATAGGGGGCGTTGACGATGTCCTCGGGGATGGTGACCAGCTGCACACCGGAGCTCACCGTCAGTGTCACATCGATGCCGTCGGAAGTGACCATGCGGCTGGTGCCGGCGTCGGGTTCCTGGTCGATGACCATGCCCTGGTCATGGTTGGAATCCGCCTGGTAGATGACTTTGAAGTTATACAGCTCCCTCATGCCCTCGTCCAGCATGATGTCGTCATATTTCAGTCCCTCGAAGGTGGCCACGGAGATGCGCTCCGCGTCCCGGAAGATATCCGCAAGCCAGTACTGCCACACGAACACGAACAGGGCCAGGGCGAAGGCGGCCACGATCACGAACCCGGACAGCATGCTGACGCTGGCGGCACGGGCCCGGCGGCGGGCGTAGCCCTCCTTGGACAGCTCCCCTGTCTTGCTGATGCGGGGCACGTTTTTGCTGATGACATGGACCTCGTCCCGGATCTGCGGGACGGTCTGGGCCGCGGCAGTGCCGTTGCGGGACCGGCGGAAATCCTCCAGGTCCGCCAGCATGTCGGCGGCGGTGGCGTACCTATCGTCCGGCTCCGGCTGCATGGCCCGGAGGGTGATCTGCTCCAGCTCCTCCGGGACGTCGTTATTGAGGTCGCTGGGGGCGTCGGGCAGCGAGGAGACCTGCTGCACAGCCACCTCCTCCACGGTCTTGCCGTCGAAGGGCAGCCTGCCCGTGAGCATCTCGTACATGACCACGCCCAGGGAATAGATGTCGCTGCGGGCGTCCACGGTGCCGCCCCGGGCCTGTTCCGGGGAGATATAGTGGATGCTCCCCAGGGCCTCCTCGGCGTCGTTGGGGTCGGCCTCGTCCATCTGGGCGATGCCGAAGTCGGCGATCTTCACCGTGCCGTCCTTGGGCAGCATGATGTTCTGGGGCTTGATGTCCATGTGGATGATGCCCCGGCTGTGGGCGTGGCTCAGGGCGCGGGTGATCTGAGTGGAGAAATGGAGCACCTCCTGCCAGGAGAGGACGCCCTTGCCCTTCATATACTGCTTCAGGTTGATGCCGTCTACATACTCCATCACGATATACTCCGTGTCGCCGGAGGACACCACGTCGTAGACGGCGCGGATGTTGGGGTGGCTCAGCTTCTCTACGGCCTCGTATTCCTTGCGGAATTGGCGGCGGCTGTCCGCGTCCACGGATACGTCGTCCCGCAGCACCTTCACGGCCACGTCCCGCTTCTTTTCCAGGTCGTAGGCCTGGTATACCACGGCCATACCGCCCATGCCCACCACGGACACGATCTCGTACCGGCCGTCCAGCACCTTTCCAAGACGCCAATTGACCTTATTTTCCATTATACGGCGCCACCTTTCTCAGCATAGATCACGATCGCAGTCACATTGTCCCTCGCCCCGCCGGCGATGGCCTCGTCCACCAGCTTCCGGCAGGCGTCCTCGGCGCTGGCCTCCGCCAGCAGGACCCGGTGCATCTCCGCCTCCTCCAGGGCGTTGGTGAGCCCGTCGGAGCAGAGCAGGAACCGGTCTCCCTCCCGGATGGGGAGGGCATATTCGTCGCAGGAGACGAACCGCTCGCTGCCCACCGCCCGGGTAATGATGTTTCGTCGGGGATGGGTCCGACCCTGAGCGGGGGTGATCTCCCCCCTGTCTATCATCTGCTGGACCAGGGAGTGGTCCTTCGTTATCTGCAAAATACCGTCCTTGGCGATGCGGTAGGCCCGGCTGTCGCCCACGTTCACGAAATAGGCCGTGCCGCCCTGCCAGTACCCGGCCACCAGGGTGGTGCCCATACCGGAGTACTCGTCCATATGGGCAGCATAGCGGAACACCTTTCGGTTGGCGGCGTCGGTGGCCTGCCGGAGGGCGTCCGCCGGGTCCTCCCCGTCGGAGGCCTCCAGGGCCGCCCGGGCAAAGGCCGAGAACCGGCCAGCCGCCAGGTCGCTGGCCATCAGGCCGCCCGCCGCGCCGCCCATGCCGTCGCACACGACGGCCAGCACGCCGCCGGCCACGGCCTTCAGGTCGAAGCAGTCCTGGTTCTCCGCCCGGTATTGCCCTTTGTCGCTCAATCCAAAGTAGTTCATTTCTTCCTCATCTGTCCCCGGCGAAGCTGGCCGCAGGCCGCGTCGATGTCGCTGCCCAGCCGCCGCCTGACGGTAACGGTGACGCCGCCGTCCTCCAGGCGCTTTACGAACCTGTGGACGGTCTGCTCCGAGGAGGGCTGCAGGCCCCGCTCGGACACATAGTTCAGGCGAATGAGATTTATATGGGACCCGGTCCCGCCCAGGCGTTTTATGAGCATATCCGCGTGGCGGGGGGTGTCGTTCACGTCCTTCACCATAGCGTATTCAAAGGAGATGCGCCGGCCCGTGACGTCAAAATACCGGCGGCAGGCGGCGTACAGCGCGTCCACGCCGTATTTCTCATTGATTGGCATGAGCTTGGAGCGGGTCTCGTCGTCCGGCGCGTGCAGGGATACGGACAGGGTCAATTGTAACCGGGCCGCGGCCAGTTTGTCAATCGCCTCCACCAGTCCGCAGGTGGAGAGCGATATATGCCGCATGCCGATATTGACCCCCTCCGGGTCGTTCACAAGCTGGAGAAACCGCATGACGTTATCGTAGTTGTCCAGGGGCTCGCCGATGCCCATGAGCACGACGCCGTCCACCCTGTCCCCGGCGGCGAGGCCGGTGCGGATGACCTCGTCCAGCATCTCCGACGCCGTCAGGTCCCGGACCTTCCCGCCGATGGTGCTGGCGCAGAAGGCGCAGCCCATGCGGCAGCCCACCTGGGAGGAGATGCACACCGTGTTGCCGTGCCTGTAGCGCATGAACACCGTCTCCACGCTCTCCCCGTCGGGCAGCTTCCAGAGGAATTTCTCCGTGCCGTCCTGGGCGGACACCTGCCGGCGCAGCATGGTGAGGCTGGGGATGGTGAAAAGCCCGTCCAGCTTCTGCCGGAGGTCTTTGGAGAGGTCGCTCATCTCCTCAAAGGACGCAGCGCCCCGGCCCAGCCAGCGGAACACCTGCTTCGCCCGGTAGCCGGGCAGGCCAAGCTCGCCGAATGCTCCGGCGATCTCCGCCGGCAGCATGGCCTTTATATCCCGTTTGACCTCTCCATCCGGCATAGATAAAATCCGTCCGTTCCGTCCCGGTCCGGCCAGAAGGTCCGTTCCAGGGTCTTGGTGAATTGAGGGTGGCTTTGCAAAAACGCCTCCGCCACGGCCCCGTTCTCCCTCTCCCGCCAGGTGCAGGTGGAGTAGATGAGCCTCCCGCCGGGCCGCACCGCCGTTGCGATGCTGTCCAACAGCTCCATCTGCAGCTCCGGCAGCGCGTCCAGCTCTATGGGATCCCGGTAGCGGATATCCGGCTTCTTGCGGATAACGCCCAGGCCGCTGCAGGGCAAGTCCGCGAACACGGCGTCATAGTCCCCGCCGTCGATATCCCGGGCGTCGCCCGGCTCACAGTGGATGCAGTCAAGCCCCATGCGCGCCGCGCCCCGGGCCACCAGGGACAGCTTCTTTGCCAGGATGTCCCGGGCCGTAACGGAACCCACATTGCCCATGGCGACGGCGGCGGCAAAGCTCTTGCCCCCCGGCGCGGCGCAGGCGTCCAGCACCCTCATGCCGGGCCGGAGCTCCGCAGCCTCCGCCACGGCGCGGGCCGCCGGGTCCTGAACATAGAATAGCCCCTTCTGAAATGCCTCCGTGGCGGTGAAGTCCCCCGCCCTGTCCAGCACCAGGCCCGCAGATGCCTCCGTGAGGTCCAGCATGCCTTTCAGTTCCTCCGCCGTTGTTCGACAGGTGTTGACCTGCACATACACCGGCGGCGGGGCGTTGTCGGCGGCAAGGACCGCCTCCGCCCCCTCATAGCCCCGCAGGGCCATGAGCTCCTCCACCAGCCACTTTGGGTGGCTGTAGCGGATAGAGAGATAGTCCGCCGTGCCCTCGCCGGGGATGGGCGGCAGATGGTCCCTATTCTCCCCGATGCGCCGCAGGACGGCGTTCACAAGACCCGCCGCCCGGCCATAGCCCAGCGCCTTACACAGGGCCACGGACTCGTCCACCGCCGCCCGGGGCGGGACCTTGTCCATAAAGAGAAGCTGGTAGGCGCCCAGGCGCAGGATGTCCCGCACCTTGGGTTCCAGTTTGCCCTTGGCGTAGTAGCAGATATAGAAGTCGCACAGGGCCATATTCTGCAGCACGCCGTAGAATAGCCGCGCCGCCAATGCTCTGTCCCGGCTGTCCAGGCGGTTTTTCTCCCCCAGCACGTCCATGACCTGCCGGCTCCAGGCGGAATCCCGCCGGAAGCGCTCCAGGGCCTCCAGGGCCGTCCTCCGGGGCATTACCGGACCTCCATGGGGTGGCCCAGCAGGTACACCCCCGCGGCCATGCGCCTGCCGCCGGCGGCCTGCAGCTCGGTGACGAGCAGGGTCTCTCCCCCGCCGCATACCACCTCGACGCCCGCCTTCCCGGCGGATACCACCGCGCCGGGAGCCTTGTCGCTCCGCCGGCCGGTTGCCTCGCCGGCGAAGAGCTTGAAAGCCGTGCCGCCCAGCTCCGCCGTGGCGCAGGGCCAGGGCTGCATGCCGTAGATGTGCTTCAGGACCATTTGGACCGGCTTTGTCCAGTCCACCGGAGACTCTTCCTTTGTAAGCGGCGGCGCGTAGGTGGCCTGGCTGCCGTCCTGGGGGATGCGGGGCGCCGTGCCGGCCCCGATATCCCGCAGGGTTTTCACCAGCAGCTCCGCGCCCATGGGGGCCAGCCTGTCAAAAAGCTCGCCGCTGGTCTCCCTCTCACCGATGGCCGTCTCGGCAGAGTATATCATGTCCCCCTCGTCCATGCCGGCGGAGAGGTACATGGTGGTGACGCCGGTGACGGCTTCGCCGCTCAGTACCGCCCGCTGGATGGGGGCGCTGCCCCGGTACTTGGGCAAAAGTGAGCCGTGGACGTTGATGCAGCCATATTGGGGCAGGGCCAGGATGTCCTCGGGGATGATGCGCCCGTAGGCCACTACCACGATGACGTCCGGCTTAATGCCCTTCAAGATGGCCAGCGCCGTGCCGTCCCGCAGCTTCTCCGGCTGGTATACGGGTATGCCCGCCGCCTGGGCCGTCTGCTTCACGGCGCAGGGCAGAAGCTTATGGCCCCGGTCACGGGGCTTATCCGGCTGGCAGAATACGCCGACTACATCGAAGCCCTCTTCCAGCAGCTTTTCCAACGAACAGGCGGCAAAGTCCGGCGTGCCCATGAACACGATCCGCATCAGTTCTCTTCCTCCCGCTGGGCGGCATAGTAGGCCTCCAATTCCTCATCAGAGAGGATATGGTCGCAAAGCTCTGTGAACATATGGCCATCCAGGTGGTCCAGCTCATGGCAGAAGGCCCGGGCCGTCAGGCCCACGCCCTCGGCCTCGAACCAGTTCCCGTCCCGGTCCTGGGCCCTCACCTTCACATAGTCCGGCCGCTTCACCATGCCGTAATCCCCCGGCACGGAGAGGCACCCCTCCGGGCCCTCCTGCTCGCCGGAGGACTCCAGTATCTCCGGGTTCACCAATTCAATAACACGCTCCGGCTCCCCCTCCGGCACGTTGGTCTCCAGGACCACCACCGCCCGGCGGAGGATGCCCACCTGGGGCGCGGCCAGGCCCACCCCATTGGCGCTGGTCATGGTCTCGGCCATGTCGTCCAAGAGGGTGTGCAGGCGCTCATTGAAGTCCGTCACGGGACGGCAGCGCTTGGTGAGGGTCTCGTCGCCCTGTTTCAATATGTTCCGAAGAGCCATAATTATCTCCTGTCAGTCCAGGGGGTCGAAGTCCGCGTATACGGACACGCCCCTGTATCGTTTTCCGTCGTTTGCCAGCATCAGCACCCGGCCCACCGCGGCCCGTATCTGGCGGGACGCCGGGCAGCACACCGTCACCCGGTAGCGCCAGGTGCCCATGACCTTGGCGATGGGCAGCGGCGCGGGACCCAGCACCTTCGCATTGGGCATGTCCCGGGTGAGCCTCATCATCTCGTCCCGGATGTCGGCGCAGCAGCGAAGCACCGTGCTCTCGTCGCCGCCGGTGGCCATAATCTCATACATTTCAGAAAACGGCGGCGAGCCCGTCACGCTCCGAAGGCCGATCTCCCCCTCATAGAACCCGTCATAGTCCTGCCGCGCGGCCTGGAGGATGATCTGGTTTTCCGGGGTGAAGGTCTGGATCACCGCCCGGCCCGGCTTTTCAAACCGGCCGCTGCGGCCGATGACCTGGGTGATGAGGGAGAAGGTCCGCTCCCCTGCCCGGTAGTCGCTGTTGTAGAGGCTCTGGTCGGCGTTCAGCACGCCCACCAGCGTCACGTTCTCAAAGTTGAGCCCCTTTGTCACCATCTGGGTGCCCACCAATATGGGGATGCGCTGGGCCCGGAACTGCTCAAACAGCGCCCGATGGCTCCCCACCGGGGCCACCGCGTCCGTGTCCATGCGCAGTACAGGCACGTCGGGGAAAAGCTCTCCCAGCTCCTCCACCACCTTCTGAGTCCCGGCGCCGGTGAAGGTCAGCTTTCCGCCGCACTGGGGGCAGGCGGCGTCCAGCCGCCGGGTATGGCCGCAGTAATGGCACATGAGCCGGTTGCCCACGCTGTGGTAGGTCATGTTGGCGGTGCAGTTGGGGCACTTATAAGTATACCCGCATACGCCGCAGGCTACCAGCTTGCTGGCGCCCCGCCGGTTGAGAAACAGGATGGACTGCTCTCCCCGGTCGAGGTTTTCAGAAATTTCACGCCGCAGAAGCGAGGAGATGCTGCCGCCGTTGCCGGCCCGGAGCTCCTGCTTCATGTCCGCGATGCGCACCTGTGGCAATTGCATAGCGTTGTAGCGGTGGGGCAGCGTGAAGAAATGATACCTGCCCGTCTGGGCCCAGTAGCGGCTGCACACGTCCGGCGTGGCGCTTCCCAGCACCAGCAGCGCCTTAGCCCGGGCGCAGAGGAATTTCGCCACGTCCCGGGCGTGATAGCGGGGGTTGTTCTCCGACTTATAGGTGTCCTCCTGCTCCTCGTCCAGGATGACGACGCCCAGGTCGGACACCGGCGCGAATATGGCGCTGCGGGTGCCGATGACCACACGGGCGGCCCCGGCGCGGATGCGCTTATATTCGTCATAGCGCTCGCCCATGGACAGGGACGAGTGGAGCACCGCGATGTTGTCCCCAAAATGGGAGGAAAAGGTCTGGAGCATCTGGGGCGTTAGGGCGATCTCCGGCACCAGGAATATGGCCGACTGGCCCCGCTTCAGCACCTCATCAATGAGATGCAGGTAGATGGTAGTCTTGCCGCTGCCCGTTACGCCGAACAGGAGCGCGGCCCTGGCCTCTTTGCTGTCCGCCAGGGCCAGGATGCCCTCAAAGGCGGCGCGCTGCTCCGGATTCAAGTCCGGCAGGGGCTTTTCCCGGGCGGAGGTACCGTAGTCCGGCCGGCGGTATACCTCATGGTCGGAGAGGGTCACAAGGCCCTTCTCCGCCAGACGCTTTACCGCGTCCCGGCCCGCGCCGGTGAAGTAGCATATATCCGCCACGCTGGCCCGGCCCAGTTCGGCCAGGAGCCGCAGCACGGCGCCCTGGCGCACGGCGCGGCTGTTCTTCTCCGCGATTTGAAGGGCCTCTTCCGGGCTCACGGCCAGCTCCGCCTGTAAAATGGTCTTGTCGCCGGCCCGGCGGGACGCCCCCGCCTCGGCACGGAGCACGCATTTCTTCACAAGAGAGGCCAAAGCAGGCCCTGGATTTTTCGCGCCGAACACCGCCTCGATGTCGGCCAGCTCGCACCGGCCTCCGTGGCCGGTCACCGCGTCCAGCACCAGTTTCTCCCCGGCGCCCTTCGCCCCGGCATAGGCGTCATCCGCCTCTGCAGCCAGCAGATACACGGGCCACACGTCGTACCAAAGGCCCGCCGGGAGCATGGCCCGCACCGCGTCCATGACGGTGCAGAAAAACCGCTCCCGCATCCACATGGCCAGCTTCAGCTGGGTCTCGCTCAAAAGGGGCTCGGCGTCCAGCACTTCAAGAATGTTCTTGAGCCTCTTGTCGGTCTGGCCGCCCATGGCCAGCACCACCCCCTCCCGGGGACGGCTGCCGCCGAAGGGCACCGCCACCCGCACGCCGGGGCGCACCTTATCCGCGAGCTTATCTGGCACGGCGTAGGTATAGGGCCGGTCCACCCAGTAGGTCACATCCGCCACGGCGACACGGGCCGTCAAGCCGCTCATGAGTCCTTATTTCCTCCGCCGAATATCCGGCTCACATCTCGCCGGACGGGGCGTCGCTATCGCTGTTGACGGTGAGCTTTCCGGTATATACCTCGTCGATGGCGGCGGACACAGGTTTTTTCGTCAGGGGCTCGCCGGAGTTCTCCGCCTCGGCGGAGATGGAGCGGGCCCGCTTGGCCACCAGGTTGATGAGGGCGTAACGGCTGCCGACCTTGTCCACCAGGTCGGCTACAGGGGGATAGAGCATCATGATAACAAGTCTCCTTTTGCCATAGATTCCAGTTTACGGCCGCTGCGGCAGCTCTCCGCCGTGATGATGGCGTCCAGCTCCCGGGCGGCCTTGTCCGCGTCGTCGTTGACGACGATGTAGGTGTAGTTTTTCGCGAGGGCGCACTCCCGCCGGGCCCGCTCCAGGCGGCCGGCGATCTTCTCCTCCGTGTCGGTGCCCCGGCCCCGGAGGCGGCGCTCCAGCTCCGCGAGGCTGGGCGGCGCCAAAAATACGCTCACGGCGTCCGGCCGCTTTTGAAGGACCTGGGCCGCGCCCTGGACCTCGATGTCCAGCAGCACGTTCCAGCCCTCCTCCAGTCTCTCGTCCACGGGCCGCGCCGGCGTGCCGTAGAAGCTGCCCACATACTCCGCGTGCTCCAGGAAGGCGTCCTCGCCGATCATGCGGAGGAACTCCTCCCGGGTGCGGAAGAAGTAGTTGACGCCGTCCTCCTCCCCGGGACGGGGGTCCCGGGTGGTGGCGGAGACAGAAAAGCGCACGTCGCTGCGCTTCTTCATCAGCTTCCCGATGACGGTGCTCTTGCCGGCCCCAGAGGGACCGGACATAACGATCAGAAGTCCCTTTTCAGCCATGGGCCGCGCCTCCCTCCTGCGCCATCCGCCCGGACAGCTCCTCCGGGGATACGGGCGCCAATATCACGTGGCCGCTTTCCATGATGAGCACGGCCTCGGTCTTCCGGCCGTAGGTGGCGTCTACGAGCCGGCCCGCCTCCCTGGCCTGGGAGATGACCCGCTTGATGGGGTTGGACTCCGGCTCCACCGCGGCCACCAGCTTGCCCGGGGCCACAAAGCTTCCAAATCCGATGCTTACAAGCTCCATAGACGGCTCACTCCATGTTCTGGATCTGCTCGCGGATCTTCTCCAGCTCTGCCTTCATGTCGATGACGGTGCGGGCTATGTCGCTGTCGGCGCACTTGGAGCCGGTGGTGTTGGCCTCCCGGTTCATCTCCTGCACCAGGAAGTCCAGCTTCCGCCCGGCAGGGGAGCCGGCGGCCAGCAGGAGCCTGAATTGGGCGATGTGACTTTTTAAGCGCACCATCTCCTCGTCCACGGCCACCTTGTCGGCGTAGATAGCGGCCTCCTGCAAAATGCGGCTCTCGTCCACCGCGGCGTCCGAGAGCACCTCCTGCATGCGGCCCAGGAGCTTTTCCCGGTACTCCGCCACAGTCTGGGGCGAGCGCTCCTCTATCTTCGCCACCATGGCCTCCAGGGTGCGGAGCTTTCCCTCAATATCCTCCCGGAGCTTCTCCCCCTCCCGGGTGCGCATGGCGTCGAATTCCTCCAGCGCCTGAGAAAGGACCTGAACGATGGCATTGGATACCGCGTCCCGGCCCGCGTCGGTCTTGTCCGTGGACAGGACCTCGGGGAACCGCACCAGGCTCAGGGCGCTTATCTCCCCCTCCAGGCCGAACTTCTCCGCCGTGTCCCGCACGGCCTTGAGATACGCCGCCGCCAGGCTCTCGTTCACCTGGATGACGGCCTCCTCCGCCTTGGAAGCGTCCACGGTGATGAAAACGTCCACCTTGCCGCGGCTGATGACATTTGCCACGGCAGAGCGCACCGCCTCCTCGGCGAACAGGCAGCTCTTGGGCAAACGCACGGACACGTCCAAATAGCGGTTATTGACGCTCTTCAGCTCCGCCGTCACGGCGATGGCCTCCACCTCGTCCTTGGCGCCGCCGTAGCCCGTCATGCTCTTGATCATTCAAAGTACCTCGCGATCTTCACGATATAAAACCGGATGAGAGAGGAATAGGCCTGGTCGTAGAGCCAGAACACCACCGCTCCCAGGGGGTAGAGTATGTACCAGGAGAGTTCCTTGCCCGTGAAGGAGAACAGCGCCCGGGCCAGGAGCCAATAGATGACGAAAGCGAAGGTGTACAGGGCAAACTTGCAGGCCCACACCTGCCACAGCTTGTGAAGCTTTTCAAAAAGGCTCTTGGCGATGGGATAAAACCCGAAGAAGGCCACATACATGATGGCCGCCGCCCCGGGGAACAGCAGCGCCCCCAGCGCCGCCGTCAGCACGAACACTCCAAGAGACCACCTGATCCCATACATCATCAGCGCCACGCACACCGGCACGCTGGAGATGGCCACCAAGGCCAGCCGCCCTGCGGGCAGGACAGAGCCCAGCACCAGCAGCACCGTGCCCAGAGCCGTCAGTATGGCCAGCCGCGCCAGCCGTTTCGTCCCGCTTTTCATCTCACCGGCAGCCGATGCAGGGGATGAGGTTGCCGCCGACCATCTCACAGCAGCAGTCCGCGCAGATGAGGTTCTGGCACAGGTTGCAGGCCGCGTCGCCGCCCATCATGTCGCCCATGCCCGTGCCGGCGGGGCGATAGGCCTGGCCTCCTTGGTTCATGTACTGGACAGCGTTTCTATATTCCACGTTGGTCGGGTCCATGGTGGAGGCAGTGCGGAAAAACTGTCCCGCCTGGTCCATCCAGCCCTTGCGCCAATAGACGCTGCCCATGAGGTAATACCACTCCGCGTCGTGGGTGGAGATGGCGTTCAGCATGGCCTCGGCCTGGGCCAGGTTATTGGCGTTGATGAGGGCCCGTATCTGGGCATAGCTGCCCGTCTGGCCCGCGCTCTGACGGCCTGGCTGGGACTGATAGGCCGCGCCGCCCGCGCCGTAGGAATACCCTCCGCCGCCCTGCTCCCGGCTCTTGGTTATGGCGTCGTAGGCCTCGTTGATCTCCTTCATCTTCTCGGAGGCCAGGTCCGCCAGGGGGTTATCATGATAGTTGTCCGGATGGTACTTCCGGGCCAGGTCCCGGTATGCCCTCTTGACCTCGTCGTCGCTGGCCGAGGGGGACACGCCCAATACGCTGTAAGGATCGTTCATGATATGCTCCGTTCTTTTTGTAGTTTCGTTTTCGTCTTCCATGTCCCGGCAAAGACCGCCTGCGCCGCCGCGGGAAGGCCGAGATAGATGGTGTTGGCAAGGATGCCCGCGTAGATGTTTTCCGAAAGCAGCGCGTATGCCCCCGCCAGGGCGTTGTGGGAAAGCTGCAGGCTGGCCCGCAGGGTCTTCTCATCCTCCGGTGTCAGTCTTCCGTCCACGGGCTCAAACCGGTACCGCAGGGGGTTATAGCTGTCCGTTTGGATATCCTCTGCCAGGTCGTCCGCCGCGTCCAGGATGTAGATGATGCGGCCCAGGTGGTAGAGAAGCTCCGAGAGGATGCGCCCGGTCTTCTCATCCTCCGCCGCCCCACCGGCGGCCCGCAGGATCAGGGCGAACTTGTCCGCCGCCTCGTCCACGCTGGGGCATTTGGCCTTTTCCAGTGCTTGCAGGGCATGCAAGTTCTTCTCCGTCGCAGCGGCGAAATCCGGCCGGCGGGCCGCCGCCTTTTTATAGGCTCTCTTCAATACCCCGCAGGCGGCTCTATAGCCCAAGGAGACGGGGAAAGTTTTATCCTCCGCCCCATCCGCCAGCTTCCACCAGCCAAGTATGACGGTCATATCCGCCGCGAGAGAGAGGCTCTCGCAGCTTTCCAGGCACACGGTCTTTTGGATGGGATGGGCCGCACACCGCCGGGGACAGGTCTTCGCCGGGCCGGTCGGCGCCAGGAGCATGGCGAGGAAGGTGAAGTCGTAGTTCACCAGAAACCGGGCGGCGAAGCCGTACCGCCGGGCCAATTCATGGCACAGCCCGCAGTACACGCCCCGGAACCGCTCGAACTCTGATATCTTCAGCTCGCCCTTCACCGGGCGGAC
>CANRKN010000003.1 GCA_947631215.1 uncultured Oscillospiraceae bacterium | reverse complement strand
CCCTGTCTATCCGCTGTCCGCAAAACCATTGATTTTATTAGCTTTTTGCCGCTATCGCTATCACACCTCATTATTTGCCAGGCCGGGATAAGCCCCTTGCACAATTGCTTTCACGGGCGTACAGCGATTGACAACCCCTACTAAATAGGGTATCATTGTGGAGACCTCGGAGAAAGAGCGGAACGGAGGGAGCTGCTTGCCCATGAAAGGTATCATTTTAGCCGGCGGGTATGGCACCCGGCTGTACCCCATCACCAAGGGCATATCAAAGCAGGCCCTGGCCATATATGACAAGCCCATGATCTACTACCCGCTGTCCACGCTGATGCTGGCGGGGATACGGGAGGTGCTCATCATCTCCACGCCCCGGGACCTGCCCGCCTTTCAGGAGATACTGGGGGACGGGACCCAGCTGGGCATGCGCTTCACCTATGCCGAGCAGGACAAGCCCAACGGCCTGGCCGAGGCGTTCATCATCGGCGAACCGTTCATCGCCGGGGACCGGGTGGCGCTGATACTGGGAGACAACATCTTCTACGGCAGCGGCTTTTCCTCCTTCCTGCGCAAGGCCACGGACGTGAAGGAGGGGGCGGTGGTGTTCGGCTATCCGGTCCACGACCCATCTGACTTCGGCGTGGTGGAGTTCGATAAGGACGGGAAGGTGCTCTCCCTGGAGGAGAAGCCCAGGCGACCCAAAAGCAAATACGCGGTGCCGGGGCTCTACTTTTACGACAGCCAGGTGGTGGACATCGCCAAAACGATAAAGCCCTCCGCAAGGGGGGAGCTGGAGATCACGGCGGTGAACCAGGAATACCTGCGCCGGGGGCAGCTTCACGCGGTAAAGTTCTTCCGGGGCATGGCGTGGCTGGACACCGGTACATACGACGGGCTCCAGGAGGCTGCCCAGTTCGTGAACATCATCCAGAAGCGGCAGGGCCTCTACGTATCCTGCATCGAGGAGATTGCCTGGCGGAAGGGCTTCATCGACCGGGAACAGTTGCTGCGCCTGGCGGCGCCGCTGGAAAAGACGGCCTACGGCCAGTATCTGAAGGAGATCGCGGAGGGCGACGGCCTGTGACGCACAAAACATAAGAAATACCCGACCCGGTTTTCACCGGGCCGGGATATTTTTGTTCTGTGTCAGACCACGGGGCGGTAGTTCACGAAGTCGCCCCAGGCGTCGGTATAGGTGCAGGCGCCGTAGTGGCCGTTATGGGCGGTCTCGAACCAGCCGGAGTTGCCCTCGCTGATGGTCTGCCAGCCGGTGAGCATGGCGCCCACGTCATTGCCCTCGGCGGCGAAGTAGAAGAAGCCGGAGCTGGAAGCGTTGCTGACGTAGGTGAAGCCGGTGGCCATGACGCCGTTGAGCTGGATATAGTACCACTGGCCATAGGCGCCGGTGATCCACTCGTCGGCGACCATCTGGCCGTTCCGGAAGTAGAAGTATAGCCCGTCCCGGTTCTGCATCCAGCCGGTATAGCCCTCTTCTACGTGGGGCACCTCGGGGCCTGTATAGGTCGTCTCCTGGGTGGGCGCCTGCCACTGCACGGCGTTGTCGGCGCCGGGCTCTACGGTCCCGTCGGTGTACTCAAAGAAGGTGAGGGTGGCGGTCACGGTCACGTCGGAGTACTCGTCCGTGGCGTTCGTATCGGGCACGCTGTCCACGGAGTCCATGAGCACGTTGTACCACCAGCCGCCCTCATGGGAGCGGGGCTTCAGGGCGATGCTCACATTATTCAGAAGGCAGCGGTACTGGCTGTCATGGAGCTTTTGCAGGATATCCAGGGCGGCGCTGTAGCCGGAGCTTGTGTAGGTCAGGGAGATGTTCCGCCGGACTACGTCGCTGTCGCTGTCCACGTTCACGGAGGCGAAGGAGAGGGAGTAGTCCTGGGTGTTTTCCAATATGGCGTTCAGCTCGTGCATCACGTTGCGGCTGTTATCGTAGGGGGCCATGGACACCGGGTCCGGGTCGGCGGCGAAGATGGCGTCCAGCTCCTCCTGCATCTGCTGCTTCTGGGCCAGGCGGAGCTGGTCAGCGGATATCAGGTCCTGGGTGGTATAGATGCTGTTCTGAGTCAAGTCGATCTGCTCGGTGGTGGGCATATAGAAGAACATGTAATAGGCGCTGCCCAGCGCCAGCACGATGAGCAGTATCAGAAGGGCGGTCTCCCGGGGGCTGAGCGTTCTTCTCATTTTATACCCGCCTCCTTTGCCAGGGTGATGGTCACCGTCGCGGTGACGGGCATATTGGGGTCGTCTGGGTCCGCGTTCTCATTTCCCTCGGTGGCGGCGGTATTCACGCTGGCGGTGGCCACCAGGGGGCTCTCCCGCAGAGAGCGGATGATCTCGGCGGACTCGCCCAGGGTGATACCGGACATTTGGAAGGACACGGTGGGCCCGGCGATGGAGTAGCTCACCACATCCGCCCGGGAGCGGACGAGGCTTTCCAGCATGTCCAGGATCTCCATGCGGTCGGTGGTGTTCTTCTCGTCGTCGGTGGCGTTATAGAGGTGGTACTGGTGCAGCACGTCGTCGTAGTCGGTGAGCTGCATGGCGTACTGCTGCTCGGTGGCCTGGGTGCGGGCAAGTTCCGACTGGGTCTCGTCCAGCTTCATCAGCAGGTCATACACGCCGAACTTGGCCGCGGCCAGCAGCAGCGACAGCGCGAACAGCACGTACAGCGCGATGGTGGCGGGGCGGGTGGTCTTGTCCGGCTTATAATAGAGGTTCATGGTCCGCTTATCCGGCAGGACCACTTTCTTTTCCTTTGCCATACTCCGCCTCCTTTCAGCCGATGGCCATGCCAATGGCCAGAGCGCCCTGGACGGCGCTGGCCTGGTCCAGGCCGGGGGCGTTCATCAGTTCGTTGAGGGGCAGCGCGGGCATCTCCGTCATCTCCTCTACCACGTCGGTGAGCTGGCGGATGGCGGCGCCGCCGCCCAGGAGGTATATGCCGGAAAGCTCGCTGTCCCGGTAGTTGAAGCGGTAGAAGTTCAAAACCCGCTGTATCTCCACGGCGAGGCGCTGATAGGCCTCGGCGCACTGGGGCGTGTCCAGCACGCCCTGGAAGTTGTTGTACTTATACGTCCCGGCCAGGAAGGGGTCCACGCCCATCATATCGGCGATGGCGTCGTCGATGATATTGCAGCCCATCTCGATCTGCCGGGCGGCGCGGATGCGGTCGTTTTTGATGATGGTGATGACCATCGCGTTCCGGCCCAGGTTCACGAAGCAGTACTCATGGGGCCGGTTCTCCGGGTCCCTGCCACGGTAGCCTGCCACCAGGCGCATGAGGCTCATCTCCACGGGCAGGAGGGTCTTCAGCTTCAGCCCCGCGCCGGAGAAGATGCGGATATACTGGGTGATGCGGTCCTTGGAGGCCGCCGCGGCCATCATATACATCTGCTCCTCGTCGTCGCTCTCGTCGGGGGCACACATGGCGTAGTCATAGACGAACTTGTCCGGGTCGTTCTCCACGAACTCGGAGAATTCATAGGGCAGGTTCAGGGCCAGCTGCTCCTTCGTCATCCTGGGCATGGCGAGAAAGCGGCATATGGCCTGCCGGGCGGGGAAGACCAGGGCGCACTCCCTGCCCTTGATCTTCCGGGCCTTCATCTCCCGGCGGAGGAAGTCGGAAAAGCCGTTGGGCATGGCGATCTCGCCGTCGGTCATCATGTTGTCCGGCATGCGTATCTGGTGCACGGTGATCTTTCCGCCGCTGACAGCGGCGATCTTCACGCTGCTGTTACCTATGTCAAAGCCCAGCTTTGTGCCCATAAAAGCACCTCCAATGAATCGTTCAGAAAAGGCCCAGATACCAGCCCAGGACCGGGCCGCCCGCCAGGCGGGTGATGAGCGCCCCCAGGGCGATGTAGGGCCCGAAGGGGAAGGCCCTGCCCCGCTTCGCGGTGATGAGCCCGCCTATAATGCCCACCAGGCAGGAGGCCAGGAGCAGGAATATCATCTGCTGCCAGGGGAACCAGAGCCCCAGCACCGCCATGAGCTTGATGTCCCCGCCGCCCATGCTCTCCCGGCCCAGGACCTTGTCCATCAGGAGGGAGAGGAGCAGCAGCGGCACGCTGATGGAGAGCGCCCCGATGGCCATCTGCCCCAGGACGGGGAGGGAGAAGCCCTCTATGGCCCAGAAGACCAGCCGCACCGCGGCCGCGGCGATGAGGAGCCCGTCGGGGATGATCTGCTCCCGGGCGTCGATGAGGGAAAGCTCCAATAAGAGTGCCGCCAGAATGAGCCACATGAGAAGCTCCCAGGACCCGCCGATGGCGAGAGCCAATGCGGCGAAAGCGGCCGCGCCCGCTATTTCCGCCAGCCAGCACTCCACCGGGATGTGGGCCCCGCAGTGGCGGCAGGTCCCCCGGAAGAGGGGCCAGCTTAAGAGGGGTATCATCTCCCAGGCGGCGAGAACATGGCCGCAGGAATCGCACTGGGAGCGGCCTTTCAGGACCGAGCGGCCGGTGCCACGGCGGGAGGCGGCGCAGTCCAGGAAACTGCCCATGACCGCCCCCAGCACCCCCAGCCACAGGGCCAGCAGGGGGCGGAGGCCCGGGTAGGTCAGGGTCTCGGTGACCATCTCCCAGAAGGTGTGGTCGTGTACATGCTCCATGAAAAAAGGTATCCTTTCCTTTGCCCTTGACGCTCCGTCAAGCGCCTTGGCGGAGACTCAAAGGCGAATAATAGGGCCGGCCCGGACTGGCGGCATAAAGCCGCCAGCCGGGTCGTATCCGTTGTCCGGGGCCGTAGACCCATCGGGCCCCGGGGCGTTATGTGTGTCGGTTACGTGTGCGACAGGGGATCAGCCAGTGACAGCGGGCGCCTTGTCGACTTCGATGCCGATGAGGTTGTTAGCTATAGTCACGTTTTCAGGTTTGGTTTTTTCGTTACCCCAGGTAAGGTGAACGCCGCCGTCCTTATCAACGCAGCCATAGAGGGCCATAGTGGTTTTGCCATCGGATTTGCCATAAGCTGCAACAGAATCATCTGTTTTGAGATCGCCGGAAGCCGCGTCGTATACGTGGGTTGCTTTGGTGTTATCAGTGCTTGTCGGGAAGTCATTTTCGGATAGGTATTTGATGGTGAACTCGGCCTTGGCGGCGCGCTCGTTGGCGGCATCGGTGGCCCGGCGGGCCTTCTCCAGGGAGCTGTTGACCATGGGGATGGACACGGCCACCAGGATGGCGATGATGCCCACGACGATGAGCATCTCGATGAGGGTAAAGCCCTTCTTGCTCTTCATTTTCTGCATGTGCTTTTTTGTTCCTCCTTTATGGAAGTTTATATATGAGCGCGGCCGGGTCGCGCCGCGGACTCAACGGATCAGGGACTTTTAGACGAATATTCGATAAAATCGTGGCCTTCAAGGTCAGGGTGAGGATTGTCAACGCTTTTGCCGGTTTGGTAATGGGCCCACATGAGGTATGGCGTCCCTTCTTCAGTGACCATGATCCAAATGACGCCATTTTTATGACCTGAACACTGTCCATATGGTGTTAGGTCAACATCCACATCATCAGGAACAATGGTACCATGCTCAGCATCATAGTACATTTGTTTACCTCCGTAACCGTGCATCTCCCCGCTGAGATACATGATCATAGATTCGGCGATGGCGGCCCGCTCGTTGGCCATGTCGGTGGCTACTCTGGTCTTCTCCAGGGAGCTGTTGACCATGGGGATGGAGACGGCCACCAGGATGGCGATGATGCCCACGACGATGAGCATCTCGATGAGGGTGAAGCCCTTGTTGTTTCTGCGTTTCATGTTTTTCTCCTCCTTTTTATGTGGTAGTTTATATAAGCGCGTTTTCCATCGTAAAAATGGGCAGGTAGATGGCCAGCAGGAGCACCACCACGATGACGGCCAGAAAGGCGATGATGATGGGTTCCAGCATGGAAAGCGCTCTCGCCGTGGCGGTGTCAACCTCGTTGTCGTAGTACTCCGCGATGATGCCCAGCATGCTCTCGATGGAGCCGGTGCTCTCGCCCACGGCGGTCATCTGGATGAGCATCTGGGGCAGGTGCTTTCCCTGGGTCATGCACTCGCCCAGGGATTTGCCCGACTCCACGCCGGGGATGGTGGCCAGTATCTCATGGCTCATGCAGTAGTTGGACATGCTCCGGCCCGCCACGTCCAGGGACTGGAGGATGGGCGTGCCCGCCGCCATCATGGCGGACATGGTGTGGGCGAACTGGCTGGCGCCGCTCATGAGGGCGATGCGGCCCAGCACGGGCAGACGCAGGCGCAGCTTGGAGAGGGTCATATGCCCGGAGCCGGTGCGGCCCCAGAGGAATATCATCAGCGCCACCGCCGCGATCCCTACGATGAGGTGCAGGATATACTTCTGCATGAAGTCGGACAGGCCGATGAGGATGCGGGTGGGGAGGGGCAGCTCCGTGCCCATGCCGGCGAAGGAGCTGGTCATGGAGGGCACGGCTACCGTCACGATGATGACGACCACCACCACCGCCGCCAAAAGCACGAAGGCGGGGTAGATCATGGCGCCGGAGACGGAGCTCTTCGTCTTCGCCATGCGGGCGTAGTAGGTGCTCATACGGGCGAAGGCGCCGGACAGGTCGCCGGTCTCCTCGCCGGAGCGGATGGTCTCCACGAAGGCGGTGGGGAGCTTTGCCCGCCGCTGAAGGCTGTAGGAGAGGCTCCAGCCGTTGGACACGTCCTCGGAGGCCTGCTTCAGTATCTTCGTCAGGACCTTGTCCTGGCACTGGCCGGACACCAGGTCCACCGCCTGGACCAGGGGCAGGCCGGCCTTTAAGATGATGGAGAACTGCTGGCAGACGATGCTGAGGGCCTTGGGGTCCACCTTTTTGAAGGGGGTGAAGTCCTTCGCCTTCTGCTGGGTATGGACCTCTTTGACGGACAATATGGTGTCGCAGTTCTGGCGGATGAGCACGACGGCGTCCGCCTGGGTGGGGGCCTCCACGGTGCCGGTGACCTTCTCACCGTTGGAATAGGCGCCCTGGTAGTAGTAGAAGGGCAAGGTACATCATCTCCTTTCCGAGAGGATGGGGAACATCAGAAGTGGTAGCGGCTGGGGGAGGGGGCAGACGCCTGGTTCTTGGCCGCCAGGGGGTCCCGGAGGGCGGATTCGTATACCTCCCGGGAGATGTCGCCCTTGTTATACAGATTCGCCAGGGTCTTGTCCATGAGAATGTTGCCCAGACTGGCCGTGGTCTGGATGGTGTTGTTGATCTGGGGGGTCTTGCCCTCCCGGATGAGGTTTCGGATGGCGCTGTCCACCTTCATGACCTCGCAGGCCAGCACACGGCCGCTGCCGGATTTTCGTGGCAGGAGCTGCTGGCTCAGCACGGCCCGGAGGGTCATGGAGAGCTGCAATCTTATCTGCTGCTGGCGCTCGGCGGGGAACACGTCCACGATGCGGTCGATGGAGTCGGCGGCGGAGTTGGTGTGCACCGTGCCGAAGACGAGGTGGCCCGTCTCCGCGGCGGTGAGGGCCGTCTCGATGGTGTCCAGGTCCCGCATCTCGCCCACGAGGATGACGTCCGGGTCCTCACGCAGCGCCGCCCGCAGGCCCGCCGCGAAGCTCTGGGTGTCCCGGCCGATCTCCCGCTGGTTGATGACGCACTTCTTGGGCGTGTAGACATATTCCACCGGGTCCTCCAGGGTGAGGATGTGCTTGGACTGGCTGGCGTTGATGCGCTCCAGGACCGAGGCCAGGGTGGTGGACTTGCCGGAACCGGTCTCGCCGGTGATGAGCACGATGCCCTGGCTGTAGCCGGGAAACTCCTGGGCGATGGCCGGCAGGCCCAGCTCCTCCATCTTGGGGATATGGTCGTTGAGCAAACGCAGCGCCACAGAGCAGTGGCCCTGCTGCATGAATACGTTGAGGCGGCAGCGGACCCCGGCGATGGTCTGGGCGAAGTCCAGCTCGCCGATCTTCAAAAGCTCGTTATAGTGGTCCCCGCAGAGCTCCCGGGCGTACTGACGGCAGTCGGCGTCCTGCAGGGGCTGGGTGCCCGGGGCGTCCACCAGGGTGCCGTCGATGCGGAAGCGGGGGGGAAGGGTGCAGACCAGGTGCACGTCGCTGGCCCGGCTCTTGTGGGCCAGGTCCACCAGGTCGCGGATGTTCATCGTCATAATACGTTCTCCTCCTCAGCCGACGATGCGCCGGACCTCCTCCACGGAGGTGACGCCCTGGAGCACCAGGTCGCGGCAGTTGTCCATGATGGGGCGGAAGTTCATGTTGGTCATGGCGTCCGCCATGGCAGAGCGGTCGCCGGAATAGATGGACTGGCGGAATTCGGGGGTGATGGTCAATATCTCAAAGGCGGCTATGCGCCCCCGGTAGCCGGTGTGGAAGCAGGAGTCGCACCCCGCGCCCCGGTAGAAGACCTCGTCCCCCTCGGGGGAAAGGCCCATGTACTCCCGTTCCTGGGCCGTGGGGGTGTATTTTTCCCGGCAGTCGGGGCATATGCGGCGCAAAAGCCGCTGGGAGATGATGCCCTTCAAGGCGCCCGCCAGCACGTAGGGCTCCACGCCGATGTTCAGAAGCCGGTCCAGGCTCGCGAGGGCGGAGTTGGTGTGGATGGTGGACAGCACCACGTGGCCGGTGATAGCCGAGCGCATGGCGATGTCTGCCGTCTCGCCGTCCCGTATCTCGCCCACGGCGATGATGTCCGGGTCCTGGCGCAGCACCGAGCGCAGGGCGTTGGCGAAGGTGAGGCCCGCCCGCTCGTTGATCTGCACCTGGCAGACCTGGTCCATGAAAAATTCCACCGGGTCCTCCAGGGAGATGAGGTTCAGCGTCTCATCCTTCAGCATGTCGATGATGGTGTACATGGTGGAGGTCTTGCCGGAGCCGGTGGGGCCCACCATGAGGATGGCGCCCTCCTTTGTGGAGGTGATGAGCTTCTGGAAGAGCTTTAAGTTCTCCCCCTGCAGGCCGATGCCCTCCATACTGATGAGCTCGGGGTTTTTCCGCAGAAGACGGATGACCACCTTCTCGCCGTAGACCGTGGGCAGCGTGGAGACACGAAGGTCCATGGTCTCGCCGTGGACCGTGATGTTCACATGGCCGTCCTGGGGGATGTTCCGCTGGGCGATGTCCATCCGGGCCATGATCTTGAGGCGGGAGACCACGGCGTTTTCAAGCTCCTTGGGCACCACGATGACCTCGTGCAGCAGGCCGTCCACCCGGATGCGGATGCTCATTTTGTCCTCGCAGGGTTCAAGGTGGATGTCGCTGGCGTGCTCGTTGTAGCCGCGCTCGATGATGGAGTTGACGAGCCGTATGGCCGGGGCGGCCTCCTTGTCCTCCTCGTCCACCACCAGGTTCTCCGCCGTGGTGGTGGCCGCCGCGGTTGGGGTGGTGGTCTGGGTACTCAGCTCGAAGCGCATCTCCTCGATGGCCCGGTTGGCGCCCTGGCTGCCGTAGAGGTTCTGGATAGCCCGCTGGGCGGCGGCCTCGGTGGTGATCATGGGGATGACGCGCCGCTTCGTGGCGGCGGTGACCTCCTCCACAGCCACGAAGTTCAGGGGGTCCGCCATGGCGAGGTAGAGCTCCGACCGGGTGGCCTTTACCGGCACCACGGTGTACTTTCTCGCGATGCTCCGGGGGAGGATGCGGGCCATGTCCGCGGGGATGGTCATGGTGCTCAGGTCTATGTATTCCACGCCCAGTTGGGTAGTCAGGGCATTTATCAGCTGGCTCTCCTTGATGATGCCGCTGTCGATGAGCACGGCGCCGAGACGCTGGCCCGTGGTCTTCTGCATGGCCAGGGCTTCGTCCAGCTGTTCCGGGGTGATGGCGCCGCTCTTGACCAGCACGTCGCCCAGGCGTATATATTTCATGCTCATGTGGTACCTCCGTTCAGGCAGCGGACAGTGAATTCCTGCTCCGCGCCGGCCAGGTCACCCTGCGCCGCCCGCAGGGTGAAGGTGAACAGCTTCGTATTGGGGTCGTATTGGATGCCGTCACCGACGAAGGACAGGTCGTATACGTCGTTCTTGCCGTAGACGCCGGTGGGGAGAAGGGGAGCATCGTTGACCGTCAGATGGCCGTCGGCGTCGATCTTTATCTTTGCGCCGGGGCCGTAGCTGGCGCTGGTGTACTCGTCCAGCGGGCCGGGTGTGCTCTGTGCAGGCGCGGCGTAGCGCAGTTCCTGGGTGAGGGCATCCGCCGCGGTGGAGAGGAGAAGCTGTGTCTCCGACTCGGCGATCATGGAGCGGTAGGCGTGCACGGCGATGTTCATGCCGGAATTGAGCGCCAGGCACAGCAGCGTCAGCACCACCGCCGCCGCAAGGGTCTCGATGAGCGTCAGGCCGCCCCGGGCCCGCAGCTTTTTGACGAGCTTTTTCATGGCGCGTCCTCCTGTACGACGTAGGAGTACACGCCGTCGCCGCCGGAATACGCTACATCCACGTCAGCGTGCTCGACGCTCGCAGAGGACGTCACCTTCACTTTGCCCGGCGCGGGCGTGCCCGGTACGGGGCTGCTCTCCGGGTCAGTGCTGTCCTCCGCCGTGACGCCGTCATGGGCCTCCGCGGCGTTGAGGGCGGCATAGTAGGCCGCGTCGCCTTTCTCGGTGCGCTTATCGATGCGGGCGGCGGCCGTGGCGTAGGATACCAGCAGCAGCACAGCCAGGGAGCATATGAGCACCGCGGCCAGCACCTCTACCAGGGTCTCGCCCCGGGCGCTGTGCAGTTTTTTGATGAGCTTTTTCATGGCGCCGCGCCTCCTGCGTCATAGGCGCTCTCGATGACGCCCTGCTTCCACGTGACGGCAGGGGAGGCGGATATAGGTGGCTGCAGGCCGTCGGTGCCGTATGTGGGGAGAGTGATATCCGGCAGGGTGGAAGAGGAGCGGGTCAGCACCGTGGAGAGGCGGAAGCTTTTGGCGTAGTCGTCGGCGTCATCACGGGCCAGACGGGCCGTCAGGGTGATGCGGTAGCTGCTGTCTATGTCCACGTCCACCGCCACCGCCTGGGCGGCGTGATAGGTGTCCTCAGCATCCACAGGCATATTCTCCGGGGTGATCGTAAGGGTAAAAGGAGTGATGGTCACAGGCGAATAATTATTGATGTAGGAATAAATGCCATACCCGGCGCTGAAACTACGGCCAGACATATAGTTGTCAAAGACGTCGTCCAGCTTGCGCCGCAGGATACTCTCCAGAGCGCTACCATTTATGTCACCGTCCAAGTGGCTGAATGTGTGCTCGTAGGTGTTATAGGTAGATGTGATAGGGTTTCCCTCTTCGTCTTGCCCAACTTCGATCGTATGAGATTCTACCCGGCAGAAATCATTGACCTTGGGCGTGTAACTGGCGTTCGACAGGTCGTCGGCCACCAGCTGCAGGGCGGAGGACAGGGAGAGATAGAGCTGCTGCTCGGCATGGTTGCTTCGGGTGCGGCCGGCGTTGGAGGCGGCGGCCGAGAGGATGGATACGCCAACCATCACGCACACCAGCACGAATGTCAGTGCCAACAGGATGGACGCGCCGCGGCGGCTGTTCAGTTTTTCCGCGGCGCGCTTCATAGGCGTTCTCCTTCCTTGTCAGGGAATAAACTCATCCTCCGGGAGGAAGTCTGGCACATCCGGCGCGTCCGGGACCGGCTCGGGCTCCCATTCGGTCGGCCAATCCGGCTCCGGCTGCCACTCCGGCTCCTGGACGGGCGGCGCCGGCGTGATCTCCTCCGCGGGCGGCGCCGTGTATTCGGGCACAGGCGTCACCTCCGGCGCAGGCTCCGGCGTGGGGGCGGGGGCGTTCTCATTGATGAGGCGCACCGGCACGCTGCCAGTGAACGTGACGCCCAGCCAGGGTTCGGGGAGAGTGACGGTCACGGTGAGCAAACCTTCGGTCACATTGACCTCGGGCAGGCCGGTCACGTTGAGCCATGCGGTCCCGCCGTCGGTGGCTAGACTCACATAGGATGCGACAGCGCCCTCCAGGGACCACTGCACGGTCCAGTCCTCGTCCAGATACTCCACCACACGCACAGGCGTGCCGACGCCGGGCATAGAGGCGGCCGTGTCGTCCTCCGGCGCCGCAGGCGCTATGGACAGTGCGTACGGCTCGTCGGAGACGGCCGCGGTAATATCAGGCATATCGGTCATCTCAACGGACATGGGCTCGGCGTAGAAGGCTTCATCCGGCAGGACGGCTGCAGCCGCAGCCTCGCCGGCATAGAGGTCAACACTGCCGTCGCCGTCCATATCGCCGCCTGTCAGATGGAGGGTCATGCCGTCCTCATAGAAGCAGGCCAGGGGGGAGACGGTGACGCTGTGGCTGGCCGGGCCATAGGTGAAGGTCAGGTCCAGCTGGGCCTGGTCCAGGGCATAGAGACCGGCCCCATTGCCGGGGGCAGCCGTCACGGAACCGTCCGCGTTGAGGGTGAAGGCAACAGAGCCGGTGGAACTGACGGCGCTGGTGACGCGAAGGTCGTCTACGGTGACATCCTCGCCGTTGACAGTGAAGAGGATGTCCTCTGCGCCATAAGTGACCTCGCCGGGGAGGAAGGAGCCTCCCAGGCGCACGAACACGATGGCGTCGGGCTCGGCGGTCAGGTCCCCGACCTCATAGTGGATGTCATCGCTGCCGGTGAGAGCGGCGTTCATGCCCTCAATGGTATAGCTATATTCCACCGTCATGGTCTGTACGCCGTTGGTGGCGGCCACGCCGTCCAGCATGACGGCGGCGGGGGCGGCCTCTGTGTCGGGCGTCAAGTCCTGCGTTTGGCCGACAGCAGTCAGGGACACGCCGTCATAGTCGAAGTTCGTCAGGGTCACGGAGAGTTGATCCATCAGCGCCGGGGCGATGGGCTCGTTGTTCCTGTCGAAGGGATAGAGCTTCAGCTCCGTGCTGGCCCCGGCAAAGGCGGTCACGCTCTCCGGGGTGATGCCATAGGATGCCGTCTCGCCGTCCAGGCCGCCGTCAGGCGCGGATGTATCCGCGGGCTGCATGTGCAGCTCGGCGGTGTCGGTCACGGAGATAGTGAGGCTGACGCAGTCGGAAATATCCGCCCAGGGCTGACCGTAGAACACGGTCACCTCGGCGTCGCCGGGCCGGTGGAAGGTGACGCGGAAAACGCGCTGGCCGTCTTCCAAAACGGGATATGTATCGCTCTCGTCCACAAAGTCCGCTGTGCACACAGGCTCTGCGTTTTCGTCGCCCTCGGCATTCACCACCTGGGTAAGGTCGGGGCGGAACTGGCCGTCGGGTATGCGGGCCATGAGCTCCTGGGTGGCCCAGACCAAATTATCTTGATAAGCTGTGCCGGTCTGGTTGTCATAGTCTGCGAACAGGTCAATGGCCATGACGGAGCTGGTGCTGACCGGGCTGGGATCAGGCCATTCGCCGTAGTGTATAAAGTCGTCGCCTCGTTTCAGAACAGCGGGGAAGGGGTAATTGCCGGTCTGCGTGTCCTTGGGGCTATGGCTGTTGTCAGCGATGGCAGGACCGAAATCACTGGGAGGAAGATAGTCGAAGAGATCAACAGCCATCTCACCAGAAGTCATCTCCGTTGGCAGGTTGTTGTTATAGTCCTTGTTGGTAGGCCCGACATAAATCACCCCAAGCCCAAGACCAGACTGTTCTTTATAATAGCAGCTGGTAATAAAGACATTTCTCAGACCATCGGCCATTTCAGCGTTGCCGGCGATATTGTAAAGCTCGCGATACTTTCCGTCCACTCCCGTTCTGAGCAAAAGCTCCGGAAGACGAACGTAACTGTAACAATACTGAATATCGACCTGGGCACCGTGCCCAGTGTTGGTATAGCTGTGGTAAATGGCCGGGGCATTGAGCTTAATAGCGACGCCTCCGGAGATACGGCCAATGTACAGGCAAGAACGCCTGCGTGTAGTATCATTCACGTTAACTTTGATGGAGCCGCCGGAATAGCAGGAGGCGATGCTGCTCTCCGAGGCGCCGACCAAGCCGCCGACGCGAACATCATGGGTGTCGTTCTCCTTGCGGGAATAGGCGAGAACGATATCATTGACGGCGGCGCACTTATCCACCGGCACATTGGTGGCGCCCACAAGGCCGCCGATGCTGCCGCCATACTGGCCGAAGCTCACAGTCTCGTCGGTGATGGTGAAGCCAGCCGCGGCGCAGTTTTCTATCGCGGCGCCGTTTTCCTTTGTCTGCATCGCCAAGCCCACCAGGCCGCCGGCGTAATACCAGCCGTTGGAGTTAGACCCATTTTTGATCGTCAGGGTATTCTTGCCCTCTTCGGAATCATCTTCGGAATAGAGGATGATGTTCCTGAGCTGCGCGTCCAGCGTGGCGCCGAACAGGCCAATGGTGTTCGCCTGTTCGCTGGCGTCGCCGATGTTGATATTTTTGACCACATAGCTCTGCCCGTCATAGGCGCCTTTGAACGCGCCGGAGACAGTGACCTTTTCAGCGGTGAAAGTCTCCTTCAATGCGGCGATGGGGAAGAAGGCGGTGTAGTTGTCGGCGCTTATGGCCCCGTCCAGGTCGTGGGTCTGCCGGAACGCAAGGCCGCTGCGAAGGTATGGGAACTGAGCCCCGGCCGCAGAACTGTCGGAAACGTCGACGTAAGAATTGCAGTTCTCGCCGTTCCAGTTGATGAATTGCAGCTGCCGGACAGAGCGTATCTCGTAGGGGTAGTCCCCGCTGCCCAGACCGGAGGGGTTGCCAGAGCCATCATAATTGATGGCGTTGGCGAAGAAGGGGTTGATCTCAAAGGTGGCCTGGCGGTTTCCGCTATTGTCATGTTTTACTGTCAGTTTGCAATTCCCGCTGCCCGTAAGATACAAGCCACCCATGCCGTCATTACCAGCGGTCGGGAAAGAGTGGAAATCATCTTTACTAAGACCCATTCGTTCAGCCAATGCGGCGCTGACTTTTGGCTTTTGGTCAGAGGTATACCAGTTATCTCCTAAACCCTTGTAAGCGATACCTTCCGACGTGATTTTTTTGTTCCATCCACCAGTCGTCAATGCATTGAACCAGCCATAGCCGTACTCCGTGATGACGCGGCTGTCATCGTGGTCGGTGCAGAGGTAATAGAAGGGCTTGTATTCATTGGAGTCAGGGTCGTAAGTGACGCCGCTGAAATGATATTCATCGTCCTCCAGCTCCCAGTAATACACACCCATGCTCCCCGGCGCCATGTCCGATGCCTGAGTCACGGTGTTGCCGTAGTGCATGGGACCATTCTTGTCCTCAACGATGGCGGGCAGGAGATGCTCGCTCCCAACGGGCAGGAAAGTGAAATCGGACAGCAGGGGAGGGTCAGTGGTCAATTCGTCCCAGGTCTTGGATTCGCCGCCGCTGCCGTTTTCCGGCGCTGTAAATTCCTCGCCAAGATATATCCCCCGGTCCAGATAGCAGCAATTGGAGACGCTGCTGGGCGCGAAAGAATACGTTGTGCGGCCGGACACTTCGGCTGCCGCGTAGGAGTTGAAGATACCGTATTTCTCTCCTGTTGCAGGATTCTCTTTTACTCCAGCATTTTCCGCTGCAAAGCCCGCGGCCGTGCCGTCGTCTCCGGCATTGACACAGCTGATCGCATAGCAGTTGCTGATGTTCCCGCCGGCGACGCCCACAAAGCCGCCTGCTTTGCCGCCGTCGAAAGTGATGCTGTCGGTAGAGGCAGAGCAGTTCTTGACAGTTCCGGTGTTCAGCCCCACCAAGCCGCCGACGGCGGCGGCAGAGTCGGTGCTCGTGTTCTCCAGCTCCACATAGCCCACGGCGCAGTTTTCGATTCTGCCTTCGCCATTGTTGACGCCCACCAGCGCGCCCATATTAGCAGCGCTGCCGGTGATCTTAAGAACATTTTCGCGGTCCTTTCCGCCGAAGAACACGTTCTTGATGGTACCGTTATTGACACCGAACAGGCCTATGGCGTCTGCATTTTTGAAAGAAACATTCCAAATATGGTGGTACTGGCCGTCATATTTACTGATGAAATTGTCAGTAGGGGTCAGCTGATACTCAAAAATGCCATCTACTCGGGGATAATAGCCGGCATAATCAATATCCAGCTCTTGTACAAATTCGCGTTCCCCGTAAACTCCTGCAAACCGGCTCAAATTATACAGGTGCCGGGCCGAACGGATATATCCCGTGCCGGCCTCGGTGGGCGGTATGTCTCCCTCAACGGGTTCTCTGGCGAAATGAGGATCATACGAGAAGACAAGAGCGTCGGCGGCGTCACCTATAGTCGCGTACAGCATACGGAGGCGATTATCGTAGATCCCCGGGACATAGAGACACTTTGCGGGCAGTTCGGCCAGATAATAGTTCATATAGGTGAGCATGGTGTCGTTGTCTTTGTTGTAGTCTACAGGCACGCTTTCAGCATACTCACTATTAAGCTTATATTCGACCCTGACCTTGCCATCTGTGAACTCGCTGTCCTCCAGCAGCAGGGCATAGCCGTCGGAGACCACGAGCGCGTGCGGATCGGTATCCTTCTTCAGGTCTTTCCTGCCGCTGCTCCATATGCCGAGGGTGTCGTCTTCATACTGCTCCCAGTAGACGAGCCTGGCGCCGCTCTGCTTGGCTGCGACCGGCCAGTCGCCGTAATGGTCCAGGTTTTCCAGGCCGGGATAGGGATAGCTGCCCAGGGTCACGCCGGTGCGGAGGTTGTAGGCATAGGTCGTCTTTGGGGCTTTCAGAAAGTCGGTGAGCTCGAGTTCATCGGCTGTGGTAAAAGCCTTGCCGCCGTTGTTGGATTTGAAACTGCCAAGATAATAAACATTGTCGCCGTCATCAAAGCTGCCGCCGTTGGACAGAGGATAGATATCGCCCTCGCTGGTGCTGTAGGCCATGGCGGCATAGCTGTTTGTCACGTCTGCGCCGCTTCCCAGATAGAGACCGGCGGCAGGTGTGGTGTCGGACCTGGATATAAACCCGGCAGAGTATACAGCGTCAAGGGCGCTGCCGGTGCCGCCCATGCTGCCAACCAGCCCGGCCGCGGCGGAACTGCCGGCAAGGTAGCAGTCGGCATAAGAGCGCTCGATGGTGAGTTTATTATTGCCCTGCCCGACCAGGCCGCCGACAATGTCACCACTCACAGTGGTGGCGGCAAAGCTGTTGTTGATAGTGACATCCTCGGCGGAGCCCACCAGGCCACCCACGGTATCGCCGGTGAGCTTATAGCTGCCATTAAGGGCATAGGTCGTTTTATCCGCCTCTCCCAGTTCAGTCCGCAGATTGGGCTGCTCGGCATTCTCCGCCTTCCAGTAGACCTGGCAGCCGTCAATGGTGACGCCATCCTTGACCTCGCCGCAAAGGGCGCCCACAAATGTGTTGCCGGAGACGTCTGCATTCATAAGGTGGATGTCCGTCAGATGATCACCGCCGAAATCGGCAAAAAGTCCGGCGGCATAATCATCTGTGTCGATATGCAGCCAGCGTATCTCCTTCTCCTGGCCGTCATAGGAGGTCAGGTCGGGGTTGTTGATGGGCTGAAAATTATATGTATCATCAGCGGGAGAATAGCCCGCTGTGCCTTCGAGGGTATAGCCGGTGTCCCCGGAGGGCTTATTGATGTCCTCGTCCTGCACGGCGGCAGTGATACCGTCCACGCCGGAGAAGTCTTTGTCAAGATTCTGCAGGTGGCGCAGGTAGGCGATATGGGCCGTGCCGTCAGTGGTGCCGTCGGCAAAGAGGCTGTTGGTCGTCTTCTCGCTGGACTGGGGGATGTAGCTCGCCGCATCGGCGCCTGTATAGACGACCTCAGCACGGATGGTGAAATCCTTGCCAAAGTCGGTCACGTCGGGCGTGAACAGGTCCTTGAACTGCTTGCCGGTCACCATGCTGTCCAGCAGGTAGACATTGGTGGCTGTGCCGGCGACGATAGAACCAGAGCAGATGCACCTGTCGTAAGAGCTGCCTTCAGAGATATCAGTTTCCTTACCGCCATAGGTGACAGTGACCTTCAGGTGCGCGTCGGCCAGCGGATTGGTCATCTCTTTGGGGACTGACCAGTTGATCTCGGCCCGGAGGGTGTCCTCATTGATGATCTCGATCTCTGGGGCGGCCAGGTAGGAGGCGTCGCCGGCCTCAGCGGCCTTGGCGCTGTACCAGCCAACCATGTGGTCGGCTTTCCGGCGCTCGTCCGCAGAAGGGGAGACAGTCACATAATAGGTGGAGAAGCCATCTATTGGCCCATCTTCCGTGTAAAACGCGTCCGTGACACTGCCGCTGTCCGGTTCATAGACGATATAGAACTGCCCCTCCCGCAGAGTGGGATCGATAGTCCCCACAGGAAGGAGCTGGTCCAGCGCCGCTTTTTTATCGGCGTTCGCGTTCGTGTTCGTTATGTAAGAATAATCTTCCACACTGCCGTCTTCAGCAACGGTGAGATCGCTGCCGGCATTCTCCAGCAGCGGCTTCAGGGCGCCGCGGCTCTGGAGGAGCACAGCCCGGTTCTGGGCGGCGAGATATATCTGGCGGGCCGCATTGTCAAGCTCCGTGATCTTCAGCTTGCTGCGGTAGGAACCGACGGCGACGGCGGAAATGGCGAGGAAGACCACCATGATCGCCACCGTGGTCAGAAGCTCTATCAGCGTAAAGCCGCGCTGATGTTCCCGCTTTCTCATGGAATGCTCCTCCTTTCCGCAGCCGTTTGTCCGGCAGAATCAGCAGTGACGCCATTTACTGGCACGGGATAAAATAACGTACAAAACATAATAAGATATAGTACTTATTCTTATCGAGTATAATACATTCCACTCGTTTTTTCAATAAAAACCGTTCATTTTCCAAAAAGAAAATTTTGCAGGTTACACAATAAGTTAAGCACATCTGATTTCTTTTTCGCTTTCCTGTGACAAATCCGGCAGAAAAGTCCCGCCAATTCGGGGGTCACAGCGCATCTGACATTTTTACGCTCAAATCACAGCGGCAAATACACGTGTATGCAGAACAATTGATATTTATGGGATTTTACAACTGGGAACGTCTGGAAAAATTAATAAGGAATTACATAATAAAATACTTGCGCAGTTATGGTAAACCTGATAGAATATGACATATTCCGACCCTGCGGGGCAGGGTCACAGAGGAGAGGTGTTGGTCATGAAGAAAATGATCGCGGCCGTCCTGGCACTTGTCATGGCGTTCGGCCTGGCCGTCCCTGTGTTTGCAGCGGACGGTCAGCCGCTGGACGACGGCGTCGTCTGGGAACCGGATGTGTCAGAGGACGTGCTGGGTGACGATATGACCTGGCAGATACCGGGGACAGGGGAGCCCCCAGCGGAGGAAACGCCCGTGCCCACGGCGGAGCCCACGGCCCGGCCCGAGCCGGCGCCGGAGGTGACGGCTGTGCCCGAGCCTACGGACGTGCCTGCCGCCGACGGCAGCGCGACCGATACGGTGACGCCCGGCGAGACGGCGGAGCCGTCCCCCAGCGCAGAGCCCTCTCCGACCCCGGAGCCGGGGGAGGATGAGCCCATGGTGCTGTCCCTGGCCCAGCCCGGCCTGGGCCAGGTGGACGTGAAGATCGCCACAGCAGTGGATACGGGGATATGGACGCCCGCTTTTGCCGTGTCGCTGACGGATGCGGCCGGTGACTTTTTCGGGCCCGTGACCGTTATCGCCGGCGGCGCTGTGGGCAGCCTCACCGGTGTGCCCGCGGGGACCTATACCCTGACCGCCGTCGGCCAGGGCTGCGCGACCTATACCCAGAGCGTTGAGCTGGCCGCCGGCGACGGCGTGCTGCTGGAGCTGATGGTGGGCGTGGTGACCGGCTACGGCGACGCGGTCCATCCCGGCCTTATACAGCTTGGCGACGTGGACGGCGACGGCGACGTTGACCAGGAAGATAAAGCGAAGATGATGCAGTCCGTGGCCGGGGAGGCGGGGGCGTATTTCACCGACCTGAACGGCGACGGCTTCACCGACCTGACCGACGCGGAATATCTGGCAAAGAACGAGCGCATCGCGGCGATGGACGCCGCCATGAGAGCGTCTACGCCCGCCCATTTCGTCCCCGCGTCCGCGTTCACCGTATCCCAAACGGCGGATACCTGCTCTGGCTCGGTGGATGACCTGTTTTTGGATAACGGCGGCGTGTTCTCCCTGGGACACAATGAGGGCGAGCCCATATCCCAGGAGGCCCCTGTGGAGCTGACCCTCCAACTGCCCCAGGAGGCTGCCGCCGATGTGATAACCCTGGAAAAGACCAATATCGCCTCCGGCTATATCGATGTGGAGCTGGCGGACGAGATACATACCTACACCATCGGCAGTGCCGCGCCTGTGGCGGCTGTCAGCGTGGACATGCCTGCGGTCGCCGCTGTTGGGCAGGCGTCTGTAGACGCCAGCGGCAATATCGTTCTGGACCTGGGCGGCAGGGTGGCCGTGAAGGCGGTCACCATCCGCATCACCGGCACATCCGACATGGGGAGCCTGGCCTCCATCAGCCAGGTGGAGTTTGTAAACGGCATGGCCGAGCGCATCCCGGAGCCCCAGGCCAGTGTGCCCGAGGGGCTGACCGCAGCAGCCGGCAGCCGGCAGTTCACCGTCTCCTGGCAGCCCTGTACCAATATTACCGGCTACGAGGTGTTCGTCTCCAACGGGGACGCCTCCGATACCTATCCGCTCACCGGCACCAGCCTTACCGTCACCAACTTCGGCGGCAAAGAGGTGGAGAACTACAAGACCTATACGGTCACGGTCCGGTCCGTGAACGGCAAGTGGACAAGCGCCATGAGCGGCGCTGTCACCGTGACGCCCAGGCCCGCGGGCCGGCCGGACAAGCCGGACAACGTGAAGGCCGTGGGAGGCTACCAGATGATCACCGTCACCTGGAAGAACATGAAGGACACACAGTCCTACAACCTCTACTATAAGATGCCCGGGGAGACCGCCTATCGGAAGATCGAGGGCCTCACCGCCGCGAAGTATGAGTTCACCGGCCTTTCTGACGCGGCCCAGACGGAGTACGAGGTCTATGTGACCGGCGTCAATGAGTTCGGCGAGAGCGGCGAGTCCATGCACGCCAAAGCGAAGACCGTCACTCTGGACCCGGCGGAGATGCCCCGGTTCAACCTCATCAATGCCGACGTAAACGGCGTGCCCGGCACGTATCACATCACCTCCGCCGTTCTGGGCTGCGGCGGGGACAACATGTTTGACAGTCCCCTGGACACCGCCCCGGGCTCTGCATGGGGCACTGTGGACGGCGACCCCCGGTCCTACTATGAACGGGGCACCTGGAACGACGGCGGCTGGTGGAACATGCCTGCAAACGTGGGCCTCATCTATACCTTCGACCAGCCTTACGAGATGGACACCATCGGCATGATGAGCACTGACGCCAATATGGACTTCACCTACTGCCGTGTCCGCTGGTGGGATGAGACCGGCGCTGAGCACATGTACGACGACTCCTTCATGACCTCACAGCGCCGGACGGACAGCCAGGGGCGGACCTACTTCTTCCTGCGCATGCCAGCGCCCATCACCGCCACGAAGGTGCAGATCGGCGTGGCCCGCTACTGGGCAGGCAATAACCGCGTCAACGTCGCCGACGTGTACTTCTACCGCTACGACGATCTGAAGCGGCAGCTCTACGGGATGTACGAGGACGACCTGCACACCACACTGAAGAGCACGGTGACGAAGGAGCAGTTGGAGAACCTCAAGACCGCCATCGAAAACTCCGTCGACCAGTTCGGCAACGTGAACCCGGATAAGGACCTGCTTTTGAAGGAGTGGGAGACCGCCTGGAAGATATTCAACGACCAGTTCCTGCGGAAGGTCACCTACGTCCACACCGGCATCACCGCCAGCGGCGACGAGCATGGCTTCGGCGGCCTCAACGCCTGGCAGCCCCTGGGCGTCACAGCGGCGGCGGGGGAGAAGATCACGGTCTATGTCTCCAGCAGCCTCAAGAAGACCGGCGACGCCACCCAGCTAAAGCTGGTGGCCACCCAGTACCACGCCGAGGCCAGCGCCCTTTCACAGATACTTACTTCCAACCTGAAAGTGGGCGCCAACGAGATCATCGTGCCCAAGGTGTGGACCAACACCGGCATGGAATCCGGCGGGGCCCTGTATGTGCAGTATATGGGCGGGGCCGGTTCCCGGGAGCAGTACGCCGTGCGGGTGAGCGGTGGCGTAGAGGTGCCGGTGCTGGACCTGTATCAGGTCACAGACCCGGGCGAGCGGTCCGCACGGGTGAGCGCCTATGTGGGCGAGCTTAACGCTTATGTGGGCAATATGTCCGCGCTGCACGCCGAGGCCCATCAGGGCGGCGACCCGGTCAACGCCGAGGTCAACTATGAGTACAGCGAGAGAAACTGCATCCTGGGCGCCACGGACATCATGCTGGACACCATGATGCTGTCCCTGCCCGCCCAGCAGGTCATAAATGGCTGCGGCGGCAGCGCCGGGACGCTTCTGAACTCCCTGAACGCCATGGAGAGCATGATGTATCTGTTCTACCAGCACAAGGGACTGAGCGCCTCCGCCCCCGACGCCGTGGACCGGATACCCTTCCGGCACCTGAATATCCGCTATCAGCGTATGTTCTCCGGCGCGTTCATGTACGCTTCCGGCGACCACATCGGCATCGAATGGCCCGAGACGGCGGGCATGACAAACTGCTTGGGCGTACAGTCCGACGGCAGCGGCAAATATGTGTCCGGCAATTACTTCGGCTGGGGCGTCGCCCATGAGATCGGCCACGACATCAACCAGGGCTCTTACGCCATCGCCGAGATCACCAACAACTACTTCGCCGTCCTGGCCCAGGCCAGGGAGACCAACGAAAGCGTCCGCTTCGACTATGATAACGTCTACGCCAAGGTCACCAGCGGCGCCAAGGGCAGCGCCTCCAACGTGTTCACACAGCTTGCCATGTACTGGCAGCTGCACCTGGCCTATGACAAGGGCTATAACTTCAGGACCTATTCCGACTATAACGAGCAGCTGGCGAACCTGTTCTGGGCCAGGGTGGACACCTACGCCCGCACGCCCTCCAAGGCGCCCGGCGGGCTGGACCTGGAGGGGGCGGACATCGACCAGACCCTGATGCGCCTGGCCTGCGCGGCGGCGGAAAAGAACATCCTGGACTTCTTCCAGCGCTGGGGCAAGACACCTGACGAGGCCACTATCGCCTACGCAAGCCAGTTCCCGGCGGAGACCAGGGCCATCTATTACACCAACGACGAGGCACGGCTCTACGCCCTGAACGGCTCGGGCAGCGCCCTCGCGGCGGATGGTACCACGGCGGCCATCGCCGCGGTGGACGTCCAGGCGGACCCGGTCCAGAGCAACCGTGTGACGGTCACCGTCACCCCTGACAGCGCTATTCCTGAGAGCGATATCCTGGGCTATGAGATCGTCCGCCGGACCATCGAACGGGGCGTGACCCAGCGCAGGACCGTGGGCTTCACCACTGAAAATACTTTTGTGGATGTGGTGTCCGCCATGAACAACCGGACCGTGTCCTATGAGGTCACGCTGGTGGACAAGTACCTGAACCGCTCCGCCGCGGCGGAGGGCGCCATGGTGAAGGTGGAGCACGGCGGCGACCTGGGCAAGGACAGCTGGACCGTCCGCACCGCCGGCCTGGAGGCCGCGCCCATCACCAGCGGCGGCGGCAGTGCCGACGACCCGGAGGCTATGGAAGAGAACGCAGCCCTGTACGCTATCGACGGCAAAGCGGAGACAGCTTACACCGCCGCTATGGCCGGGGCCGGCGCCATCGAGATAGACTTCCATGAAACCCACGTGGTCACCGCTCTGCGGTATACGGACGCCGCGCTGGACCACTGCGAGGTGGCCGTCCATCAGGGCGGAGAGTGGATAGATGTGGCGACAGGGGAGCTGCACGGCACCGGTACACTCTACTTCTCCAACGGCGACGCCGGCTATGTGAGCACCTATGCGGCGGACGCCGTCCGGCTGGTGCTGATGGGCGAGAGCACATCCGTATCCGTGGCGGAGCTGGACGTGCTTGGGCCCACCGGCGACAATGTGGACGTCCACACCGCCGACGGCCGGCTGTCCGTTGGCTATCTGGATCAGGACTATGTCTATGACAGGGACAAGGGCCTTTCCATCCGGGCGGGCTCGCTGGTGTTCACCGGCAGCTATAAAGGCAACGCAGCCTACAACGTGGTCATGCTCTATGATCAGGACGGCAAACTGGTCACCGGCACGGACCCAATCACCGGCGAACAGGCGGCCCATCAGGTCATCCTGTCCCAGGTGCCGGATACCGGGAACATCCAGGATGTGAACGACGGCGCGTGGGTCTGGTGGATCGAACCCCAGGACATGGACATGAGCAAGTTCCAGCTGCCCAGCCGTGTCCGCGTGGAGCTTTACCGCGTCAATGACGCCCTGACCAACGAGGGCGAGCGGCTGGTGAGCGACTCGCTGTTCGCGGATGTGCCCGCCGAGCTTGGCAGCATCACCCTGAACGCCTCCTATTGAGGCGTGGGGAAGGAGGAAGAATCATGAAACGTATCATTTATATGTTTACGGTGGTCCTGGTCCTGGCGGCGGTGATGCTGCTGCCGGTGACAGACGCCCTGGCGGCGGAGGGCGAGGCCGGCGCCTCGCCTTCGCCCGCCGACTATATAACGGTGGACAGCGGGACTGTCACGCTCCACTCCGACAGTATGGCTAAGGAGGGGATATCCTCCCTGCAGCTGACGCTGACGGGCGCGGATGGATTCACCTTCGGCGAGGCGCTGGCGAGCCGCATGACCTATGTGAGCCGTACAGCAGACGGTGTGACGATCTACATCGCCGGGGAATCGCCCCTGATGGCCGAGGGGACCGATACGCTGGTATTGGGAACGGTCACGGCAGCGGACGGAACGGTGAAGCTGGCTGCAAACTCCCTGAAATATGTCTATGGTTCCCGCACCGTCATCCGCAACGTGGTGGATGAGGAGGAAGTGACGGAGCCGCAGGCCGGCGACACGGCAGACCAGGCGCCGGAAGCAACACCCGATGCCACGCCGGAGCCCACCCAGGCGCCGGAAACGACACCGGAATATCGTCCTCCCGTTGGCGGGCAGCCTGACAGCGGCTTTACCGACAACAACGCCGGCGGCGTCATCGGCGACGGCTATGACGATGGCACCGGCTCCGGCGACCCGGAGCCGACCGCCACGCCGGAACCCACCTTGGCGCCAACGGCAACACCTGCACCCACACCGGCCCCGACGGCGCCGCCGGAGCCTACCCAGGCGCCGACAGCAACGCCTGAGCCCACGGCCGAACCCACGGCGACTGCAGCGCCTACAGAAACGCCTGTGCCCACCGCTGAGCCCACGGCAACTGTGGAGCCCACCAAGGCGCCTGTGGCCACCTCCGAGCCCCTGGCCGGCGCCGTGCCCACCGCCGCTCCCACGGCCACTGCACAGCCGGCGGCAGCAGGTCCTCAGGCCCCCAGAACAGGGGATGAGACCGTATTCGCGCCTTGGGCGATGACGCTCGTTCTGTGCGGCGGCCTGCTGGCGGCCGTGTTGCTCCGCGGGAAGCGCCGTCAGTAAGCAAAATACATCATCTGGCCCCCGGCATTTGCCGGGGGCCCATTTTCTTGTGGAGGGCAAACTGGGCAGAATAGCTAAAATTTACCATCTGTTCGGCGGAAAAATGTCTTTTTCCACATGCGGGGAAGAATTGACTTTCCTTCCGCCCCTTTGTTATAATCAATACAACAATGAAACACACATGAATTGGCAACTGACGGTGAGCGGCGAACGCAAGGGAGCCAATTTCATTGTTTTTGCCGACCGTCTGGGCAGTTCTATTTGCAGCAAAATAGGACTGCTCTGACTGCTTTAAAGGAGCGTTTTAAATGAGAAAAGTAGCCATCATCATGGGCAGCGACAGTGACCTGCCCGTGGCGGAAAAGGCGGCGCAGAAGCTGGCGGAATACGGTGTGCCCCACGAGGTGCACATATTCTCCGCCCACCGCACGCCCGAGGAGGCGCGCGCCTTCGCCTTGCACGCCCGAAGCCGGGGCTTCGGGGTGATCATCGCGGCCGCCGGCATGGCGGCCCACCTGGCCGGGGCCATTGCGGCCAACACGACCCTGCCGGTGATCGGCATTCCCCTGAAAAGCAAAAACCTAGACGGCGTTGACGCCCTTCTGTCCACGGTGCAGATGCCCTCCGGCATCCCGGTAGCCACCGTTGCGATAGACGGGGCCGTCAACGCCGCGCTGCTTTCCGTAGAGATACTGGCCCTGGAGGACCAAACTCTCGCGGACAAGCTGGACGCCGCCCGGGCTGAGGGCCGGGCGAAGGTGCTGGAAAAGAACGCCGCCGTGGAGGCCCGTTTTAACAACAAATAAACAACCATTCATATGGAGGTCGATATCATGGAAAAGAAAGAGCAGCTGTACGAAGGAAAGGCCAAGAAGGTCTACGCCACCGAGGACCCCAAGCTTCTGATCGTGTCCTACAAGGACGACGCCACCGCCTTCAACGGCCTGAAAAAGGGCCAGATCGCCGGTAAGGGCGCCATCAACAACCGGGTCACCAACTACCTGATGCAGGTCCTGGAGAAGGAGGGCGTGCCCACCCACTTCGTCGAGGAACTGAACGACCGTGAGACGGTGGTGAAGAAGGTCACCATCGTGCCCCTGGAGGTCATCATCCGCAACATCTCCGCCGGCTCCTTCGCCAAGCGCTACGGTGTGGAGGAGGGCATCGTCTTCGCCGCCCCTACTTTTGAGACCTCCTATAAAAATGACGCCCTGGGCGACCCCCTCATCAACGACTACCACGCCCTGGCCCTGGGCCTTTGCACCCCCGAGGAGCTAGACACCATCAAGGCCATGGCCTTCAAGGTCAACGACGTGCTGAAGGCCTTCTTCAAGGCTGTGAACGTGGACCTGGTGGACTTCAAGCTGGAGTTCGGCAAGACCTCGGACGGTCAGATCGTCCTGGCCGACGAGATCAGCCCCGACACCTGCCGGTTCTGGGACAGCACCACCCATGAGAAGCTGGACAAGGACCGCTTCCGCCGGGACCTTGGCGGGGTGGAGGATGCCTACGCCGAGATGATGAAGCGCATCCTGGGGTAAGGTATGAGCAGTAATCTTCACGAGGAATGCGGCGTATTCGGCATCTTCGCGCCGAAACAGATGCCGCTGGTATCCACCGCCTATTATGGGCTCTACGCCTTGCAGCACCGGGGGCAGGAGAGCTGCGGCATCGTCATCAACGACGACGGCCTCTTTAGCTTCTATAAGGACCTGGGGCTGGTGAACGACGTGTTCACCAACCGGGTGCTGAATCACCTGCCGGAGGGGAACATGGCCGTGGGCCATGTGCGCTACGGCACCACCGGCTGCAGCGGCCGGGAGAACTGCCAGCCCATGGTGGTCAACCACATCAAGGGCCGCATGGCCCTGGCCCACAACGGCAATCTCGTCAACTCCGCGGAGCTGCGCAAAGCGCTGGAGCTGCAGGGTTCCATCTTCCACTCCACCAGCGACACGGAGGTCATCTCCTACGTCATCACCAAGGAGCGGCTCACCGCCCCCTCCATTGAGCAGGCGGTGAACCAGGCCATGTTCCTTATAAAGGGGGCATATTCCATGGTGGTGATGAGCCCCTCCAAGCTCCTGGCGGTGCGGGATGAAAACGGTTTTAGGCCCCTGTGCTACGGCCAGCGGGAGGACGGGGCCTACGTGGTGGCGTCGGAGAGCTGCGCCCTGGAGGCGGTGAACGCCCGTTTTATCCGGGACGTGGAGCCGGGGGAGATCGTCATGTTCTCCAAGGACGGCGTGCAGAGCATCCGGGACCACTGCGGCAAGGCGCCCAGGAAGCTGTGCATCTTCGAGCACATCTACTTTGCCCGGCCCGACTCTGTCATCGACGGCGTCAGCGTCCACGAGGCCCGCATCCGGGCGGGGGAGCGGCTGGCAGCCCGCCACGGCGTGGCGGCGGACGTGGTCATCGGCGTGCCCGACTCCGGGCTGGACGCCGCTCTGGGCTATGCCCGGGCCTCCGGCATCTCCTACGGCGTGGGCTTTATCAAGAACAAGTATATTGGCCGCACCTTCATCGCCCCCGGCCAGGGCAACCGGGAGGACATGGTGCGTATCAAGCTCAATCCAGTGGCCAGCGTGGTCCGGGGCAAGCGGGTGGTTGTGGTGGACGACTCCATCGTCCGGGGCACCACCAGCGGCCGGTTCGTGCGGCTTTTGCGGGAGGCAGGCGCGGCGGAGGTACACATGCGCATCTCCGCTCCGCCGTTTTTGAACCCCTGCTATTATGGCACGGACATCGACTCCCGTGATAACCTCATCGCCTGCCACCACTCGGTGGAGGAGATCTGCGCCATCATCGGCGCCGACAGCCTGGGCTATCTGCCGCCGGAGGACCTGCCGTATCTGCTGGGAGACGCCTCCTGCGAGGGCTTCTGCGACGCGTGCTTCACCAACAACTATCCCACCATGGTGCCCACCAACAGCTCAAAAAGCCGTTTTGAGTACAAGATCAGCGAGGGGAGGGGCCGGGATGAATAAAGAGAGCTATTCCGTCAGCTACGCCGCCGCCGGCGTGGACATCACCGCGGGCTACAAGTCCGTGGAGCTGATAAAAGCCCATATCGCCCGGACCAACATCCCCGGCGTGGTGGGGGACGTGGGCGGCTTCGGCGGCCTGTTCCGGCCGGACCTGGCCGGGATGAAGGAGCCCATCCTCGTCTCCGGCACCGACGGCGTGGGCACAAAGCTGCGCATCGCCCAGATACTGGACAAACACGACACCATCGGCGTCGACTGCGTGGCCATGTGCGCCAACGACGTGGTCTGCGCCGGGGCGAAGCCGCTGTTCTTTTTGGATTATATCGCCTGCGGGAAGAATATCCCCGAGCGCATCGCGGCCATCGTTGCCGGCGTGGCGGAGGGCTGCGTGCAGGCGGGCTGCGCCCTCATCGGCGGGGAGACCGCCGAGCATCCCGGTGTCATGGCCGAGGACGACTATGATTTAGCCGGGTTCGTGGTGGGCATAGCCGATAGGGAGAAGATGCTGGACAACAGCGCCACGAAAGCGGGTGACGTATTGATTGCGCTGCCCTCCAGCGGCGTCCACTCCAACGGCTTTTCCCTGGTGCGGAAGGTATTCGGCGTAGGGGAGAAGGATATCACCCGCCCCTGCGAGGCCCTGGGCGGCGTTTCCGTCGGCGAGACGCTGCTGACACCCACCCGCATCTATGTGAAGCCCGTGCTGGCCCTCATGGAGGCCGTCAACGTCAAGGGCGTCAGCCACATCACCGGCGGCGGGTTTTATGAGAACATTCCCCGGAGCATCCCCGAGGGGCTGGGCGCGCGCATCGAAAAGAAAGCGGTGCGGACGCCGGCCATATTCGACCTCATCCAGAAGACCGGGAATATCCCGGAACGGGACATGTTCAACACCTTCAACATGGGCGTGGGCATGACCGTGACCGTAGCCGCCGACGACGCGGACAGGGCCGTAGAGGTCCTGCGGGCCAATGGGGAAGAGGCCTATATTCTGGGCGAAGTTGTCCAGGGCGGAGAGAGGGTGCAGCTCATATGACAAAGACGCGCATCGCCGTATTCGTCTCCGGCGGCGGCACCAACCTGCAGGCACTATTGGACGCCCAGGCGGCGGGTAAGCTGCCCTCCGGCGAGATCGTGCTGGTGGTATCCAGCCAGCCGGACGCCTACGCCCTGACCCGGGCGGAAAAGGCCGGCGTGCCCACAGTGGTCTGTTCCCGGAAGGAGCTGGGCAGCCAGGATGCGTTTGAGACCGCCATTTTGAAGGCTCTGGCTGACGCCGGCGCGGAGATGATCGTGCTGGCGGGATTCATGAGCATTCTGTCCAAGGATTTCACCGACCGCTTCCCGGAGCGGATATTGAACGTTCATCCGGCGCTGATACCCTCCTTCTGCGGCAAGGGCTACTATGGCCTGAAGGTCCACGAGGAGGCCCTGAAGCGTGGCGTGAAGGTCACCGGCGCCACGGTGCATTTCGTCAATGAGATACCGGACGGCGGGCGCATCATCGCCCAAAAGCCGGTGATGGTTGAGGACGGCGACACGCCGCAGACGTTGCAGCGGCGGGTCATGGAACAGGCGGAGTGGATCATCCTGCCCCAGGCGGCGGAGATGGTGGCCGCCCAGATCATGAAAGGAAAAGAACATGACTGATTTGACAGCTTACCTGCGCGAGAGGACCTACCCCGGCCGGGGCATCTTCCTGGGCCGGAGCGCCGACAACAAGAAGGCGGTGATCGCCTACTTCATCATGGGCCGCAGCGTCAACAGCCGCAACCGGGTCTTCGTCCCCACCGACGACGGCATCCGCACCCAGGCCCACGACCCGGCCAGGATGGTGGACCCCAGCCTCATCATCTACCATCCCGTGCGCGTCTATGAGGGCGCCACCATCGTCACCAACGGCGACCAGACCGATACCATCCGGGACAGCCTGGCCGGCGACCACGGATTCCGCCGGGCGCTTCTGAGCCGGGAATTCGAGCCGGACAAGCCAAACTATACCCCCCGCATCTCCGGCATCGTGGAGCCGGACGGCAGCTATAAGCTGTCCATCCTGAAGAGCCTGAACGGCGACCCCGCCTGCTGCTGCCGGTACTTCTTCGAGTATGACGCGCCCAAAGCGGGCCTGGGCCACATCATCCACACCTATGCCGCGGACGGGGACCCGCTGCCCTCCTATGAGGGGGAGCCGGCGCCGGTATCCATCGACGCGCCCGACGCGGCGGCTTTGAGCCAGCAGGTCTGGGCGGCCCTCAACGAGGACAACAAGGTGTCCCTCTATGTGTCCTATATCGATCTGGAGACGGGCGAGCGCGACACGGTGCTCACCAACAAACACGAAGGCTGAAAGGAGACGGACTATGAACTCTCTGGAACTGAAATACGGCTGCAATCCCAACCAGAAGCCCTCCTGCATCTTCATGAAGGACGGCTCCGACCTGCCCATCGAGGTGCTGAACGGCAAGCCCGGCTTCATCAACTTCCTGGACGCCTTCAACGCCTGGCAGCTTGTGAAGGAGCTTAAAGAGGCCACGGGCCTGCCCGCCGCCGCCAGCTTCAAGCATGTGTCCCCGGCGGGCGCCGCCGTGGGCAAACCCCTGTCCGAGACCGACAGGAAGATATACTTCGTGGACCCGGCGGCGGAGCTCAGCCCCATCGCCTGTGCCTATATCCGGGCCCGTGGGGCAGACCGGCTCTGCTCCTACGGCGACTGGGCTGCCCTCTCCGAGACATGCGACGAGGCCACGGCAAAGTACCTGAAGGACGAGGTATCCGACGGCGTCATCGCCCCGGACTATACCCCCGAGGCCCTGGCCATCCTGAAAACGAAGAAAAAGGGCAATTATAACGTGGTGAAGATAGACCCCGCCTATGTGCCCGACCCGGTGGAACGCAAGGACGTGTACGGCGTCACCTTCCAGCAGGGGAGGAACGACTACAAGGTCACGGCGGAGGCCTTTGCCAATATCGTGACGAAGAACAAGACCCTGCCCCCCGAGGCGGTGACGGACATGACCGTGGCCCTCATCACCCTCAAGTACACTCAGTCCAACTCCGTCTGCTACGTGAAGGACGGCCAGGCCATCGGCGTGGGCGCGGGTCAGCAGAGCCGCATCCACTGCACCCGCCTGGCGGGCTCCAAGGCGGACAACTGGTATCTCCGGCAGCATGAGAAGGTCTTGGACCTGCCCTTCAAGGCGGATATCCGCCGGCCGGACCGGGACAACGCCATCGACGTGTACATCTCCGACGAATATGAGGACGTGCTGGCCGACGGCGCCTGGCAGAACGTGTTTACCCGGCGGCCCGAGCCTCTGACCGCGGAGGAAAAGAAGGCCTGGATCGCCACCCAGTCCGGCGTCACCGTGGGCAGCGACGCGTTTTTCCCCTTCGGGGACAATGTGGAGCGTGCCCGCAAATCCGGCGTGGCCTATATCGCCGAGCCCGGCGGCTCCATCCGGGACGACAACGTCATCGCGACGGCGGACAAGTACGGCATCGTCATGGCCTTCACGGGCATGCGGCTGTTCCACCATTGATTGGGGACATGTTCGGCGCTGACAGAAAAAGACGCCGCAGGCTGGAGGCGGCCTTTGGGAAGAAGCCGGACGTGTACTTTACCGACGGGGACATGGAGCGCATCCGGGCCTGGTCGGACTACCGCCGGGAGCGGGAGGACGGCTACAGCGTGGACGACGTCACCTGGCACGACCTGGATATGGACCGGGTGTTCAGGCGCATCGATCCGGGCCTGTCCACGCCGGGGGAGCAGGTGCTCTACGACACCCTGCGCCATCCTGCCCTGACGGGGGAGGAATACGGCCGACGGGCCAGGCTCATCGCGTTCATGGAGGCAGAGCCGGGAAAGCGGTTGGAGGTCCAGGTCATTTTGGACAAGCTGGGCCGGACCCGGCGGTCTGATCTTTGCACAGCGTTCGCGCCGGAGGCCAGGGGCAGGGGCCGGTTCATCCTCTATTCGGCCCTGTCGGCAGCGTTCACGGTCTGCCTCGTGCTGGGAGCGCTGGGCGTCGTTCCGATCATGGCGGCGGTCATGCTCATGTCCTTCAATATGGTGCTTCGGGAGTTCGCCCTGCGGCGGGTACGCCGGGAATTTGATACCCTTAACTACTCGGTGGTGGAGGTGTTCGCCCTGCGGAAGGTCCAAAAGCTGGGCATACCGGACCTGGACCGGGAGCTGACTGGCACCTATGAGGCATTGAAAAAACTGCATTTCGTATTGCGCACCGGCGGCGTGTCAAGTATGGACACCGGCAGCGCGGGAGACCTGCTGGCCTCGTTGTTTTTGCTGGACCTCATCACCTATGAGTACCTGAAAAACAAGCTGTGGGTCCACCAAAAGGACCTGATGGCCGTCATCGAGGGCCTGGGACGGCTGGATACGGCCATCGCGGCGGCCTCCTGGCGGGCGAGCATGGACGTGTACGCCGTGCCGGACATCGCCTTTGACGGCGCGGCGGAATTGTATATCCGGGGCATGGTCCACCCGTTGCTGGATAACGCCGTACCCAACGACTTGGACCTGGGCAGGCCCATACTGCTCACTGGCTCAAACGCCTCCGGCAAGAGCACCTATCTGCGTACAGCGCTTTTGAACGCCCTGCTGGCCCAGAGCCTGTGCACGGCAGCGGCGGAGAGCTATCAAGGCGGCGCATTTTATATTTATTCGTCTATGGCCCTGGAGGACGACCTGCTGGCAGGGGAAAGCTATTACGTCACGGAGATCAAGTCCATCCGCCGCATCCTGACGGCGGCGGAAAAGGAAAGACTTGTCCTGTGCGTGGTGGACGAGGTCCTGCGGGGCACCAACACCGCCGAGCGCATCGCGGCGTCCAGCGCCATTTTGGAGACGCTCTTTGACGCAGGGGTCCTTTGCCTGGCGGCCACCCACGATTTGGAGCTGTGCGCCCTGCTGGCAGGAAAGTGCCGGATGTGCCACTTTGAGGAGACAGTGAGCGAGGGCTCCATGGATTTCGACTACCGGCTCCGGGAGGGGCCGGCCCGGTCCCGGAACGCCATCCGGCTTTTGGGGATGATGGGCTTTGACGCCGCGCTCGTGGTCAAGGCGGAGCGCCGGGCGAAGCGATATTTGGAAACTGGCGCATGGGAATAAGATTAGGATGCAAGAGAGGTAGATTATGAAACTTATGGTCATCGGCAGCGGCGGCCGGGAACACGCCGTCATCCGCAAACTGAAGGAGAGCCCCAAGATAGAGACGATATACGCCCTGCCCGGCAACGGCGGCATCGCCGCGGACGCCGAGTGCGTGGACGTCGGCGCCAAGGACATAGACGGCGCGGTGCGCTTTGCGAAGGAGAACGCCATAGACTTCGCTGTGGTCACCCCCGATGACCCCTTGGTGCTGGGGATGGTGGACGCCCTGGAGGCGGCGGGCGTGCCCTGCTTCGGGCCGGACAAAAAGGCCGCCGTCATCGAGGGAAGCAAGGTCTTTTCCAAGAACCTCATGAAGAAGTACGGCATCCCCACCGCGTCCTATGAGGTATTTGACGACGCCGAAAAGGCGCTGGAATATGTGAAGACCGCGCCGCTGCCCACGGTGGTGAAGGCCGACGGCCTGGCCCTGGGCAAGGGTGTGCTCATCGCCCAGACCCGGGAGGAGGCGATAGACGCCGTCAAGTCCATCATGGAGGACAAAAAGTTCGGCGCCAGCGGCGACCAGATCGTAGTGGAGGAGTTTTTGACCGGGCCGGAGGTGTCCGTGCTGGCTTTCACCGACGGCGTCACCGTAAAGCCCATGGTGTCCTCCATGGACCACAAGCGGGCCCACGACAACGATACCGGCCTCAACACCGGCGGCATGGGCACCGTGGCCCCCAACCCCTATTACACGAAGGACGTGGCCGAGGTGTGCATGGAGACCATTTTCAAGCCCACCATCGCCGCCATGGCCGCCGAGGGACGGCCCTTCAAGGGCTGTCTCTACTTCGGCCTGATGCTCACCCCCAATGGGCCCAAGGTCATTGAATATAACTGCCGCTTCGGCGACCCGGAGACCCAAGTGGTGCTGCCGCTGATGGAGTCTGACCTCCTGGAGGCCATGACGGCCTGCCGGAACGGGACGCTGGACAAGACGGACGTGCGCTTTTCCGATAAGCACGCCTGCTGCGTCATCATGGCAAGCTCCGGCTATCCCGAGCACTACGAAAAGGGCTATGAGATAACCTATGACGCCGGGATAAAGGCCCAGGTCTATGTGGCCGGCGCGAAGCTGGAGGGAGATAAGCTCCTCACCAGCGGCGGCCGGGTGCTGGGCGTCACCGCTGTGGCGGAGAGCCTGCCCAAGGCCATCAAGGCCGCTTACGCGGACGTTGAAAAGGTCCATTTCGGCAACGCCTTTTTCCGCCATGATATTGGCGGCCGGGCGCTGAAAGCGCTGGAGAGCTGAGAGAGAATATATGGTCTATCGGATATATGCAGAGAAAAAACCGGGGGTGTCCCCGGAGAGCGCCGGGTTGCTGGCCGACCTGCGGGACTTCCTGGGGGTCAAGGCCCTGGAGGAAGTGCGCATCCTGAACCGGTACGATGTGGACCACATCGACCGGGAGGTATTTGAACAGGCCCGGTCCGTGGTCTTTTCTGAGCCCCAGGTGGACACGGTCTATGACGAGACGTTCCCCGCGCCTGAGGGACAGTGGACCGTGCTCGCGGTGGAGGCCCTGCCGGGACAGTTCGACCAGAGAGCCGACTCCGCCGCCCAGTGCATCCAGCTCATGGCCGGCGTGGAGAGGCCCCTGGTGTCCTACGCCAAGGTGTATCTCCTGCGGGGAGAGCTCACGGCGGAGGACGTGGACAAGATCAGCGCCTACGTCATCAACCCCGTGGAGAGCCGCCGGGCCTCCATGGATAAGCCTGAGTCCCTGGCGCGGACCTATGCCGTGCCCGACCACGTGCAGACGGTGGATGGCTTCACCGCTATGGATGACGCCTCCCTGGCCGCCCTGCTGGACAAGCTGGGCCTGGCCATGGACCTGGACGACCTGAAGTTCCTCCAGAACTACTTTAAGAGCGAGGAGCACCGGGACCCCACCCTTACAGAGGTGCGGGTTGTGGACACCTACTGGTCCGACCACTGCCGCCACACCACCTTCTCCGCCCATCTGGACAGCGTGGATATCGCTGATCCAGCGGTAAAAGCGGCCTATGAGCGGTACAAGGCGGCGCGGGTGGAGGTCTACGGAGCGGAGAAAGCCGCCGCGCGGCCCGAGACTCTGATGGACATCGCTACTCTGGGCACCAAGACCCTGAAAAAGCGTGGTATGCTCCCGGAGCTGGACGAGAGCGAGGAGATCAACGCCTGCTCCATCCATGTGCCCGCCCGGGTGGACGGGGAGGAGCAGGACTGGCTCCTCATGTTCAAAAACGAGACCCACAACCACCCCACGGAGATCGAGCCCTTCGGCGGCGCGGCCACCTGCATCGGCGGCTGCATCCGGGACCCCCTGTCCGGCCGGGCCTATGTGCACCAGGCCATGCGTGTCACCGGCGGCGGCGACCCCCGGGCGACGGTGGACGATACCGTGCCCGGGAAGCTGCCCCAGCGGAAGCTTGCCCAGACCGCCGCGGCGGGCTATTCCTCCTACGGCAACCAGATCGGCCTCGCCACCGGCCACGTGGCCGAGATGTACCATGAGGGCTATATCGCCAAGCGCCTGGAATGTGGCGTGGTGGTGGCGGCGGCCCCGGCGGAGAACGTGCGCCGGGAAGAGCCGGCGCCGGGGGACGTGGTCATATTGCTGGGAGGCCGCACCGGCCGGGACGGCATCGGCGGCGCCACCGGCTCCTCCAAGAGCCACAATACCAAATCCCTGCAGACCATGGCCTCGGAGGTCCAGAAGGGCAACGCCCCAGAGGAGCGGAAGATACAGCGGCTTTTCCGTGACGGGAACGTGACCCGGCTCATCAAGCGCTGCAACGACTTCGGCGCCGGCGGCGTCAGCGTGGCTATCGGCGAGCTGGCGGACGGACTTCAAATAGACCTGGACGCGGTGCGGAAGAAATATGAGGGCCTGGACGGCACGGAGCTGGCCATATCCGAGAGCCAGGAGCGCATGGCCGTGGTGGTGGCCCCCGAGGACGCGGAAGCGTTCATCGCCGCCGCGGAGGCGGAGAACCTGGAGGCCTACCGGGTGGCGGTGGTCACCGAGAGCCCACGGATGGTCATGACCTGGAAGGGGAGGACCGTCGCGGACCTCTCCCGGGCGTTTTTGAACACCAACGGCGCGGTAAAGCACGCGGCGGTGGCCGTCCCGGAGAAGGACAGCACCGCCATGGGCAAGCCCCGGTTCCGCACCCTGCGGGAGATGGCCGTGAGCCTGAAATGCGCCTCCCGGCGGGGGCTCACGGAGCGGTTCGACGGCACCATCGGCGCCGGGAGCGTGCTCATGCCCTTCGGCGGCCGTACCCAGACCACCCCGGCACAGGCCATGGCGGCGCTGCTGCCGGTGCTGCCGGGCCAGCACACGGACCAGGCCAGCGTGATGGCCTGGGGCTGCGACCCGGACCGGATGACCGTGGACCCCTACGCCGGGGCCATGGACAGCGTGGTCACGTCGCTTACCAAGATCGTGGCGGCGGGGGCGGACTACAGGGCCGCTTACCTGACGCTCCAGGAATTTTTCGAGAAGCTGCGGGACGACCCGGCCCGCTGGGGCAAGCCCTTTGCCGCGCTGCTGGGGGCATTGGAGGCCCAGCTGGACTACGGCTGCGCCGCCATCGGCGGCAAGGACTCCATGTCCGGCTCCTTCATGGACAGGGACGTGCCGCCCACGCTGATTTCCTTCGCCATCGCCCCCATCCTGGCCAAAGATGTTCTCTCGCCCGAGTTCAAAGAGGCGGGGCATCCTGTGTATGTGTTCGGCGGCGACGTGCCGGAGAACACGAAGGCCGCCTGGGAGGCGTTCCACGCTCTGGCCCAACAGGGCAGGGTGAAGGCGGCCTGGGCTGTGGAGGAGAGCGCCGCCGAGGCAGTGATGAAGATGTCCTTCGGCAACCGCGTTGGTTTTAAGGCCAACGAAGAGATGACGGAGGACATGTGGCATATCCCCTTTTACGGGGCTATCGTGGCGGAGCTTGCGGACGATATCGACTGCCCCTATGCCCGGAAGGTGGGCGTCACCACGGCGGAGCCGGTCATCGACCTGGGCACGGACAGCGCCTCTATCGACGAGCTGCTTGCCCTGAACGAGGCCGTGCTGGAGGACGTGTATCCCACCCGCACGGTCGAGGCCGGCCCTGTGGAGGCGTTCACCTTTACCGCAAATGAGCATAAAGCCCCGGCGGTGAAGCACGCCAAGCCCCGGGCGTTCATCCCCGTGTTCCCAGGCACCAACTGCGAATATGACACCGCCCGGGCGGTCATGGAGGCCGGCGGCGAGGCGGAGATATTGGTGGTGCGGAACCTCACCGCGGCGGACACCGCTGCCAGCATAGAGCGCGCGGCCAAGGCCATCGAACGTGCCCAGATGATCGTGCTCCCCGGGGGCTTCTCCGGCGGCGACGAGCCGGAGGGCAGCGCCAAATTCATCGCAGCCTTCTTCCGCGGCGGTCCGGTCCGGGAGCAGGTGACGCGGCTTCTGGAGCAGCGTGACGGGCTGATGCTTGGCATCTGCAACGGCTTCCAGGCCCTCATCAAACTGGGCCTTGTGCCCTTCGGGAAGATCGTGGATACGGACGAGAACTGCCCCACCCTGAGCTACAACGTCATCGGGCGGCACCAGTCCCGCATCGTGCGCACCCGCATCGCCTCCAACAAGAGCCCCTGGCTGGCCGGGACGCAGCCTGGCGAGGTGTACACCGTGCCAATCTCCCACGGCGAGGGCCGGTTCCTGGCCTCGGAGGAGCTGGTGCGAAAGCTCGCCGAAAACGGTCAGATTGCCACCCAGTATGTGTCCATGGAGGGCGCGCCCTCCATGGACACCGCCGATAACCCCAACGGCTCCGTGTTCGCCATCGAGGGCATCACCAGCCCCGACGGCCGGGTGCTGGGCAAGATGGGCCACTCCGAGCGCGTAGGCGAAGAGCTTTACAAGAATGTCCCGGGCCGGTACGACATGGGTATTTTCCGGGCCGCGGTCCGGTATTTCAGATAACACAAGGAGGAAAGACCATGGCACAGTATTGCAGCGAACCATCCCGCACCTTCAACGAATATCTCCTTATCCCGGGCTACACTTCTGAACAGTGCATCCCGGCCAACATCAGTCTGAAAACGCCCCTGACAAAGTTCAAAAAAGGGGAGGAGCCAGCCATCACTTTGAGCATCCCTATGGTGTCGGCCATCATGCAGTCCGTGTCCAACGACACCCTGGCCATCGCCCTGGCCAGGGAGGGGGGCCTCTCCTTCATCTACGGCTCCCAGACCATCGAGGACGAGGCGGCCATGGTCGCAAGGGTAAAGAATTATAAGTCCGGCTTCGTGGTCAGCGCCTCCAACGTGACCCCGGACGCCACATTGGCGGACATCCTGGCTCTGAAGGCGAAAAACGGCTTTTCCACCGTGGCCGTCACCGAGGACGGCACCGCGAACGGAAAGCTCCTGGGCCTGGTCACCAGCCGTGATTACCGCGTCAGCCGCATGGAGACCACGGAGCTTGTCCGGGACTTTATGACGCCCTTTGACAAGCTGGTCACCGCCCCCGAGGGCACCACCCTCAAGGAGGCCAACGACATCATCTGGGACCACAAGCTGAACGCTCTGCCCATCGTGTCCGCTGACGGGCGGATGGAGTATTTCGTCTTCCGCAAGGACTACGCCAGCCACAAGGAAAACCCCGAGGAGCTGCTGGATACGCAAAAGCGCCTCATGGTGGGCGCGGGCATCAACTCCCGGGACTACGCCCAGCGTGTGCCGGCGCTGGTGGAGGCCGGGGCGGACGCGCTGTGCATCGACTCCTCCGAAGGCCACTCCATCTGGCAGAAGCGCACTATCGAATGGATCCGCGAGCACTATGGCGAGAGCGTGAAGGTGGGCGCCGGCAACGTGGTGGACGCGGCCGGGTTCCGCTTCCTGGCGGAAGCGGGCGCCGACTTCGTGAAGGTGGGCATCGGCGGCGGCTCCATCTGCATCACCCGGGAGACCAAGGGCATCGGCCGCGGCCAGGCTACGGCGGTCATTGAGGTGGCCAAGGCCCGGGATGAGTACTTCCAGGAGACCGGCATCTACGTGCCCATCTGCTCCGACGGCGGCATCGTCCACGACCACCACATCACCCTGGCCCTGGCCATGGGCGCGGACTTCGTCATGCTGGGCCGGTACTTCGCCCGCTTTGACGAGAGCCCCACGCCGAAGCTCAATATCAATGGCACCATGGTGAAGGAATACTGGGGCGAGGGCTCCAACCGGGCCCGGAACTGGCAGCGCTACGACCTGGGCGGCAGCGAGGGCCTCAGCTTTGAGGAGGGCGTGGACAGCTACGTCACCTATGCCGGCGGCCTGCATGAGAACGTGCAAAAGACGCTCTACAAGGTCAAATCCACTATGTGCAACTGCGGCGTCACCACCATCCCCGACCTGCAGCGGGACGCCAAGCTCACACTGGTCAGCGAGACCAGCATCGTGGAGGGCGGCTATCACGACGTGACATTGCGCAACACTAGCGCCATCAAGTAATTAGGAGGACTTGCTCATGACCGATATCGAGATCGCCCAGGCCTGTAAAATGGAGCCCATCGGCGTCATCGCCCAGCGCGCCGGCGTGGATGAAAAGTACCTGGAGCCCTACGGAAAATATAAGGCCAAGGTGGACTATGCCCTCCTGAACGAGAGCGACCGTCCCGACGGAAAGCTCATCCTTGTGACGGCCATCACGCCCACCCCCGCGGGCGAGGGCAAGACAACCACCAGCATAGGTCTCGCCGACGGCATGCGCCGCATTGGGAAGAACGCCATCCTGGCCCTGCGGGAGCCCTCCCTGGGCCCCGTGTTCGGCGTGAAGGGGGGCGCCGCCGGCGGCGGGTACGCCCAGGTGGTGCCCATGGAGGATATAAACCTCCACTTCACCGGGGATTTTCACGCCATCGGCGCGGCCAATAACCTTTTGGCCGCCATGCTGGATAACCACATCTATCAGGGCAACGCTCTGAACATCGACCCCAAGACCGTCACTTGGAAGCGCTGCGTGGACATGAACGACCGGCAGCTCCGCCACGTGGTGGACGGCCTGGGCGGCCGTGTCAACGGCGTGCCCCGGGAGGACGGCTATGACATCACCGTGGCTACGGAAATCATGGCGGTATTTTGCCTCGCCAGCTCCATCCATGACCTCAAGGAGCGGCTGGGCCGCATCGTGGTGGCCTATACCTACGACGGCGCGCCCGTGACCGCGAAGGACCTGAAAGCCGTCGGCGCCATGGCGGCCCTTTTGAAGGACGCCCTGAAGCCCAACCTGGTCCAGACACTGGAGGGCACCCCCGCCTTCGTCCACGGCGGGCCCTTCGCCAATATCGCCCACGGGTGCAACAGCGTGCTGGCTACCCGCATGGCCATGAAGCTTTCCGATTACACCGTCACGGAGGCCGGCTTCGGCGCGGATCTGGGCGCGGAGAAGTTCCTGGACATCAAGTGCCGCTGCGCAGGCCTCACCCCCGCCGCGGTGGTGGTAGTCGCCACCATCCGTGCGCTCAAGATGCACGGCGGTCTTCCCAAGACCGAGCTGGGCCACGAGGACCTGGTGGCCCTGGATAAGGGCATGCCCAATCTTCTGCGGCATGTCTCCAACATTAAGAACGTCTACGGCCTGCCCTGCGTGGTGGCGGTGAACCGCTTCCCCACGGACACGGACGCGGAGGTGCAGCAGGTCATCGACTCCTGCGCAAAGCTGGGCGTAAAGGCGGTCCTGGGCGACTTCTGGGCCAAGGGCGGAGCCGGCGCCACGGACCTGGCCGCCGAGGTGGTTCGGGTGTGCGAGGAGGAAAAGCCGGACTTCCGCTTCAGCTATGAGTTGGATATGCCCCTGGACAAGAAGATAGAGTCCGTGGTGCAGAAGGTCTACGGCGGCGCGGGCGTGAGCATCCTGCCCGCCGCCCAGAAGCAGATAGCGCGGCTCACGGACCTGGGCTTCGGCGGCCTGCCCGTATGCATCGCCAAGACCCAGTACAGCTTTTCTGACGACCCGGCTCTGCTGGGTGCGCCGGAGGGTTTCACCGTCACGGTGAAGGAGGTCAAGGTCTCCGCCGGCGCCGGCTTTGCTGTGGTCCTCACCGGCGACATCATGACTATGCCCGGCCTGCCCAAAGTTCCCGCCGCGGAGAAGATCGACGTGGACGACAACGGCGTCATCTCCGGCCTGTTCTGACAAAACACAGCGCGTCCCCCGCCTGCGGGCGGGGGACGTTTCCATGTACAGGATAGCATAAATATGCTATAATCATCAGGAGATACCCTCTGTTGTCCTGTCTTTAGGACAACAGATATGGATAATGGCAGTATAGCGGAAGGGAGGACAGACCATGGACTATGCTTTGAACGACGCCCAGCGGGCGGCGGTGACGACGACGGAAGGGTATGTGCGCGTCATCGCCGGGGCCGGCTCCGGCAAGACCAGGGCCCTGACCCACCGCTTCGCCTATCTCGTGAACGAGCTTGGCATCCTGCCGGGGAACATCCTGTGCGTCACCTTCACCAACAAGGCCGCAAACGAGATGCGCCAGCGTATCCATAACCTGACCGGCGACAACGACACCGGCTATATCAACACCTTCCATGGCTTCTGCGTCTCCGTCCTGCAGGAGGATAGCTTCGCCGTCCAGTACCCAAAGAGCTTTCTGGTGCTGGACAATTCCGACATAGACTCCATGCTCCGCATTATCTACGAGGAGCGCGGCCTGACCCTGCGGGACATGACCTTCGCCGCCGCCCGGGATATGATCGAGATCGAGAAGCTCTTCAAGCGGCCGGAATATTATCTCGACATGATCGCCATGGATCTGGACGGCCTGCGGGAGAAGTACGAAAAGGCCGCGTCCGCCCGGGATATCATCTTCTACGGCTATCTATACCAGGAGAAGAAGTGCTTCGGCCTGGATTATAACGACCTCATTAAATTCACCCTCTACATATTCCAGAAGCACGAGGACATCCGCCTCAAGTGGCAGAAGCGGCTGGAATACATCATGATAGATGAATTCCAGGACATCGATACGCTCCAATACGAACTGATGGAGGCCCTGTGCGGCTACCACAAAAACCTGTTCATCGTGGGGGACCCGGACCAGACCATCTACACCTGGCGGGGCGCGGACGTGAAGTTCCTGCTGGACTTCGACCGGCGCTTTCCCGGCACGAAGACCATTATGATGATGGAAAACTACCGCTCCACGCCCCAGATCCTGGCCGCGGCCAACTCCCTTATCGACAAGAACCATACCCGCATCAAGAAAGACCTGATACCGCAGCTCCCAGCGGGAGAGAGCGTGCTCTGTCACCACGCCAAGACCGCCGGGGCGGAGGCGGAGTGGATCGCTTTGCAGCTACAGCAGATGCATGACCGGGGCGTGCCCTACAAGGACATGACCATCCTCTACCGGGCCCACTATGTGACGCGGTCGGTGGAGGAGGTGCTCTTAAAGCGCAAAGTGCCCTATACCATCTACAGCGGCGTGCAGTTTTTCGCCCGTATGGAGATCAAAGACGCACTATCTTACCTGCGCATGATCGCCTATAAGGACGATCTGTCCTTCCGCCGCATCGTGAACAGCCCCAAGCGGAACATGGGCCAGCGGCGGATGGAATACCTGGAAAATGCGGCGGAGAGTCTGGACTGCTCCCTCTACGATGCCCTGACCCGCTCCCTGGAGGACGATATCTTCAAGGGTACGAAGGCCGCGTCCTTCGTAAGCCTCATTGAGCGCTATGCCGCGGACTATGCCCAGAGGCCGGTGAGCGAGGTGCTGTCCGCCATCCTCAACGAGAGCGGCTATGAGGAGGTCCTGCGCACTGAGGGGAGCCAGGAGAGGCTGGATAACCTGGCGGAGCTGAAGCAGGCGGTATATGAATATGAGACCACCTGCGGGGAAGAGGCCACGCTGGAGCACTACCTGAATCACGTGGCGCTCTTTACCAACGCCGACGCCGCGGAACCCGGAGATAAGGTGAAGCTCATGACCGTCCACGCGGCCAAGGGCCTGGAATTTCCCTATGTGTTTCTCTGCGGCATGAACGAGGGCATATTCCCCTCCCGCAGGACCAAGACCCTGCCAGCCATGGAGGAGGAGAGGCGCCTTGCCTTCGTGGCTATGACACGAGCGGAAAAACGGCTCTTCCTCACCGAGGCGGAGGGGAGAAATACCGACGGCTCGCCCCGGTATCCCTCCCGGTTCATCCTGGACATCGACCCGGGGTGCGTGGAGTACACCGCCCCGCCCAGGGAAGAACTCATCGCGGACGCCCGGGAGTATATCGCCGTGACGGAAAAGTACCTGCCGGAGAATTTGGAAAGCCAGACCTTCTCCGTGGGAGACCGGGTGGCCCACGATATCCTTGGGCCCGGGACTGTGGTGGAGGTGGACACGGATAAGGCCGCCCATATCGTGCGCTTCGACGGCATGGATACGTCCCGGGCCATCTCCTTCCGGGCGAAGCTGAAAAAGCTGTGAAAGGCGCGCTATGGGCAAGATCATCGAGATAACCGATATATCCGCGCCGGAGCTGGACATGTTCGCCCGGCTCACGGAGGCACAGCTGAGAAACCGCCTGGAGCCGGAAAAGGGCGTATTTATCTGCGAGAGCGCCAAGGCCATCCGGGTGGCGCTGGCGGCGGGCTGCGTGCCCATGGCTCTCTTGATGGAACGGCGGCACCTGGCAGGCCAGGGGGCGGAGCTCATGGCGCTGTGTCCGGACGCCGCAGTATACACGGGGGACCGGGAGGTGCTGGAAAAACTCACGGGCTACACCGTGAACCGGGGCATCCTCTGCGCCATGGCCCGGCCTATGCCCAGGACGTTGGAGGAGGTCTGCGTCGGCGCACAGCGGGTGGCCGTGTTGGAGGACATCACGGACAGTACCAACGTGGGAGCGGTATTCCGCTCCGCGGCGGCCCTAGGCATGGACGGGGTGCTGCTGACAGAAAGCTGCTGCGATCCCCTGAACCGCCGGGCGGTGCGGGTGAGCATGGGCACGGTGCTGCAGGTTCCCTGGGCCTATGTGGACGGTTGGCCGGAGGAGGGCATTGCCCGGCTGCACGAGCTGGGCTTCAAGACGGCGGCCATGGCCCTGAGCGACGATTCCGTGCCCGTCGATGACCCCGTGCTGAAGGCGGAGCCCCGCTTGGCCGTCGTGCTGGGCACGGAGGGGGACGGGCTCAAAGCCAAGACCGTGGCCGCCTGTGACTGGACCGTGCGCATCCCCATGGCCCATGGGGTGGACTCTCTGAACGTGGCCGCCGCCGGGGCTGTGGCCTTCTGGGAGCTGCGGGCGCGCTGAAAAAGAAAGACCGCCGCACATTGGACGCGGCGGGGAGGCATAAACAGTATGAATGCATTGTACATGCGTATACTTCTGGTTTTGCTGGGATTGAATATGGCGACAGGGATATTGTCGGGGCCGTCTGATACATACGATTTATCCGACTGGGACGGCAGGGCCGTCTTTTTTGGCGACAGCATCACGGAATACTGCGACCTGGAGGAATATTATCCGGGCCTGAACGCGGTGAATCTGGGCGTGGCCGGCGACACCACGGAGGACATGCTGGACAGGGTCGGGGCCGTATATGACCGCGAGCCGGATATCGTGGTGATCTTGGGCGGCGTGAACGATCTGCTGCTGGATATACCCGAGGACACCGTCATATCCCATCTGCGGGCCATCATCCAGGGCATCCGGGAGCATTTGCCAGATACAAAAATACTTTTGCAGTCCGTCTATCCTGTCGCAGAGGGCGACGAGCTTGTTTTCAGCCGGCGCATCATGGCCTTTAACGAACGGCTGAAGAGCATGGCCCAGGAACTGAGCTGTACCTATGCGGACGTATTCAGCGCTTTGTGCACAGAGGACGGAAGGCTCGCGGACGGCTATTCCTATGACGGCCTCCATCCCAGCGAGGAGGGCTATGCCGCCGCCTGCCCGGTGGTGGCCGCCGCTCTCAAAAATATGATGCGCCAGGGCTGACAGGGGAGAGGCTCACTCCACGATCTCATTGCTGTCCCGGCCCATCATGTGCATATACTCGTCGTAGGTGCACTGCCGGTCGATGCAGCCGTCCTCTGTCAGCTCTATGATGCGGTTGGCCACGGTCTGGGTCAGCTGGTGGTCGTGGCTGTAAAAGAGGATATTGTAGGGGAAGGCGGTCATGCCGTTGTTGAGGGCGGCGATGCTCTCCAGGTCCAGGTGGTTGGTGGGCTGGTCGAACATGAGCACGTTGGCGCCCTCCAGCATGGTTTTGGAGATCATGCAGCGCATCTTCTCGCCGCCGGACAGGACAGATACCTTCTTGTATACGTCGTCGCCGGAGAAGAGCATGCGGCCCAGGAACGTGCGCAGGTAGCTCTCCCGCTTGTCTGCGGAGAATTGGCGCATCCAGTCCATGAGCTCCAGGTCGCAGCCGTCGAAGTAGTGGCCGAAGTCCCGGGGGAAGTAGCTTTGCGTGGTGGAGACGCCCCACTTTATCTCCCCCTCGTCGGGCTCCAGCTCTCCGGCCAGCAGCTGGAAGAGGCATGTGATGGCGTTCTCATTGGCGCTGATAATGGCGATCTTGTCCTCCTTACCCATGATGAAGGAGACGTTGTTGATGAGCTTGACGCCGTCCACGGTCTTGGAGAGGTTCGTCACAAAGAGCCGGTCCTTGCCCGGTTCCCGCTCCGCCTTGAAGCCCACCCAGGGGTAGCGGCGGGAGGAGGCGGGCATCTGCTCCACGGTGATCTTGTCCAAAAGCTTCCGGCGGCTGGTGGCCTGACGGGACTTGGACTTGTTGGCGGAGAAGCGGGCGATGAAGCTCTGCAGCTCCGCGATCTTCTGTTCCGCCTTCTTGTTCTGGTCCTTGATGAGCTTTTGCATCAGCTGGCTGGACTCGTACCAGAAGTCGTAGTTGCCCACGTACATGCGTATCTTGCCGTAGTCGATGTCCACGATGTGGGTGCAGATGTTGTTGAGGAAGTACCGGTCGTGGCTCACCACCAGCACGGTGCCCTCATAGTCCATGAGAAAATCCTCCAGCCACACGGTGGAGGCCAGGTCAAGGTTATTGGTGGGCTCGTCCAGGAGGATGATGTCCGGATGGCCGAAGAGCGCCTGGGCCAGCAGCACCTTCACCTTCTGCCGCCCCTCCAGCTCCGTCATCTGCTTTTGGTGCAGCGCCACAGGGATGCCCAGGCCCTGCAAAAGACGGCTTGCGTCGGACTCGGCTTCCCAGCCGCCCAGCTCCGCGTATTCCTCCTCCAGCTCCGCCGCCCGGATGCCGTCGGCGTCGGAGAAGTCCGGTTTATCGTAGATGGCGTCTTTCTCTTTGCTGCACTCATAGAGCCGGGGATTGCCCATGATGACCGTCTCCAGCACAGCGTAGGCATCGAACATGTTCTGGTCCTGCCGGAGCACGCTCATGCGGCACTTGGGGTCTATGTAGATATGGCCCTTGGTGGGCTCCTCCTGGCCGGACAGCAGCTTCAGGAACGTGGATTTTCCCGCGCCGTTGGCGCCGATGATGCCGTAGCAATTGCCGGCGGTGAACTGCAGGTCCGCGCCGGAGAAAAGGACTTGGCTTCCGTATTGCAGGGAAAGGTTCTCAACGGTGATCATATGTCATCCTCCCGGGGATATTGTCTTTTGCTTATATTACCATACTTTTTTGCCCAAGCCCATACCCGGCGGAAAAATTCTTCCTTATGACGGCGATTTCATTTGACAGACGTGCGTTTGTGTGCTAATATGTTCGGGCATGCGGAGAGATGTCCGAGTGGTTTATGGAGCTGGTCTTGAAAACCAGTGACTCCGCAAGGGGCCGGGGGTTCGAATCCCTCTCTCTCCGCCATTTTTACTCATCCGCGGAGCCGGCCTCCGCACAATATATTTTTTTCGGCTTGGAGAAGTACCCAAGAGGCCGAAGGGGCTCCCCTGCTAAGGGAGTAGTGCGTGATGAGCGCAGCGCGGGTTCAAATCCCGCCTTCTCCGCCACGGAAAAGCACCTGCTTTAGCAGGTGCTTTTCCGTAAAAATGATTACAATGAAAACGCTGACTGAACAAAAAGCAGAAATTCGCAAAGAAATAACTAACAATATCAAAGCGCTCCAAAATAGGTATCTGCGCATGGCCGGCGCCGCGATAGGGGAGCGGCTCATATCCCTGCCGGAGTATCAGGCCGCAAAGACAGTGCTGGCCTTCGCCAGCATCGCGGCGGAGCCTGATATGTGGCCCTTTCTGTGGCGGGTGCCGGTGGACGGAAAGCGTCTGGCGCTGCCGGTGTGCGTTGGACCTGGCATCATGGAGTTTCACGCCGTGACTGATCTGGACACGCTGACGCAGGGAAAATACGGCATCATGGAGCCTCCGGCTGAGTGCGCATCGTTGCCGCCGGAGACCATAGACTTCGCCGTGATCCCCTGCGTGACCTGCAACAGGTCTGGGGATCGGCTGGGCCACGGCGGCGGGTATTATGACCGCTTTTTGGCGGTGTATACCGGTCCGGCGGCAGTAGTGTGCCCCGAGGCGCTTCTGCGGGAGGATATCCCTGTTGGACCATTGGACAGGCCCGTGCCCATCGTGGTAACGGAGAACGCTATATACAGACGAAAAAAGGAGAAAACGCTATGAAGGTACTGATGCTCAACGGCAGTCCCCGGGTGAACGGGAACACGTCCATCGCCCTGGCGGAAATGGAAAAGGTATTCGCCGAAGAGGGGATAGAGTTTGAGACCATCCAGGTGGGCGGCCAGGCCATCCGGGGCTGCATGGCCTGCAACGGCTGCGCCAAAAAGGGCAGGTGCGTTTTTGACGACGCCGTGAACGAGATCGCGCCGAAATTCGAGGCCTGCGACGGCTTGGTCGTCGCCAGCCCTGTATACTACGCCTCCGCCAACGCCACCCTCGTCGCTCTGCTGGACAGGCTCTTTTACAGTACGCCCTTCGACAAGACCATGAAGGTGGGCGCGAGCGTGGTGGTGGCCCGGCGGGGCGGTCTGTCCGCCACCTTCGACGAGCTCAATAAATACTTCACCATCTCCGGCATGCCCGTGGCCTCCAGCCAGTACTGGAACAGCGTCCACGGCCTGGCGAAGGGAGAGGCGGCCCAGGACGAAGAGGGCCTGCAGACCATGCGGACCCTGGCCCGGAACATGGCCTTCCTCATGAAGAGCATCGCACTGGGGAAGGAGCAATACGGACTGCCCAAAACGGAGGCCCGTGTGGCCACAAATTTCATCCATTGATGCGAATTGACAGGCCCTTTTCCCCGTGCTAAAATTTGGGAAAACGGAGGGAGGGATAGGCATGAAACGGCTCGGCTGCCCGTGCGCATCGGCCCTGGCGCCCCATTCTCTTTTGCCCCTTCGTTTCAAGGGGACAGCCGTTCCCAAATCAAATCGTTTTCATTTCCCGGTATCTGCGAAACCATTTTCGCAGGCCGGGATTTTTTATGGCACAGGGGAGGCGTGAGCATGGGCGAGATACGAGACAGGAAAATAGTTCTGGCCGACGGCAGCGAATACATAGGCCGGGGCTTTGGGGACAGGGAGAACAAGGTCTGCGAGATCGTATTCAACACCTCTATGGCCGGGTACCAGGAGATCATGTCCGACCCTTCCTATACCTGCCAGATGGTGGTCATGACCTATCCCCTCATCGGCAACTACGGCATGGCGGCGGAGGACTACGAGACGACCACGCCCACCATTGGCGCCATGGCGGTGCGGCACTATAACGACGCGCCCTCCAACTTTCGGTGCGCGGAGACGCTGGACGCGGTGCTGAAACGCTATCACATTCCCGGCATAGAGGGCATCGACACCCGCCGTCTGGCCCGGAGTATCCGAGACTACGGCAGCCGCAAGGCCCTCATCACAGACGCGGACACGCCTCTTGAAAAGGCGCTGGAGGTACTGGAAAGTACGGACGTGCCCCGGGATGTGGTACGCCGGGTGAGCTGCGAGGCGCCATGGGAGAGCCGGTCGGAGAACGCACGCTTCCATGTAGTCGCGGTGGACTGCGGCGTCAAACTGAACATCGTGCGGAGTCTGAACGAGCGCGGCTGCGACGTGACGGTGGTGCCCTACGACACGCCTGCCCATGAGGTGGAGGCTTTGCATCCCGACGGGGTGTTTCTCTCCAACGGCCCCGGGGACCCGGAGGACGTGCCCCAGGTCATCGAGCTTGTCCAGGCCCTGCGGGGGAAATATCCCATCTTTGGCATCTGCCTTGGCCATCAGATCATCTCCCTTGCCTACGGGGCCAGGACCTATAAGCTGAAATTCGGCCACCGGGGCGGCAACCACCCGGTGCGGGACTTGGACACGGGCAGGATCGAGATCACCAGCCAGAACCACAGCTACGCCGTGGATAAGGAGAGCCTTGCCGGGACGGGGCTGGAACTGACCCACGTGAACATCCTGGACGGCACGGTGGAGGGAGTGCGCTGTGAGCGCGACCGTATTTTCAGTGTTCAGTATCATCCTGAGAGCGCCCCGGGGCCCCAGGACAGCGGTCATCTCTTTGACCGTTTTATCATCATGATGGAGGAGGAAACGCACCATGCCTAAGAGAACGGACCTTCACAAGATCATGGTCATCGGTTCCGGCCCCATCGTGATAGGCCAGGCGGCGGAGTTCGACTATGCCGGGACCCAGGCGTGCCTGGCCCTCAAAGAGGAGGGCTACGAGGTGGTGCTCTGTAACTCCAACCCCGCCACCATCATGACCGATACCTCCGTTGCGGACAAGGTATATATGGAGCCGCTGACGCTGGAATACGTGGCGAAAATCGTCCGCTACGAGAGGCCCGACGCCATCGTGCCTGGCATCGGCGGGCAGACCGGCCTTAATCTGGCGGTGCAGCTGGAGCGCAAGGGCATCTTACGGGAGTGCCGGACAGAGCTTCTGGGCACCTCCAGCGAGAGCATCCAGCGGGCGGAGGACCGGGAACTGTTCAAGGCCCTCTGCGAGGAGCTGGGGGAGCCCGTGTTGCCCTCGGATGTGGCGGAGACCGTAGAGGACGGCCTTCGCATCGCGAAGGAAATCGGCTATCCCGTGGTGCTGCGGCCCGCCTTCACCCTGGGCGGCACCGGCGGCGGCTTCGCCGACGACGAAAATGAGTGCCGGGAGATACTGAAAAATGCCCTGAAACTGTCGCCGGTGCACCAGGTCTTGGTGGAGAAGAGCATCAAGGGCTTCCGGGAGATAGAGTATGAGGTCATGCGTGACGCGAACGACACCGCCATTACCGTGTGCAATATGGAGAACATAGACCCCGTGGGTGTGCACACCGGCGATTCGGTGGTGGTGTGCCCCTCCCAGACCCTGACCAATAAAGAGTACCATATGCTTCGGGACAGCGCCCTTCGCATCATCCGGGCGCTGCAGATACAGGGCGGCTGCAACGTCCAGTTCGCCCTGGACCCGGAGAGCTTTCAGTACTACGTCATCGAGGTGAACCCCCGGGTGAGTCGGTCCTCGGCCTTGGCCAGCAAGGCCAGCGGCTATCCCATCGCCCGGGTGTCCGCCAAGATCGCCGTGGGCATGACCCTGGACGAGATTCGTCTCGCCAACACCCCCGCCAGCTTTGAGCCGGCGCTGGACTACGTGGTCACCAAGATGCCCCGGTTCCCCTTCGACAAATTCGCCGACGCCGCCAACACCCTGTCCACCCAGATGAAGGCCACCGGCGAGGTCATGAGCGTGGGCCGGACCATGGAGGAGAGCCTTTTGAAGGCGGTCCGCTCTCTGGAGATAGGGGTGGACCACCTGTGGATGAAGAAGTTCGACAGCTGGGAGCAAGAGAGGCTCCTTGACTATGTCTCCATCGGCCGGGACGATAGGCTCTTCGCCATCGCGGCGCTGCTGCGGCTGGATACGCCGGTATCCGTCATCGCGGCGCGGACGCAGATCGATAAGCTGTTCCTGGATGTTATCGCCAATATTGTGGCTATGGAGCGGAAGCTGGCCGCCGCGCCGGGGGATATGGATACCCTCTACGAGGCCAAGCGCATGGGCTTCTGTGACAGAGCCGTGGCCCGGCTCTGGGGCTTGAAGGAGCTGGATGTGTATAACATGCGCCTCAAGGCCCACTTGCTGCCGGTCTATAAGATGATCGACACCTGCGCCAGCGAGTTTGAGAGCTACATCCCGTACTTTTACTCCACCTATGAGGAGGAGAACGAGTCGGTCATCTCCGAAAAGAAAAAGATCGTGGTGCTGGGCGCGGGGCCCATCCGCATCGGCCAGGGCGTGGAATTCGACTACTCCACCGTCCACGCCGTGCAGACCATCAAGGCCGCGGGCTACGAGGCCATCATCATCAACAACAACCCCGAGACCGTCTCCACCGACTATACTTGTTCGGATAAGCTGTACTTCGAGCCCCTGTACGTGGAGGATGTGATGAACATCCTCCTGCGGGAAAAGCCCATAGGCGTCATCGCCTCCCTGGGCGGCCAGACAGCCATCAACCTGGCCCAGCCCCTGATGGACAGAGGCGTCAACATCATCGGCACGGACTGTGCCGCCATCGAGAGGGCGGAGGACCGGGACGCCTTTGAAAAGGTCCTGGACGAGCTGGACATCCCCCAGCCCCCCGGGCGGGCGGTGACCAAAATCGAGGACGGCGTGGCCGCCGCGGCGGAGATAGGCTATCCCGTGCTGGTGCGGCCCAGCTTCGTGCTGGGCGGCCGGGCCATGCAGATCGTGGCAGATGAGGCGCAGCTTCGCCACTACCTCAGGACTGCCGTGGAGATCGACGAGGATAAGCCGGTGCTTGTGGACAAATACATCACCGGCAAGGAGCTGGAAGTGGATGCCATCTGCGACGGCCGGGACGTGTTCGTGCCGGGCATCATGGAACTGGTGGAGCGCACCGGCATCCACTCTGGCGACTCCATCAGCGTCTATCCCACCTTCAGCGTGCCCAAAGAGGTAAAGGATACCATATTGGACTATGCCAGGCGGCTGGGTCTGGGCATCGGCATCGTGGGACTGTACAACATCCAGTTCATCGTGGACAGGCAGAACAAGGTCTACATTATCGAGGTGAATCCCCGGTCCAGTCGGACGGTGCCGTTTTTGTCCAAAGCCACGGGGTACTCCCTCGCCGACATCGCCACCAATGTGATACTGGGCCTTTCCCTTAAGGAACAGGGCTTTTTCAAGCTCTACCCCCCGGAGAAAAAGCGCTGGTATGTGAAGGCGCCGGCCTTCTCCTTCGCAAAGCTCCGGGGCCTGGACGCCTATCTGTCCCCGGAGATGAAGTCCACCGGCGAGGCCATCGGCTACGACAACACCCTCACCCGCGCCCTCTACAAGGCCCTGCAGGCCTCGGGCATGAGCATGATGAACTACGGCGCGGTGCTGGCCACTATCGCCGACGACGACAAGGCGGAGGCCCTGCCGCTGATACGAAGGTTTTATAACATGGGCTTCAACATCATGGCCACCGCCGGCACGGCGAAGATGCTCAAAGAAAACGGCGTGCGCACTCACACGGTGGAGAAGCTGCGGGAGGGCAGCGAGGAGATTCTCCGCGCCATCCAGAGCGGCGTGGTGTCCTACGTCATCAACACCCGGGACGTGCGCAGCACGGGAGCCCTTTCAGACGGCCACGAGATACGGGAGTGCGCCGTGGAAAACGGCGTCACGGTGTTCACCAGCCTGGACACGGTCCGTGTGCTCCTGGACGTGCTGGAGGAGACCACACTCGGTATCTCCACCATCGACGCCTGACGATTGACACAGAGACGGAAAATATTGTAAACTGTACCCCACCAACCTCCCGGAGGACAGAGAAATGGATAATTGGCAGGAAAGCGTATACTCCGACGGCACGGCGATGTTCGTCTCCGACCCCAGTCCCAGGCTGGGGGAAACGGTCACCATATCCCTGCGGCTATACGACGGCGCCCCGGTGCGCCATGTGATCCTGCGCTGGCTCCGAAACGGCCTGGTGCAGATGGCACATGCTCAAAAAGTACGGGTGGAACGGGGCCTCGCCTGGTACGAGGCGGAGATGCCTGTCACCGAGCGTCGGATGCAGTATCAGTTCTACTTGGTGACGGACGAGGCAGTGTGGTTCTATACCCAGAGGGGCATATCCACCTGCATGCCGGACCACTCCTGCGATTTCGTACTGCTCACCGACTATGTCCAGCCCGCCTGGGTGAAGGATGCCGTGTTCTATCAGATATTCCCCGAGCGGTTCTGCAACGGGGACCCGGCCAACGATGTGCAGCTTGGCGAATATGCCCAAGACGGCCATCCGACCATCCACATGGATTGGGATGCCGCGCCGCTTGCGTATGAGCAGGGCTTTTGTCTGGACTTCTTCGGCGGGGACCTGCAGGGCATCCGGCAGAAGATACCCTATCTCAAAGAACTGGGCGTCACGGCGCTGTACCTGAACCCCATCTTCCGGGCCCCGTCGGTACATAAATACGACTGCGTGGACTACTTCCATGTGGACCCCCACTTCGGCGGGGACGAGGCCCTGGCGGAGCTCTCCCAGGCGCTGCATGAAAACGGCATGAAGCTCATCCTGGACATCTCCATCAACCACACCGGCGCCAATCACCGCTGGTTCAACCGGGACGGGATGTTCTTCGATAAGTCCACGGGAGCGTACAATAACCCGGATGCGAAAGAGAGAGATTATTACTTTTTCGGCCCCGGGAACGCTTACCATGCCTGGTTCGGGAACCAAAACCTGCCCACGCTGAACTACACCTCCCAGACGCTGCGGGATGTGGTCTATCAGGCCCAGGACTCTGTTCTTCGCAAATGGCTCAAGCCGCCCTACAGCATCGACGGCTGGCGCTTTGACGTGGCGGACACCTTTGCCCGCAACGACGATATACAGCTTTCCCATGAGGTCTGGCCGGGGATACGCAAAGCCATCCGGGAGGAAAATCCCCAGGCCTATATCCTGGCGGAGGATTGGGGCGACTGCGCGCAGTACATGCAGGGGGACGAGTGGGACTCACCCATGAGCTATTTCACCTGCGGCCGGCCCATCCGGCAGTTCTTCGGCCAGGACGACCACTTCCTGGAGCACGACCCGGTGCTGCGGGGCCTGCCCTATAAAATGACGGCGGCGGAGCTGAAGGAGAGGGTGGTGCAGCACCTGGCGAAGATGCCCTGGGCCCTATGGGAGAATCAGTTCAACCTCTTCGACAGCCACGACATCAGCCGGCTCCACAACGACCCGGCCATATCGCCCATGGCCTGGCGGGGGGCGGTGTACTTCCAGTTCATCCTCACCGGCGCGGCCAGCATCTACTACGGCGACGAGGCCGCCGTGGACGGCACCCTGGGCACCAACGAGGGCTGCCGCTATCCCATGCCCTGGGGCCGGGATTTTACCAGCGGTGAGCAGTACAAGGTCTGCCGCACCATGGCCCATCTCAAGCAGGACCACCCGGCCCTGTCCCGGGGCGGGATGAAGTTCCTGTGTGCCGAAGGCTATACCGCCGCCGTCGCCCGGTTCATGGGGGACGAGGCCTTCGTGGCGGTCATCAATTCCGATGACAAGGACACGTGCATCCGTCTGCCCTTGGGCGCGATCGGCGCGGCAGGGATCATGGATACGGACGTGCTGGGGGAGAAGCTCACCTGGCGGCAGCTGGACGAAAACAGCGTGGAGCTCACCGTTCCGGCAGGGATGAATTACTTCATCCAATGCGAAATGAAGTGAACATAGAACGAGCCCCGGCGGAAGCATCCGCCGGGGCTCGTTCTATGTTGTTCAGCTCAAAGGCACCTCGCCGCCGTCCTCGGCGATCTGCTCCATCTCACCGTCGTGGATGACATACGCCTCGCCGTACAAGGTCTCGCGGCCGTCCTTGGAAAGGATATAGCTGCCGTCTGGCAGGACAAAGAACGTGCGGCCTATGCTGTCAGGGATGGCGATGTCGTCGAACAGGTCCAGCCCGTCCAGGGTATCCCCGGCGATGGTGTTGTAATGGGGGAGGATATTGGCCTCGGTGAGGCCCAGACCGGGCAGAAAACGCCCATAGTCCGGATCGATGGCCTCGCCCTCCAGCTCCGGATGGGCGTAGACAGTCGATGCGCTGTTCATGCTTCCCGCGCTGATGCCCATGAGCACACCGTCGAATCCGGCAAGCAACTCTTTGAGGCCGATGGCCCGGAAGAAGGCGTTCTGCGTGGGCACATGGCCGCCGGAGAGGATGATGAGGTCGGCATTTTCGATGAGGCCGGCGGCATCGGCAGCATTGCGGCTGTCCAGCACGTCGAAGGCGGAGAAAGCGAAACCCGCCTTTTCCATGGACTCGGCCGTGCCGGCGGCGTAGAGGTCTGTCTTTTCACAGCCGTTCGGATCAGAGCATATGTACAGCGCCCGGCAGGGATAGGGCAGAGCAAGATGTAGCTCATGGATAAAGCCGTTGGCGGGGTTCAGGTCCGGCGTATCCGGGACCATGGGGGAACTTGTGAAAAAGCATGTCATGAGATGTTACCTCTTTCTGCGCTCGCGCTGGCGGTATTCCTTGGGGCTGACGCCTTCGATGCGATGAAAGCACTGGGAGAAATAGCTGGCGGAGGAAAAGCCCAGCACCTGGGCGATGTGGGAGAGGCTGTGGTCCGTCTCCGCGAGAAGGAACTTGCTCTCCTGTATCCGCCGGGCGGTGAGGTAGCGGATGGGGGAGACGCCGTATTCCTTTTGGAAAGCATGGGCCAGGTAGTATTTGTTGAGGTGGGCCACGGCGGCGAGGCCGTCCAGAGTGATGCTCTCCTTGAAGTGGCTGTCGATATACCGGCGCACCAGGCTGCACTCCCGTCCGGCCTTCTGCTCCCGGGGCACCGGCCGGAGGATGGAGCCCCTGTGCCGGACCAGCAGGAGCAGCAGGATGTGCAGAAGGTCCTGGCATACGTTCTCATAGCCGCTTTGCGCCCGCTGGGCCTCCTGCAGGAGCATATCAAGGCACCGGGCCACCTGCCGCTGGTGGTAGAACCCGTGGACCAGGGCAAAGCCCTCAGGCCCCGCCAGGGTCTCCAGTCCATCCACGCCCAGTACCACGTATTCCAGGGGGTCATTAAGCTCGCTCACCTCCGTGTGGGCCACGCCGGCGTTCACTGCCATCAGGTCGCCGGGGACCATGGGGAAGGGCACCTGGCCGATCTGCATGGTGCCGCTGCCGCCTGTAACAAAGAAGAGCTCCGCGCAGGTGTGGGTGTGCTCAGCGCTGGCCCACTCCGCGCTGTACTGGGCGCTGGTCACATAGAGGAGCCGCGCGCTGTCCAGCGCAGGATAGCCGGCGGCCCGGTCCAATACGTATTGCTGTGTGCTCATGGTATGTCTCCCGTATGTTGTTGGCAAGTTATGGACTTTATCTAAACAAAGAATTACAGTATGCCCATGATTTTTGCAAATTATATAAAAACAACAATATCTATAAAAAGTTAAACAACATTTTGATTGTTTTGTCAAGGGAAAAGTGTATACTGAAAGTAAAGGATGAGGCAAGAGCCTCAAAAACGGGACAAATCAAATACTTTTTAGGAGGATCTACCCATGAAGAAGCTTCTCAGCATGATCCTTGTGGCCGCTATGATCCTGGCGCTGGGCTGCACTGCCTTCGCCGACGGCGGTACCGAGATCAACTTCTGGTCCATGTGGAACGAGGGCGAGCCCCAGGCCAACGTCATCGCCGCCGCCGCTGAGGCCTATGAGGCCGAGACCGGCGTGCACGTGAACATCGAGTGGAAGGGCCGCGATATCAACACCCTGCTCACCGCCTCTCTGGACGCGGGCGACGCCATCGACATCTTCGAGGACGACTTCAACCGCATCGGCCAGGTCTACACCGAGTGGACCTATGACCTCACCGACATGGCCGAGGCCGCCGGTTATGAGGGCTATGCCTGCTTCAACGATCAGGCCATCGCCTGGGCCGGCTATCTGAACTCCATCACCGAGCAGCCCCAGGTCGGCGGCGTGTTCTACAACAAGGACGCCTTCGCCGAGGCCGGCATCGAGGCCGAGCCCACCACCTGGGCCGAGTTCCTGGATGTGTGCGCCAAGCTGAAGGACGCGGGCATCGCTCCTCTTGCCCAGGACGGCGCTTACACCAACTTCTCCTTCTACTATCACCTGGTCCGCTATCTGGGCGAGGACGGCATCGCTGAGCTGCGCGACAACGGCGGCTGGGCCGAGAGCGAGGGCGCCGTTCAGGCCGCTCAGGACATCATCGACCTGGTCAACGCCGGCTACCTGGCCGACGGCGCTCCCGACGAGTATCCCTCCAGCCAGACCAAGGTGGGCCTGGGCACCGCCGCCATGGTGGTGTGCGCCAACTACGTGACCGCTGAGGTCAACGCCGCCGTGGGCGAAGAGGTCAACTGGGGCCTGTTCAACTATCCCGCCGTTGACGGCGGCGCGGAGCCCACTGCCGCTTACGCCGGCGCCAACTCCCTGGCCATTGCCTCCTACAGCGAGCATCCCCAGGAGGCCTTCGACTTCATCATGTTCCTGGTCACCGGCGAGTGGGATCAGAAGATGGCCGACACCGCGGCCCAGATCCCCGCTGACCCCAACAACACCGCTCCTGCGGCTCTGACCGGCACCATCGAGACCCTGAAGGCCGCCGACAAGCCCATGACCTGGTGCGGCTCTCTGAACACCCACCCCGCCTGGGGCGACATGAAGACCATGTTCACGGAGCTGTTCGAGGGCAAGTATGAGTCCGGCGCCGACTTCTGCGCCGCCATGGACGCTCTCTATTGATCCCTGACTGAGGCAGGCGGCACTTCGGTGCCGCCTGTTTTTTAATAGCGCGAGAGGGGGGACTTTCATGAAGAAAAACCGGACGCTGATATTTCTTTTCATGGTGCCCACGGTGATATGCCTGCTGCTGATGTACGTCTATCCCGTGCTGAGGACCGTGATCATGAGTGTGTTCCGTGTGCAGGACCTGACAAGCGACGTGGGGGAGTGGACGTTCAACGGCTTTGCCAACTACGTCAAGATATTCCATAACGCCAGCTTTATCACGTCTTTGAAAAACTTCCTGGCTATCTGGATCGTGGGCGGCGTCATCACCCTGGCGCTTTCTCTGCTCATCGCGGTGATCCTCACCAGCAAGATACGCTTCCAGGGCTTTTTCCGGGCGGCCATCTACCTGCCCAACGTCATCTCCGCGGTGGCCCTGGCCACCATGTGGGTGCAGTATATATTCAATTACGACTACGGCCTTCTGAACCAGCTGGTCACGTTTCTGGGCTTCGACAAGGTGCGATGGCTTGGTACGGACGCCAAGCTCTGGGCCATGATCGCCGCGTTCATCTACGGCAGCGTGGGCTACTACATGCTCATCTACATCAGCGGCATCGAGGGCATCCCCACGGACCTCTATGAGGCCGCCACCATCGACGGCGCCAGCAAGGGACGGCAGTTTTTCTCCATCACCCTGCCCCTTTTGAAGGGCATCGTGAAGACCACCATCACCTTCTGGACCATCAACGCAGCCACGTTCTACCTGTGGTCGAAGCTCTTCTCGCCGGTGCAGACGGAGGGCTCCACCATCGTGCCGGTCATATACCTCTATGACACGGTTTTCGGCGGCAAGGGCGTCATCGAGCGCGACGCCGGCGCCGGCGCCGCGGTGGGCGTGGTGCTCACCCTCATTATCGTCGCCGTGTACGTCATTACCGAAAAGCTCCTCAAGAGCAATGACCTGGAATACTGACAGGAGGGGGAAGCGATGGAAAAGACAAAAAAGCGCATCAATTGGAAACATGAGCTGAAGATGCTTCCCGGCTACCTGGTGGTCATCGCCTATGTGGGCTTTCTGGTGGTGGTGCTGGCTTGGATCATCGGCGCCAGCCTCTCCACCTCCCGGGAGATCATGACCGGGCAGGTGATGAAGTTTGGCTCCGGGTTCCACTGGGAGAACTATGTCACCGCCTGGACCACCCAGAATGTGTCCATATTCTTCGGAAACTCTCTTCTGTATTCCGTGGTCTCCTGCGCGGGCGTGCTGCTGATAGCGGCGCCGGCGGCCTATGTATTGAGCCGGTGGAAGTTCATGGGCAGCCGGGCCATCCGTGTGTGCCTCGTCATCTCCATGAGCGTGCCGGCGATCATGATCATCATGCCGCTGTACTCTCTGGCGGTGAAGTGGGGCATCCGGGGGCGCATCCTGCTCATCGTGCTCTACATCTTCATGCGCGTGCCCTATACGGCCATCTATATGCTGGACTTCTTTGCCACGCTGAGCCATGACTATGAGGAGGCCGCCGCCATCGACGGCTGCTCGGCCAACAGGACCTTCTGGGTCATCATGCTGCCGCTGATCCAGCCGGCCATCATCACGGTGACCATCTTCAACTTCCTGTCCACGTGGAACGAGTTCTTCATGGCCCTCATCTTCACCTCCGGCAAGGAGATGACCCCCGTGGGCGTGGGACTTTTGCAGATCGTCAACTCCATGAAGTACTCTGGCAACTACGGCGGGCTCTTCGCCGCGGTCATCATCGTGTTTTTGCCCACGTTCCTGCTGTATCTGTTCATGAGCCGGCGCATCATCTCCGGCGTGACGGCCGGCGGCGTAAAGGGCTGAACCAAATCGGACAAAGGACATTTTCTCTATGGACAAAAAGACCGGGCGCGTCACCATCCCCACCGACTTCGACGTGGTGCCCCAGACATTGGAGCTCATGGAGCGGTGGGGGGCGGACGCCATCCGCGACTGCGACGGCACCGATTTTCCCCCGGAGCTGAAGGACGCCGGCGCCAAGATATACTCCACCTACTACACCACCCGCAAGGATAACGCCTGGGCCATAGCCAATCCAGACGAGGTCCAGCAGTGCTACATCATGACCGGCTTTCATACCGCCGGGGGAGGGCCCTTATACATCCGGCTCATGCAGGGCGTGAGCCCGGAGCTCATGGCCGTGAACGACCGTGACGACATCCGCCGCTGGTGGGAGGTCATGGACCGGACCACGGGCCAGCCCCTCTCCCCGGATGATTGGCGGTACGACGCTGAGAGCGGCAGCGTGGTCATCGAAGAGCCCGCGCCCTTTCACGACTACACCGTGAGCTTCCTTGCCTACCTCATCTGGGACCCGGTGCACATGTATAACGCCGTCACCAACGGCTGGAAGGACTTTGAGCACCAGATCACCTTCGACGTGCGCCAGCCCAAGACCCACGCCTTCTCCCTGGAGCGGCTGCGGAGGTTCATTGAGGACCACCCCTATGTGGACGTGATACGCTACACAACGTTCTTCCACCAGTTCACCCTTGTCTTTGATGAACTGAAGCGGGAGAAGTATGTGGACTGGTACGGCTATTCCGCCTCCGTGAGCCCTTATATCCTGGAGAGGTTCGAGCAGAAGGTGGGTTACCCTTTCCGGCCGGAGTACATCATCGACCAGGGGTACTACAACAACCAGTACCGGGTGCCGAGCAGGGAATATAAGGACTTCATGGCCTTCCAGCGCCAGGAGGTGGCCGCCCTGGCCAGGGAGCTTACGGACATCACCCACGAGTACGGCAAGGAAGCCATGATGTTCCTGGGGGACCACTGGATCGGCACGGAGCCTTACATGGAGGAGTTCGCCTCCATCGGCCTGGACGCGGTGGTGGGCAGCGTGGGAAACGGTGCCACCCTGCGGCTCATCTCCGACATCCCCGGCGTGAAGTACACCGAGGGCCGGTTTCTGCCCTATTTCTTCCCGGACACCTTCCATCCCGGCGGGGACCCGGTGAAAGAGGCAAAGGAGAACTGGGTCACCGCCCGGCGAGCCATATTGCGCAAGCCCGTGGACCGCATCGGCTACGGGGGCTATCTGAAGCTGGCCTGTGAATTCCCGGCGTTCATCGACTACGTGCAGACCGTCTGCGACGAGTTCAGGGAACTCTACGACGCCATCAAGGGCCATAGGCCCTGGTGCGTGAGGACCGTGGCGGTGCTCAATTCCTGGGGTAAAGCCCGGTCCTGGGGCTGCCACATGGTCCACCACGCGCTCTATTACAAGCAGAACTATTCCTATGCCGGGGTCATCGAGGCACTGTCCGGCGCGCCCTATGACGTGCGGTTTCTGAGCTTTGACGACATCCTGGCGGACCCGGGCGTGCTGGACGGGGTGGACGTGCTTTTGAACATCGGCGACGGGGACACGGCCCATACCGGCGGCGCCGTATGGGAGGATGAGCGCATATCCTCCGCGGTGAAGCGGTTCGTCTGGAACGGGGGCGGCCTCATCGGCGTGGGAGAGCCAGCCGGCCACCAGTACCAGGGCCGGTATATCCAGCTTGCCGGCGTGCTGGGCGTGGAGAAGGAGACCGGCTTCACCCTCAACTACGACAAGTACAACTGGGCCGGGCACCCGGACCACTTCATCCTGGCGGACGCCCAGGGCCCCGTGGACTTCGGCGAGGGGAAGAAGAGCATGTATGCCCTGCCGGAGGCGGAGATTCTCGTCCAGCGGGACAAGGAAGTACAGCTGGCGGTGAACGGCTTTGGCCGGGGCCGGGCCGTGTATATCTCCGGGCTGCCGTACTCCTTCCAAAACAGCCGCCTTCTCCACCGGGCCGTGCTGTGGGCCAGCCACGGCGAGGATAAGCTAAATAAATGGTTTTCCTCCAACGTGAACGCCGAGGTCCACGCCTACCCGGACAGCGGTCGGTACTGCGTGGTGAACAACACCTACGAGCCACAGGAGACAACCGTGTACACGGACAGATCGTCCTTCTCCCTGGAGCTTGCTCCCAACGAGATCAAGTGGTTCGGCATGTGAATATACTCGATGCCCGGCGTTTTCTGATATGCTCCCTCAATGGAAGACAGTGAAAAAGACACTGCATCCATGGAGGGAGCATTATTATGGGGAAAAAG
>CANRKN010000002.1 GCA_947631215.1 uncultured Oscillospiraceae bacterium | reverse complement strand
AAGGTCAGGCCGGTCTTGGTGCTGTTATAGCCGGTGGCCATGCGCAGCACGGTGCCCTCCGCGAAGGGCAGGTCGGCTTCCACAGCGCCGCCCTCAGCAGCCGCCTCGGCGGGAGCATCAGGCTCTTCGGCCTCCTCGGCGGGAGCTTCGGGCTCCTCAGCCGCGGGCTCTTCGGTTTCCGTCTCGGCTTCCTCAGCGGGAGCTTCCGGCTCCTCGGCAGGAGCTTCGGTCTCCTCGGCGGCGGGCTCCTCCGTGGGGGCCTCGGTGGGCTCGGCGACGGAAGTCTTGGGGCCGCAGCCGCTCATCAGGGCTACGGTCATCACGACCGCCAGCAGAAGCGCAAGAATGGATTTCCAGTTCTTCATGGTTTCCTCCTTAATGATGTTTTGTTTGCCTTTGCACCGGGTCTCTGCCCGGGATGTGCACATTAAATTATGGATACGAATGGCTGAAACTTATTCCTTCACGCCGCCCATATTCACGCCTTTGGCGAAGTATTTCTGGATGAAGGGATAGATGATGAGGATGGGAACGATGGAGCACACGATCAGCGCATAGATCACCGAGTCGGAGGCAAACGCCTCGTTCCAGCCGGACATGGCCTCCGGGTCGGTGTATTCCTCCAATCGCAGCCGGATAAAGACCTGCAGGGGGTGCTCATTGGAGTTGGAGATCATCTGCCGGGCCCAGAAGTAGCCGTTCCAGCGGGAGATGGCGAAAAACAGCGCCACCGTGGCGATGGTGGACTTGCTCATGGGGATATAGACCTTGCTCAGCACCTGGAACTCGCTGGCGCCGTCCACGATGGCGGCCTCCTCGATCTCGCTGGGCACGCCCTCAAAGGCGTTGCGCAGCAGGATGATGTTCATGGCCGCCATGCCCATGGCGATGACCACCAGCCACTTGTCGTCCATGATGCCCACGGCGTTGAACACCTTCTGGGTGTCCAAATAGTTCAGGTACTGGGGCACGATGCCGGCGGAGAACCACATGGTGAACACCAGGAAGAAGTTGAAAAACTTCCGGAACAGCAGCCGCCTCTTGGAGAGGGCGTAGGCGCCCAGGATGGAGGTCAGCATGGCCCACAGCGTACCGTACAGGGTGATGAACAGGGTGTTGGAATAGGCGTTCCAGAACATGTTGTCCCCGAACATCTTGGCGAAAGCCTCGAACTGGATGTCCTTGGGGAACAGCACGATGGAGCCGTACTCCACCGCGGACCGGCCGCTGATGGAAGCGGAGATGGCGTACACGAAGGGATACAGGCAGCACAGCGCGAACACGGTCAGGAGCGTGTAGCTGATGATCTTGAATACCAGCTCGCTTATCTCAAGTTTTCTTTTCATCTTTGCGCCCTCCCCTCGTCAGTACAGCGACGTATCGGACGCCTTTCGGGCGATGGTGTTGGCGCCTATGACCAGCAGCATGCCGATGACGTTGTTCATCATCTCCGCCGCGGCCGCGATGCCTGTACCAGCGCCGGTGCCCATGCCGTTTCGGTTGGCGAAGGTGGACACTACGTCGGCGGTCACGTATGTATTGGGATTGTAAAGCAGAAGGACCTTCTCATAACCGATGTTCAGCAGCGTACCGATACGGGTTATGAGCATGATGACGATGGTGGACAGGATACTGGGCAAAACCACGTACCGCATCTGGGCCATCTTGTTGGCGCCGTCGATCTGCGCGGCCTCGTAGCTGGTGGGGCTGATGGCGATGATGGCGGCGAAGAAGACGATGGAGTCGTAGCCCGCGCCCTCCCATATGCCGCTGATCTGGTAGATGGAGCGGAAGAAGGAGGGGTTGTTGAGAAGGCCCGCGTTGGCCACCTCCGGGCTGATGAGCCCCACGTTGGAGAGGAACTGGCTCACGATGCCCATGCCGGTGGTGAGGGAGCCCTGCTTTACCAGCATCGTCACCAGAGAGGTCATGACGACCGTGGACATGAACTTGGGCAGGTAGGTCAGCACCTGGTACACGCTCCGGGCGATGTTGGACCGGATCTCATTGAAGAACAGCGCCAGGATGATGGGAATGGGGAACCCGAAGCACAGTCCGTAGAAGCTCAGGATGAAGGTGTTGCGCAGGGCCCGCCAGAAGTCCGTGGAAAGGCCGTCCCCCGCGAACAGCAGGCGCTTGAAGTACGAGAAGCCGGAGAAAAGCTGCTTCGACACGGGCAGGACGTTGTCCGACACCTTGAAGCACCCCAGCAGCTCATACATGGGGAAGTAGCGCCAGAAAAGGAAGACCAGCAGCATGGGGATCAGCATGACGTACAGCCGCCAGTCCTTTGCGACGGTGCGGCCCACGTGAAGCCAGTAGTGCTTCTCCACGTCATCCCGAACGGTCTGCTCCGGACTTACCCGATAGACCCCTTTGGCCTTGTCAAATTCGAGGAAATCCGCTGCCCCTGATTTCATAGTTGACCTCCTTTTTCTTCCTCCTGCGTGTGGATACGCACAAGGTAGTGTTTTTGATCCTCATAGATGCCGTCCAGCTTACGGGCGATCCAGACGATCACAAGGGTGAATACGTAAGATAGGCTGTCCGTGGTGAAAAACTCCAGCAGCGCCGGCGGCGCCGCGCCCAATGCGAAGGCCACGGCCGCCCGGCCGGCCTGCATCAGAAGCAGGACCGCCACCGGGAACACCAGGCCCCACCGGGTCTGGCGTACCTTCTCCTTCCCCAGCTTCTTCAGCATGAGGAGCGATAGAAGCGACAGCAGGTTGCCCACACAATAAATTATGTACTGGCTCCTGTCCGCCCCGGAGAAGAAGCAGAAGACGACACCCGCCTCCACCGCGTGGATGGCGCCCCACGGGCCCCAGCGCATGTACACGATGGCCGTGACCGGCGCCGCCAGGGATACCACGTAGGGCTGCCCCGGGAACCACCAGTTGGCCGCCCGGACGATGATGTACTCGAATATGGCCAGCATCACCGCGAACATGCCAAGGTCGATGGCACGGTATTGCTTCCATGTCCGCTGCCTTCTCATAGTGACCTCGCTCTCCGCATACTGTACGAAAACAGTGGGGAGTTTTTGTGTGAAATGACAGGTATAGTCCGCCATTTACCCAATAATTTATAGCAATTATACATTATTGCCCAATCGATGTATATGGATAAAATATTTTTCTTTATGGACAAAATTGCCCTGAGGAAATTTTTGTGAAAACTGTTATAGCCATCCGGTTCCAAATCGTATATAATGCACAGTAAATGACCAAACCTATCAGGAAAGGGTGAACTGCCGTGATAGACTTAAAACCCGGTGACGACCTGCAAAAGGCCTTTGCCAGCGCCTCTCCCGGGGACACGGTCCGCCTGGCGGCGGGCGAATACCGTGCGAAATCGTCCATATCCGTCCCCGGCCTCACCGTCGTGGGCCAGGGCGCGGACAGCACCCGCATCGTCTGGGACGACTACGCCAAAAAGCTGGACAAAACTGGAAAAGAATACAACACCTTCCGCACCTGGACCCTGGCCGTATGCGCCGACGGCGTAACCATGCGGGACCTATCCATCGTCAACGACGCACAGCACCCGGAGACGAAGGGCCAGGAGGTGGCCCTCACGGTCTATGGCGATAACTTCACCATGGCGCGCTGCCGCCTCACCTCCACCCAGGACACGCTGTTTCTGGGCCCCCTCCCCGCCGACCTCATAGAGCGCTACGAGGGCTTTCTGCCGGACATGCTCCGCCGGGACAAGCCCTGCGCCCAGCGCTTCACCCACTGCCTCATAGAGGGCACGGTGGACTTCATCTTCGGCTGCGGGAAGGCGCAGTTTGATGCCTGCGAGATACGTTCCCTATTGGACGCCCGGAACATCGGCTATGCCGCCGCGCCGGCCCACGCCTTGGAGCAGACCGAGGGCTTCACCTTCCATGCCTGCCGCTTCACCGCCGCCCCCGGCGTGACGGAGGGCAGCATATGGCTGGCCCGTCCCTGGCGGGACTATGGGCTGTGCGTGTTCGATGCCTGCACCTACGGACCCCACATCGCCCCCCTGGGCTTCGACAAGTGGAACGACACGGATAGGGACAAGACCGCCCGGTTTTACGAGATACCCCTCTCCCCCGGCCGCGTGCCTTGGGCAAAAACAATGTAACGAACAGGGGCCGGCTCACCGCCGGTCCCTTGCTCTTGCTTTTTCCTCCCGCCGCGATTACAATGGGGGTATATGAATGAGAAAGGATGGTATTTCCATGTCACGGGATATATGCGTATGCCTGGATTTTCTGACCGACGCCCATAAGGCGCAGATACGCGCCACAGCGGAAAAGGGCGGCTTCACACCCCACTTCTTCACCATGGCCCAGATGGACGAGGCCGCGAAGGTGGGCGCCAGCGCCGAGATCCTCTATAGCTGCACCCCCAAGCTCTTAAAGCAGTGCAAGAAGCTGAAGTGGTACTGCTGCAGCTTCGCGGGCGTGGACCTCTATTGCAAGGACCCCACCCTCTTCCCCGGGCCGGACTGCCAGCTCACCAACTCCAACGTCTACGGCCTTACCATCTCCGAGCACACGGTGATGGTGACGCTGATGCTCCTCAGGCGCATGCCGGAGTATAAGGTGTGGATGGACGATCATAAATGGCAGGGCGTGCTCCCCATCCGCTCCATCAGGGACTGTCATCTCACCATGCTGGGCACCGGCCAGATCGGCCGCTGCATCGCCCACAGCTTCCGGGCCTTGGGCGCGGCGAAGATCACCGGAATCAGCCGCAGCGGCAGGCCCGTGGAGGGCTTCGACGAGGTATATCCGGTGGATAAGCTGGATGAGCTGCTGCCGGAGGTGGAGATACTGGTCATGGCCCTGCCCGGCACGGACGAGACCCAGAAGATATTGGACGCTAAGCGCGTCGCCCTTTTGAACGAGCGCGCTCTCGTCATCAATGTGGGCCGGGGCACCGCCATTGACCAGGAGGCTCTCGCCGCCGCCCTGAACGCCGGGAAGATCGCCGGCGCGGCGCTGGACGTGGTTGACCCGGAGCCCCTGCCCCCTGACCATCCCCTGTGGACAGCGAAGAACCTGGTCCTGACCCCCCACGTGGCGGGGAACATGACCCTGCCCTACACCTGCGACCGGAACGTGGACCAGTTCTGCGAGGACCTGGAAAACTACATGGCCGGCCGCCCCCTGGCCCACACCGTGGACCGCTCCCGGGGATACTGATATTTATTAACAAAAAACTGCCATCCACATAGATGGCAGTTTTTTGTTATCCGGAGAATTAATTCTCTGCGGCGGTCTCGCAGTAGACGCACCGATATATGCCCTCGCTTGTGAGCCGGAACTGCTGGGAAAGCTCCTGCTCCACGCAGGTGATACACTTGGGGTTCCGGCAGCGGAACCGGTCCGTATACTGCTCCTTCGGCGCCGGGGGCGCGGGCTTTTTCGCCTCGTCCAGGAGCTTCAAAATGAGCGCCATACGCATATACTTCCCGTTCAGGGCCTGACGGAAATAGGCAGCTCTCGGGTCATCGTCCACCGCCACGCTGATCTCATTCACCCGGGGCAGCGGGTGCAGCACCGCCATGTGCTCTTTGGCCGCCTTCATCTTTTCGGGCGTGAGCACATAGCTGTCCTTTAGCCGCTCGTACTGGTCCGGGTCGTCGAACCGCTCCCGCTGGATGCGGGTCATGTAGAGGATGTCCAGCTCCGGGATGGCCCCGTCCAGGTCTGTTGTGCTTTCATAGGGTACGCCCTGGGCCTTCAGCACGTCCTTTTCCATGTACTCCGGCAGGCGCAGCTCCTCCGGGGAGATGAGCACGAACCGGGCGCCCTCATACCGGCACATGGCGTTGATGAGGGAGTGGACCGTGCGGCCGTATTTGAGGTCGCCGCAGAGACCAATGGTGAGGTGGTCGAGCCTGCCCAGCTCCCGGCGGATGGTGAGAAGGTCCGCCAGGGTCTGGGTGGGATGACAGTGTCCCCCGTCGCCGCCGTTGATGACGGGGATGGAGGCGTTTCTCGCCGCCACCAGCGCCGCCCCCTCCCGGGGATGGCGCATGGCGATGATGTCGGCGTAGCAGCTCACGATCTTGGCCGTGTCCGCCACGCTCTCGCCCTTGGAGGCCGAGGAACTGGCCGCCTCGGAAAAGCCCAGCACATAGCCGCCCAGCTCGTACATGGCCGCCGTAAAGCTGAGCCGTGTCCGGGTGGAGGGCTCAAAAAACAGCGTGGCCAGCTTCTTCCCCTCGCAGGCATGGGCGTATTTGGCGGGGTGGTCAATGATGTCCAGGGCCGTGGCGATCATCTCGTCCAGCTCCTGGACGGACAGGTCAAGGATGTCGATGACGCTCCTCATTTGGCCGCCTCCATCCAGCTCTCGTCGGAGGGGTCGTTCCGGAATTTGATGAGCCTTGCCACGTCCTCGGGCTTTATATAACCCTCCTCCGCCGCCACCTGGGCGATGGCGTCAAAGTCCGTGAGGGAGGTGTTCTCCACATTCGCCGCGGCGAGCCTGTCCAGCCCCTTCTGCATGCCGTAGGTGAAGATGGATACAATGCCCAGCACCTCCGCGCCCGCCTGGCGCAGCACGTCCACCACCTCCAGCACGCTGCCGCCGGTGGAGATGAGGTCCTCCACCACCACCACCTTCTGGCCCGGCTCCAGCTTTCCCTCGATCTGGTTCTTCCGCCCGTGGTCCTTGGCCCCGGAGCGGACATACCCCATGGGCAAGCCCAGAATGTGGCCGGTGATGGCCGCGTGGGCGATACCGGCGGTGGAGGTGCCCATGAGCACTTCGACGTCGGGGTATTTTTCCCTGATAAGGGCCGCGAGCCCTTCCTCCACGTCCGTGCGCACCTCGGGCGCCGTCAGGGTCAGGCGGTTGTCGCAGTAGACGGGGCTCTTGATGCCGCTGGCCCAGGTAAAGGGCTCCTCCGGGCGGAAGAACACCGCCTTGATCTTCAAAAGGTCCTTCGCGATAAGTGTTTTTCTATCCATTTTCCCTTACCTCAGTCAACAAATTCCGCCAGGCACCGCACATAGGCCGCTGCCGGGTCCGCCGCAGCGGTGATGGGCCGGCCCACCACGATATAGTCGGAGCCTATCTTCTTTGCCTCCGCAGGGGTCATGACCCGTTTCTGGTCCCCTTTATCGCCGTCGGCAAAGCGCACGCCGGGGGTGACGGTGAGAAAGTCCTGCCCGCACCGGTCATGGACGGCCTTGGCCTCCATAGGCGAGCACACCACCCCATCCAAGCCGGCACGCTTCGCCGTCTCGGCGTAGTGCATGACCACGTCCGCCATAGGCTCATGGATGAGCAGATCCCGCTCCATGCTCTGCTGGTCGGTGCTGGTGAGCTGGGTGACGGCAATGAGCAGCGGCCTCGTCCCGTCGGGGCGGGTGAGCCCCTCCAGGGCCGCCTCCATCATGGCGGACGTGCCCGCGGCGTGCAGGTTCACGATGTCCACGTCCAGCCCGGACAGCACCGCCATGGCCTTTTTCACCGTGTTGGGGATGTCGTGCAGCTTCAGGTCCAGGAATATCTTATGGCCACGGGCCTTGATCTGCCGGACGACGTCCGGCCCCTCGGCGTAGAACAGCTCCATGCCGATCTTCACGAAGGGCTTGCGCCCGGTGAACTTATCCAAAAACTCGTATACGGCCTGAGCGCTGGAAAAGTCGCAGGCCACGATCACGTCCTTACCCATGGGCACCTCCTATGATATCCTTCAAATTTTCTATCCCGTACCTCTCCATGACCCCCGGCAGGGCCTCCACGATATCCCGCGAGGCGCAGGGGTCCACAAGGTTGGCCGCGCCCACCTCCACAGCCGCGGCCCCGGCCAGCATCATCTCTATGACGTCCTCCGCCGAGCCCACGCCGCCCACCCCCACGATGGGGATAGACACCGCCTCATAGACCTGGTACACCATCCGCAGGGCCACAGGGAACACCGCCGGCCCGGACAGGCCGCCGGTAACGTTGGCCAGGACGGGCCTTTTGGTTTTCAAATCTATCCGCATGGCCTGGAGGGTGTTGATGAGGCTCAACCCGTCAGCCCCGGCGTCCTCGCAGGCTCTTGCGATGGCCGTGATGTCCGTCACATTGGGGGTAAGCTTCATGATGACCGGTTTCGTGGTCACCGCCTTCACCGCCCGGACCACCTCCGCCGCGGCACTCGGGTCCGTGCCGAAGCTCATGCCGCCGCCGTGGACGTTGGGGCAGCTGATGTTGACCTCCAGCCAGCCCACCTGGGGCTCGGCGTCCAGCCGCTCACAGGTATAGGCGTAGTCCTCCACCGAAAAGCCACTGACGTTGGCCATCACCGGCTTGTGGAATACCTCTTTGAGCCTGGGCAGTTCCTCAGATATCACCTTGTCCACGCCAGGGTTCTGCAGGCCCACGGCGTTGACCATGCCGGAAGCGCTCTCCGCGACGCGGGGCGTGGGGTTGCCGAAGCGGGGCTCACGGGTCGTGCCCTTGAAGGAGAAGGTCCCCAGACAGTTGATGTCGTAGTGCTCGGCGAACTCATAGCCGTAGCCGAAGGTGCCGGAGGCGGGAATGACGGGGTTTGTAAGCTCTATCCCGCAGAGGGTCACAGCAGTATTCACCACACGATCTCCTCCTTCCGGAACACGGGGCCATCTTTGCACACCCGCTTGGGGCCGTTCAGAGTCTCGCGGGTGCAGCCCATGCAGGCGCCAAAGCCGCATCCCATCCGCTCCTCGAAGCTCAATTGCCCCGAGCCCGCCGCTTTTCCCCACACCGCCCGGAGCATGGGCTCCGGCCCACAGGCGTAGTAGTAGGAATATTCCTCCGGCAGGGCGTCGGTGACGAAGCCCCTGACGCCCAGGCTGCCGTCCGCTGTTGCCACGGTCACATCGCAGCCCAAGGCTTTGAACTCGTCCACATAGAACACCTCATCGGCGCCGTTGAAGCCCAGGACCGCCCGGACCTTCTTCCCCTCAGCCAAGAGTCCTTTGGCGAGCATATAGAGAGGCGCCGCGCCGATGCCCCCGCCGATGAGAAGAGGGCTCTCCCCCGCTGTGGACGTGTCGAAGCCATTCCCCAGCCCCGCCAGGATGTCCAGCGTCTGGCCCGGGGCCATAGCGGCCATCTGCTCCGTGCCCCCGCCCACGACTTTATAGAGGAGCGTCAGGGTATCACCCACCGCGTCGCACACGGAGATGGGCCGGCGCAGGAACCGCCCCGGCAGGGCGATATCCACGAACTGCCCCGGCGCGGTGACGGCCTCTGCCGGGCCGCGAAGCGTCATGCGCCACACGGTGGGCGTGAGGCGCCGGTTTTCCTCGATGGTGAACAGCGCCTTTTTCATGCGTCGATGGTGGAGATGGTGAGGGTGGTCTCCTCCAGCACGTCTAAGAGCACCCGCACCGTGTCCAGGCTTGTGAAGATGGTCACGTTGTTCTCCGTGGCAAGCTGGCGGATGCGCACACCGTCGTTGACGCCCTTTTCCGAGCCGATGTCCCGGGTGTTGATGATGTAGGCCAAGTGCCCCTGCCGGATGGCGTCGGGTATCTCCTCGCTGCCGTCCTTGATCTTGTGCAGCACATGGGTGCGGATGCCGTTTTCCTTCAAAAAGGCCGCCGTGCCCGGCGTGGCCTCGATGTTGAAGCCCATGTTATAAAACCGCCGGATAAGGGGCAGCGCCTCCGGCTGGTCGCCCCGGGCGATGGTGGCAAACACGGTGCCGTAATTCTGCAGCCGCATGCCTCCGGCCTGCAGGGCCTTGAAGAGGGCGCGGGTCAGGGAGTTATCGTAGCCGATGGCCTCGCCGGTGGACTTCATCTCCGGGGAGAGATACGCGTCCATGCCCTTGATTTTATTAAAGGAGAACACCGGCACCTTCACATAGTACCGCTCCTTCTCCTGGGGATAGAGGTCAAAGATGCCCTGCTCCTTCAGGCCCTTGCCCAATATGACCTCCGTGGCGATATCAGCGAGAGAATACCCCGTGGCCTTGGAGAGGAACGGCACGGTCCGGCTGGACCTGGGGTTCACCTCGATGACGTACACGTCGTCGTACCGGTCCACGATGAACTGGATGTTATACAGCCCCACGATGCCGATGCCCAGGCCCAGCTTCTTGGCGTACTGCAATATGACGCCCTTCACCTTGTCGGAGACGGAGAAGGTGGGATAGACGCTGATGGAGTCGCCGGAGTGGATGCCGGTGCGCTCCACAAGCTCCATGATGCCCGGGATGAACACGTCCCGGCCGTCGCATATGGCGTCAACCTCCACTTCCTTGCCCTGGATGTACTTGTCCACCAGCACGGGCTTGTCCGCGTCGATCTCCACGGCGGTCTTGAGGTAATGCCTTAACTGCTCCTCGTCCGCCACGATCTGCATGGCCCGGCCCCCCAGCACGAAGCTGGGCCTTACAAGCACGGGATAGCCTATCTCCGCCGCGGCTTTCACGCCGTCGGATATCTTCGTCACCGCCCGGCCCATGGGCTGGGGGATGGCGAGGTCTTTGAGGATCTTCTCAAAGCTGTCCCGATTCTCCGCCCGCTCGATGGCGGCGCAGTCGGTGCCGATGATGTTCACGCCCCTGTCCATCAGAGGCTGGGCCAGGTTGATGGCTGTCTGGCCGCCCAGGGAGGCGATGACCCCCTCCGGCTGCTCAAAATCAATGATGGCCATGGCGTTCTCCGGCGTCAGGGGCTCGAAGTAGAGCTTGTCCGCGGTGGTGTAGTCGGTGGAGACGGTCTCGGGGTTGTTGTTGATGATAATGGCCTCATACCCGGCCTTTTTGATGGTCTGCACGGCGTGGACGGTGGAGTAGTCGAACTCCACGCCCTGGCCGATGCGGATGGGCCCGGCGCCCAGGACCACGATCTTTTTCTTCTCCGTGAGCCGGGAGTCGTTCTCGCCGGAATAGGAGGAATAGAGATAGGCGATATATTTGCCCGTATGCAGGGTATCCACCATGCGGAACACTGGCGTGATGCCCCGGGCCTTGCGCTTTTCGTATACCTCCACCTCGGTGAGGTTCCACAGCCCCGCGATATACTTATCGGAAAAGCCCATGACCTTGGCCCGGCGCAGTACGTCCACGTCGTTGATGTGGGCCGCCAACGCCTTTTCCATGTCCACTATTTTCTTAATGGATTCCAGGAAGAGCTCCGTGATCATGGTGATCTTATGGAGCTTTTTTACGCTCTCGCCCCGGCGCAGCAGCTCCGCCACAGCAAAGATGCCGTCGTCCCGGAACTCCTGGATGTATTCCAGCAGTTCATTATCCGTCTTATCGTCGAACTTGGCCATGCGGAAGTGGCACACGCCCGTCTCCAGGGAGCGGACAGACTTGAGGAAACACTCCTCCAGATTGGAGCCGATGCCCATGACCTCGCCGGTAGCCTTCATCTGGGTGCCCAGGGTGTTGGGGGCGTCGGCGAACTTATCGAAGGGGAACCGGGGGAACTTGGCCACGATGTAGTCCAGGCTCGGCTCGATGGCGGCGGTGCCGCCGGCCACGGGGATATCCTCCAGGGCCATGCCCATGGCGATCTTGGCGGTGACCCGGGCGATGGGGTAGCCGCTGGCCTTGGAAGCCAGGGCCGAGGACCGGCTCACCCGGGGATTGACCTCGATAAGGTAATATTCGCTCGTCTCGGGATGCAGGGCGAACTGGACGTTGCAGCCGCCCTCTATCTTCAGCTCCCGGATGATCTTGATGGCGCTGTCGTTGAGCATTTTGAGGTCCTTGTCGCTCAGGGACAGGATGGGCGCCACCACGATGGAGTCGCCGGTATGCACCCCCACCGGGTCCACGTTCTCCATGCCGCAGATGGTGATGGTGTGGTCGTTGGAGTCCCGCATGACCTCGAACTCTATCTCCTTGTAGCCCTTCACGCTCTTCTCCACCAGCACTTGGTGCACCGGGGACAGCTTGAAGGCGTTGAGGCCGATCTCGACGAGTTCTTCCTCATTATTGGCAAAGCCGCCGCCGGTGCCGCCCAGGGTGAATGCCGGCCGCAGGACTACGGGATAGCCTATCTCTGCTGCGGCCTTTTTGGCCTCGTCGATGGAGTAGGTTATCTCGGAAGGGATGACGGGCTCTCCGATGGACTGGCACATCTCCTTAAAGAGCTCCCGGTCCTCCGCCCGCTCGATGCTGCGGCTGGGAGTGCCCAGCAGCTCCACCCGGCACTCACGGAGCACGCCCTTTTTCTCCAGCTGCATGGCAAGATTCAGGCCCGTCTGGCCGCCGATGCCGGGGATGATGGCGTCGGGCCGCTCGTAGCGCAATATCTTCGCCACATATTCCAGCGTCAGCGGCTCCATGTACACCTTGTCCGCGATGGCGGTGTCCGTCATGATGGTGGCGGGGTTGGAGTTGCAGAGGATGACCTCGTACCCCTCCTCCTTCAGGGCCAGGCACGCCTGGGTCCCGGCGTAGTCGAATTCCGCCGCCTGCCCTATCACGATGGGGCCGGAGCCGATGATGAGCACCTTTTTGATGTCCGTTCTCTTTGCCATGTTGTCCGTTCTCTTTGCCATGTGCGCCTCCAATATATCGATGGTATTATTCTTCGCTCTTATAGACCACCCTGCCGCCGCAGACGGTGAGCCGGCAGACGCCGTAAAGCTCCCGCCCGGCAAAGGGCGTGGCCCGGCCCCTGGAGAGGAATTTTTCCGGGTCCACGGTGAAGCGTTTTCCCAGCTCCCACACCGTGTAATCCTCCCCCAGGGGGATGTTGAACCGCTTGCGGGGGTTGTAGACCATAAGCTCCATGAGCCTGTCCAGGCTGATGACGCCGGGCTTCACCAAATTCGTATACAGCGCCGGAAAGGCGGTCTCCAGCCCCACAATGCCCATGGCGCTGCCGGCGAGGCCACAGCTCTTCTCCTCCCGGCTGTGGGGGGCGTGGTCCGTGGCGATCATGTCGATGGTGCCGTCCAAAAGCCCCTCGATGAGCGCCTCCCGGTCGGCCTTGGACCGCAGGGGCGGGTTCATCTTGAACCGTCCGTCCTCTTCAAGGTCGTTTTCATCCAATATGAGGTAGTGGGGCCCTGTCTCGCATGTCACGTCCACCCCTTCGGCCTTGGCCGCCCGGATGAGGGCCATGCTCTCCTTGGTGGAGATGTGGCACACGTGATAGGCGCAGCCCGTCTCCTTCGCGAGGCGGAGGTCACGCTCTATTTCCCGCCACTCGCTCTCCGAGGATATGCCCCTGTGGCCGTGGGCGGCGGCGTAGGCCCCGTCATGGATATAGCCGCCATGGAGCAGCGAGTTTACCTCACAGTGGGCGGCAATGATCTTCCCCAGGCGCTTGGCCGACCTCATAGCCGCACGCATCATATCCTCGGACTGGACGCCCCGGCCGTCGTCGGAAAAGGCGATGGCGCCGGTCATGCCGGCCATGTCCGCCAAGCGCTCGCCCATCTCCCCCGCCGTAATGGCGCCGTAGGGATAGACGTGGATAAGGGCGTCCCGGGCTATTATGTCCTCCTGGACCGCCAGCGTCTCCGGGCTGTCCGGCACCGGGGACAGGTTCGGCATGGTGCACACGGCGGTATAGCCCCCGCGGGCCGCGGCGGCGGAGCCGGTGGCGATGGTCTCTTTATAGGAAAATCCCGGCTCGCGGAAATGCACATGCACATCGCAAAAGCCGGGAAAAACGGCATATTCACCTTTGTCCTTCAAAAAGGGAATGGCGGTCCCGCCGAAGCCAGGACAACGGAGGGACAGCGACGCGGGGAAGAATGCGAAATTATTGACCGCGCCCATGTCCAGCCCCCCTTATATGGTATCCATTGGCGGGCATTATACCATGTGTGGCACCGCTTGTCAACGCCGGAGAGGAAACAAATTCCACTAAAACAGTGCGTAGTACAGCGCCCCCACCGCCTGGCCGTACTGGGCCACCGCCCCGGCGCCCTGCCGGGCCAGCGCTCTCATGATGGGCGTGTTGGCAAGACCCTCATCCGCCGCCTCCAGACGGATATGTGGCGCTGCGGAGGCGCAGCCCTCCCGGAGCAGATCGAAGCAGGCCGGGCTCTTCACGAACCGGCCGAAGAGCCAGCGGGTATCCGTGCCGGGCCGCAGAAGCCAGTCCTCCTCCCGGCACACCTGGCCCAAGTGCATCCCGATGCGGCGGAATACCTCCCGGGCCGCGGGATGGCCCTCCTCCGCCTTTTGCATGAGGTGGGCAAGACAGGGCTTACGCATATCGGGCCAGGCGCGGATGCGCACGCTCTCCCCCTCCCGGACCGTGAAGCCGTCCAGCAGAGATGGGTCCAGCGCCCACGCCAGCCTAAATGCTGCCGCCTGGCCCATATACCGCCGGGCCCCGGGCAGGCCGGAATTTTCGTTGCGGACAGCACGCAGGTCTACGCTGTCCAGCGCCCGGCTGGGCACGCTGCCCAGGTCCAGGAGCAGATCGTATAGCTCCATAGGGCCCTCCGGCACCGAGCCGTCCGGCTCCAGCCACCCGGTGCCCAAGTCCGTGCCCAGGGTGTGGGCGATGACGCCTCGGGAAAGCTCCCCCTCCCTGTCCCCGTGGGCCATCTCCATGGCCGCGGTGAAGGCGGCCATGTGGCCGTCGTTGATGATGTGCACCGGCGCGCCCGGCACACACAGCGCCGCCAAGGTATCCTTCAGGCCGGTGAGCTTGGCAAACTCCGCCTCATAGTCCTCCGCCCGCTCCCGCATCCTCTTCGTCTTGGGGGTCTCCCCGCCAACGATGCGGTCACGGATGACCACATCGGGAAAGCTGACGCCCAGGCCATCTGGTCTTTGGCCGGGCGCGGCGTCATTGAGTGCGCTTCGGATAAAGGTCATGAGGGGCCTTATGATACCCTCCGCCGCGGGGCTTTGGGAGGGGTCCCAGTCCAGCACCCGCACATCCAGCAGTTTCCCGTCCCTCGCCAGCGCCAGCTTTATGTCCGTGCCGCCCACGTCCACGCCGCAATATAAGCCCTTCCCCGCTCTTTCCGCCGCCTCTTTCAGGCGTTTTGCGAGGTCCGCGCCCTCTTTCCGGGCGCAAGGCTCCGGCACAGGCAAGTCTGCTCCCTCCAAGTCAAAGGCGAACGCCCCGCCGCCGGAGCTCCTGCACAGCCGGTTCGCCACATTGATCGTCTTGCCATAGCCATTGCGCTGGCCTTCATTTATCTGAAACGCCGCCGGGAGCCGCTCTATAAGACCGCGGAGGCCGTCGTTTCCCTTATCATAGGAAAACTGTGCCCTGCGGCCGCTGTGGACAGCAAGGATATTGAACACCGCCGCCCGCAGGTATTCCCATGCAAAGTCCCTGCCCTCCCCCGTCTCCCACCGGGGAACGGGAATAGCAAAGTCCCGTGTCCCGCCGTCAAAGCCCAGGAGCCGCACGGTCAGGGGCAGGCTGTCCCGGTCCTCCCCAGCGGCCTGGCGCACGTCGGCAATCCACACCGGCTCATCCCGGGCCGCCGCGTCCAGCCAGGCCTGTATCCTTTTACTCTCGCTCATGACAAAAACGGAGGCCGCCGTCAGGCGGCCTCCTTACCTTTCACAGGATATGTACGAATGCCGGGTCGAACACCAGCGAGCAGCTCTCCCCCACCTTGTAGATGTGCTTGATCTTGGGGTTATAGTCCGTCAGCTTCACCAGGGTATCGCCCACCATCACGTGGTAGTTCTGATAGGAGCCCATGAAGCAGCTGAGGATGACCTTGCAGGGCAGGCCGCCCTCGTCCGCCAGCTGGGCGGATTCGGGCCGCAGCACCGCCACATAGTCCTCGCCCACGTGCATGTCCTCCTTGGCGGGAACGGAGGTCTTGTTCCCCTCGATCTCCAGGATGGCGTGGTCCCCGTCCTTTCCAACCATAGTGCCCCGGAGGAAGTTGGCCTCGCCGATGAAGTCCGCCACGAACTCGCTGTTGGGGTGATAGTAGATATCCTGGGGCGTGCCCATCTGGGCGATGACGCCCTTGTTCATAATGATGATGTTATCGCTCAATGCCATGGCCTCGCTCTGGTCATGGGTGACGTAGATGGCGGTAATGCCCACCTCCTGCTGGATGCGGCGTATCTCCGTGCGCATGGACACGCGCAGCTTTGCGTCCAGGTTGGAGAGAGGCTCGTCAAAGAGGAGCACGCTGGGCTCTATCACCAGCGCCCGGGCCAGGGCCACGCGCTGCTGCTGGCCGCCGGAGAGCTGGTTGGTCATGCGCCCCTCCATGCCGTTCAGCTCCACCAGGTCCAGGATGTGCATGACCCGCTTATGTATCTCGTCCTTGGGGACCTTCCGCAGCTTCAGGCCGTAGGCCACGTTGTCGAAAACGTTATAGTGGGGCAGCAGCGCGTAGCTCTGGAAGACCATGGCGGTGTCCCGCTTGTTGGGGGTCAGGGCGTTGATGGCCTGGTCGCCCAGGTATATCTCCCCCGCGTCGGGGCTTTCAAAGCCCGCGATCATGCGAAGGGTGGTGGTCTTGCCGCAGCCGGAGGGGCCCAGCAGGGTCACGAAGGAGCCGGGCTCGATGTCCAGGGACACGTCGTTCACGGCGTAAAAGTCCTTGCCGGTCTTGGGGTCCTGATATATCTTGGAAATGTGGTCGAGCTTGACGCCCTTTTTGATCTTGGACATATCACGCATCCTCCTTTAGCTTTCTGCTGGTGCCGAAAAAGCGGATGAACAGATTCATAAGAAGCACCGCGCCGTAGGTGATGATTATCAGTATGGTGGCGAAGGCGCAGGCGATGGAATAGGAGCCCTTCTCCGCGAACTCGTTGATCTGCACGGTGATGAGCAAAAACTGCGGCGTCACCAGCAGGATGATGGCGGAGATGGCGGTGATGCTCCGCACGAAGGCGGTGACGAGGCCGGAGAGGAACGAGTCCTTGATGAGGGGCAGCGTCACGGTCATGAACACCTTGAAGCTGTCCGCGCCCATGTCGTAGGCCGACTCTTCGATGGACTTGTCGATCTGCCGCAGGGCGGAGATGCCGCTGCGGGTGCCGGTAGGCAGGGAGCGCACCACGAACACGATGATGAGGATGGCGGCGCTGCCGTAGATGCCCTGCAGGAGCCCCGTGTGGAACAGGCCGCCCGAGAAGCCCCTTATGTATCCCACGCCCAGCACCGTGCCGGGCACGGCCATGGCCAGCATGGATACCGCCTCGATGAAGCCCTTGGCCTTGAACTTCCGTTTCACCACCAGGTAGGAGATGATCATGCTCAACAGCGCCGTGATGGGGGCGGAAATGAGGCTCAGCACGAAGGAGTCCGTAAAGGCCTTGAAGCCCTTGTAGCGGGTGAACACCTGGCTGAACCACTTGAAGGTCAGCGGGGTGAACTTATAGCCCCACGTGGGGAACAGCGCGCCGATGGGCACGCAAAGATACATCATGATGACGAAGGCCGCGGCCAGGGAGCACAGAAGCGTCAGCGGACGGGTCACGCTCTTGTCCTCGATGAGCATGCGGCCCCGGGAGGCCTTGCCCGTGAGGGTGGCGGCCGTCTTGGCCTCCAGGTAATACTTCTGTACCGCGAACATCAGAAGGGTTATGGTCAGCAGCACCACGGCCATGGCCGCCGCGCCCTGCTTGTCGTAGGCGCCGGTGATCTGTAAGTAGATGGTCGTCGCCAGGGTATCGTAGGACCCGCCGATGATCATGGGGTTTGCGAAGTCCGCGATGGACTCGATAAACGTGACGAGAAAGGCGTTGCCCAGGCCCGGCAGCAGCAGGGGCAGCGTCACGCTGGTGAATACCTTCATCCGCCCCGCGCCCATGTCCCGGGCCGCCTCCTCCAGGGAGGGGTCTATGTTCTTCAAAAGGCCCTTGAGCATCATGTAGCAGACCGGGAAGAAGGTCAGGGTCTGGACGATGACGATGCCCCAGAAGCCGTATACGCTGTTGTCGTAGATGTGCAGCAAAAAACGGGTGATGAGCCCCGCCTTGCCGAAGAGCATGATCATGGAAAGGCTCAGCACGAAGGGAGGCGAGACCACCGGCAGCATAGAGACCACCTTAAACAGGCCGCCCACGCCCCGGCCCACCTTCACGTAGACCTCCACGTAGGCGAACAGCAGACCCACCGCCGCCGACAGCAGCCCCACCAGGAAGCCCACTTTCAAAGTATTGGTGATGGCTTTGCGGAAGTTGGCCATAGCCATGACCCGCTTGAAGATGTCCAGCGTCAGGCCGTTATCGCCGTAAACGCTATCCACCAGCAGGATGGCCAGGGGGTACAGGATGAACAGCGTCAGGAACGTGATGAGCACCACGATGGTGCCCACCATCACAGGGTCGGCCATCAGCTTTTTCCGGTCAAGCGCCGCGCTCTGGCTCCTCGCCATATAGCTCCCTCCTCTCTCCTCTTAAAAATGGGAAACGGGGGATGGGGCATACGCACCATCCCCCGCCGCAGGTTCAGTTCATATCAAACTGGGATAAGACTCACTCGGTCTGGAAACGACCGGCGTCCTCGGTGTCGGCGCCGGCATTGGCCAGGGCCTCCATGACCTCTTCCACATAGGTGCCGATGTTGTTGGTGGCGTCCTCGAAGTCATACTCCATGACGTTCTCGGGGTCCAGGCCGAACTCGGCGGCCTGCTCGGGCTGCTCGGCGTTGTCGATGACCAGGAACTGGTAGGAGCCGGTGTCCTTGGCCTGGTTGACGCACTCAGGGCTCAGAGCGTACTCGATCCAGAGCTTGGCGGCGTTGGGATGGGCCGCGCCCTTGAAGATGGCGGTGGCGCCGATCTCAAAGGAGGTGCCGCTGGAGGGGATGATCAGCTGGACGTTCTCGTAGCCGTTGTCGATGATCTGGGTGATGCCGTCATGCAGGAAGCCGATGCCGATGACGCACTCACCGGTGCCGATGTTCTTGGACGGACCGGAGCCGGACTTGGTATAGACCTCGATGTTCTTGTCCAGGTCTACCAGGTACTGGATGCCCTCGTCGTGGCCGTACTTCTGGATCATGGTGTTGATGACCAGCTTGGCGGTGCCGGCGGTGTTGTAGTTGGACATCCAAATGAGGCCTTCATACTGGGGGTCGGTCAGGTCGGCCCAGTCCTCGGGGACGGGCAGCTCCATGCGCTCCAGCTCATCCTTGTTGACCATGATGCCCAGGATGCCCTTGTAGATGCCGTACCACATGCCCTCGGCGTGCTTGTACTGGTCGCCGGTCAGGTGGCTGGCGTTGACAGCCTCATAGGGCTCCAGCAGGCCCTCGGCCGCGACCACGTTGTAGGGGTCGGTGGTGCCGCCGAACCAGACGTCGGCGGAGGGATTGCCGTTCTCCTCCTCGATCTTCGCCTGGACCTCGCCGGTGGAGAGGCGCTGATAGGCGACCTCGATGCCGAACATCTCCTGGAACTTCTCCGCGGCGGCGGCCAGGTAGGGCTCCTCGCAGGAACCGTAGACCACCAGCTCGCCCTCTTCCTGGGCGGCGGCCACCAGGTCCGGATCGAACTCGGTCTCCTCGGCGGCCATCGCGGGGACAGCCAGCGCCAGGACCATGATCAGGGCCAGGAGCATCGCAAGATACTTCTTCATGGGAATGCCTCCTTATGTGTAATGTTTTGACAAGCTAACGATTTGCTGTCACTTACCAAGTATTATAGTTCGGCCCTTCACGAATGTCAATATATCACAAAAACGTTTCTTGTAAAATTATCCTGTTTATCGGTTTTATCCAATGGGAACAGGCAAAAAATACCGCCGCCCCTGCGGGCAGCGGTATATTGATTTATCCGGCGTATACAGCCTCGTATTTCAGCGCGTCTGTCTCATACAGGTTTATCAGCTCTATATCCGGGTCTGTATGAAGGACCTTCCCGTCCCCGCACCAGGCCGTATAGGCCCCCTCCCCGGCCAGCTCTTTGAGCGCCGCCGTATCCAGGCCATCCGCCACGAATATGGGCGCCAGCTTCAACGCCAGCTCCCCGCATGTAAGCGTGTCGGAATACCCGGTCAGGTCATGGACGGCGCACCTGGTGAGCCCGTCCGCCGGGTCCATATAGGGGGTGAGGATATGGCCGTCCCGGAATGCATAAAACTTCCCTGCACTCTGCTCATCCACGGGGTAGTCCCAGAGACTGACCATCCGCAGCTGTCCGGCGTAGGTCATAGTCGCGGCCTCGATGGGTTCTCCTTCCGGCCTGTCCAGGATGCCCAGGCCGTAGACCACGTCCCTGTCGTCCAGACACCGGTAGAAGCCGTCGTAGCTGGACAGAGCCCCGCGGGTATAGCCGTGGTCCAGCAGCGTATCGGCCAGGTAGTCCGTGATGAAGGCGTTTTTCATCCAGCCGAAGTCCAGGAAGGCGTCCAGTTCATTCTCCTCGGCGAAGGCCAGATACTCCTCCGACACCTTCAGACGGGCCATATCATCGCCCAGCAGCTCCACGTCCACCGCCCCGGGGTCATTGGCGAAGGCGGCGCAGGCAGCGTACCAGGCCTTTATATCCCTGTTCTGAGCCGGGTCGAAGTCCGCCGTCATGGCGTCGTCACCGCAGGAAAACACATTCTCATAGTAGCCCCAGGCGGGACCCATGTAGAGGGTCCTGTCCCCGGAGGCAGCTACCTCCTCCAGCGCCTTATAGAGCGCCGCGTCCAGGGCGACCTCCTCGTTGGGGTGGGCGTTCAGCCAGGCCAGGGAGCCGCTGGCCGGCTCCGCGTCCACGTTGAACAGCGCATATGCCCGCTCCGCCGCGCTTGTATAAAGCACCGTGAGGGCACGGTTCTCCGCGCTCACCTTCTCCTCCCCGGCGCCCAGCTCATAGGTGAGGGAGAAGTCCCCCTCGCAGGAGAGGTTGCCGGTGATCTCCGCGTCGATGATATGCCAGCCCGCCTTGGTACCGTAGAGCTGCATGACGGCATAGACCAGCGCGGCCACACCCACCCCCAGCAGGACCAGCGCCAGGGCCAGCCTCCGCCCGGAATGGGCGGAGGTCAGCTCGACGTGTTCCACAGGAGGAAGGTGTGGCTCGTACTTTTGTCTCGCGGCCCGCATTTGTCAGATCACCGTCGCCGCGATCAGCAGGCCCAGGATGGCGAGGACCGCCCCAAGGGTGATGATGCCGGCCACGGCGCCCTTTTTACAGGCTCTGTAGTTTCGCATGTGGTTGTGCCGCCGGAATATGGCCCCCGCGATGAAGCCGGGGATGGGCAGCAGGAAGCTCAGGAGCGTGTACCAGATGCTGCCGGTATCGTGGACCGGGGCCTTCAGGAACTCCGCCTCGGCGGCGGCCTCCGCCGCGTCGATAGCCGCGGCCTGCTCCTGGGCGGCGGTCTCCGGGTCGCCGATGGTGATGGCCTTGACGGGCACGCCCGCCTCCCGGATGGCCTTGTACTGCTCTATCTCCTTCTTGTTGCCGTAGACCCAGTGGTCATGGCCGATACACACGAACTCCGGCTTGTCCTCGCTGTAGTCGTGCTGGGAGGGGTCGTAGACGTACTGGACCTTGTTCTTTTCAAGCCGCGGGTCCGGGATGGGGATAGCGGATATCAGCGAGTGGGTGTAGGGGTGCAGTGGGAAGTCAAACAGCTCCTCCGCGTCCGCCACCTCTACGATGCGGCCCTTGTAGATGACGCCGATACGGTCGGAGATGAACCGGACCACGGAGAGGTCATGGGCGATGAAGAGGTAGGTTACGTCGTCCTCCCGCTGGAACTTCTTCATCAGGTTCAGCACCTGGGCGCGGATGGAAACGTCCAGGGCGGAGATGGGCTCGTCCGCCACCACCAGCTCCGGCTCCATGACCATGGCCCGGGCGATGCCGATGCGCTGGCGCTGGCCGCCGGAGAACTCATGGGGGTACCGGGTCAGGTGCTCGGGCAGCAGGCCCACTTCTTTTATTATATTCTCCACCTTGCGGACGCGGTCCGCCTCGTTCTCGAACAGGCCGAAGTTATAAAGGCCCTCGGAGATGATGTAGTCCACCGTGGCCCGCTCGTTCAAACTCGCGGCAGGGTCCTGGAAGACCATCTGCACGTTTCGGATGACCTCCCGGTCCAGGGCATGGGGTATCTTTCCCGAGATGCGCACGCCCTTATAGTCTATCTCGCCGGCCGCCAGGGGGTTGACCCGGATGACGGCCCGGCCGATGGTGGTCTTGCCGGAGCCGGACTCGCCCACCAGGGAGAAAGTCTCCCCCTTGTAGATGTCGAAGGACGCGTTTTGCACGGCCCGGACGGCGTTGTCGCCCTTGCCGAAGGTGATGTCTATGTTTTTCAGGGAGAGCAGTATCTCCCGGCCGTTGTCGGCGATGGGCCCATGCTCCGGGAACAGGGAGCGGCCCTCTTTTTTACCTTTCGTTCTAGCCATGTCTCCCCCTCCCTCAAATGTTGAACGCGCTCATGAGCTTGCCGTGGATGTCCCGGATGCCCTCGGGCTTTTCCACCTTCGGGGAACGGGGGTCCAAAAGCCAGGTCTTGGCATAGTGAGTGTCGGTGACTTTGAACATAGGCGGCTCCATGAGGGTGTCGATCTTCATGCAGTAGGGGTTGCGGGGGGCGAAGGCGTCGCCCACGATGGCGTTGTATAGAGACGGGGGCGTGCCGGTGATGGAGTAGAGCGTGGTATTGCGCTCGGCAAGCTGGGGCAGGCTGGACAGCAGCGCCCAGGTGTAGGGATGGCGGGGGTCATAGAAGACCTCCTCCACCGTGCCCAGCTCCACGATCTGCCCGGCGTACAGCACGGCCACCCGGTCGGCGATATTGGCCACCACGCCCAGGTCATGGGTGATGAACACCGTGGTGAAGCCAAATTCCTTCTGCAGGTCCTTGATGAGCTTCAAAATCTGGGCCTGGATGGTCACGTCCAGGGCCGTGGTTGGCTCGTCGCAGATGAGGATCTTCGGCTGGCAGGAAAGCGCGATGGCGATGACGATGCGCTGGCGCATGCCGCCGGAGTACTGGAAGGGATAGTCGTCGAAACGGGCCTCCGCGTGGGGGATGCCCACCTTATGCATCAGCTCCAGGGCCCGGGAACGGGCCTCCACCTCGGAGCAGCCCTGGTGCTTGATGATGACGGAGGTGATCTGCTTGCCGATGGTGATGATGGGGTTCAGGCTGGTCATGGGGTCCTGGAACACCGTGGCGATGCGGCGGCCCCGGACCTGGGTCCAGTCCTTGGAATACTTCATGTTGGCCAGGTTCAGCACGCAGGTGCCGTGGAGCTTGTCCGCGGTCTCGTCCACATACTTCACCCGGAACACCACCGTGTCGAAGATGGCGCTGCGCTGCTCGTCGTCACTGAGGTCCACGCCGATCTTCATGGCCTTTTCCAGGGCCTTCAAAAGCTCATGGGTGAGCTGGATGCGCTTGAATAGCGGATACCGGCCCACGGAGAGGCGTATCTCCTTGCCCAATATCTCGTTGCGGGCGTGGGTCTCGGGAGATATCCCGGCGGAGATCTCCTTTTCATACTTCGCCTTGAGGGCGGCCATCTCCTTGGCATAGCGGTCGTTGAAGGCCGTATCGCGGGCGGCCTCCTCCTTACGCTTTTTCTCCTCGGCGGCCTCCTTCCCCTCCAGGACCTTGATCTGGGCGTCGAACTCCTTGAGCTTCTGCTCCGCGGCCCTGATGCGGTCCTTCTCCCTCTTGGGGTCATAGGTCTGCTTCTCATTGAAGAGGTTGGTGCGCTTGAACTTGAGCTCGCCCAGCTCCTTCTCGATGCGCTCCCGCTCCTCGTCGGAGAGGCTTCCCCGGCGCTTTTTCTCCGCCTCCAAGGCCACGATCTGCTTATAGGTCTCCGCGCCAAGCTCATAGCGGCTCATCTTGTCCAGACGGGACAATGTGCCCTTCATGAGGCTGCGGGCGCCGGGGGTCAATTTAACATAGGTCTCCGCCAGCTCCGGGTCGTCGAAGATGATCTTGCCCTTGTCCACGAAGCCGTTTGAGTCGGTCATGCCGGCAAAGGTCTTGGTCAGCACGGATTTGCCCGAGCCGGATTCGCCCACGATGGCGATGGACTCGTTTTCATAGATGTCCAGGCTCACGTCCCGGATGGCCGTCAGGATACGGCCCCGGACCCGGAACTTCACCGTCAGGTCCTGGATAGACAGCAGTACTTTTTTATCCTCCATACCGCCGCCCCCTTATTCCATGTGCGTCCGGGGGTCGGACGCGTCGCCCAGGTTCTGGCCCACCACGTACAGCACCACCGTGATGATGGACGCGATGGCCACGGGGCTCCAGAACTCCAGCTGCCAGCCCGGGGTGATCATGGCGGGCTCGGCGGCATAGATGAGCCGGCCAAGGCTCATGTCGCTCATGCCCAGGCCGATGTAACTGAGGAACACCTCATAGGAGATGTAAGAGGGTATCTCCGTGGCCAGCATGGTCACAATGACCGAGGTCATAAAAGGCAGGATGTTCTTCATGGCGATCTTCACCGTGGAGGTGCCAAGGCACCGGGAGGCCAGGTTATACTCCCGGTCACGGATAATGACCACCTGGGTGCGGATGAAGAACGCGATGCCGATCCACCCCACCACCGTCAGGGCGAACACCATGGTCCAGAAAGTGGGGGCAAACAGCATGGCCATCACGGAGATGATCAGGATGGTGGGCACGTTGCCGATGATGTTGTAGACCTCCATCATGAAGGCGTCCACCCGCTTGCTAAAGCCCCAGATGGCGCCCAGCAGCACGCCGATGGTCATGTTGATGGCGCCGCAGAGGAGGGCCAGGGAGATGGAGATGCGCGAGCCGTTCCAGATGGCGTCGAAGGTGGGCTCGCCGGAGGCGCCGGCGCCCAGGACCCACTTCAGGTCCGGCCCGAAGTACTCCATGGCCGCCGCGGGGGACAGGTGCTTTGCGTTGGCGTCCCGCAGGTTGGCGAAGGGGTCATAGTGGGTCACGGCGGGATAGATATAGGCGAACAGGATCATGAATATCAAGAGAGATAGGATGACGATGTTCACCTTATTGCGGAAGAATACCCGGAACACGCTCTTCCAGTAGGAATAGCGGGGGGCGGTGATCTTTTCAGACTCCGTCTGGCTGTGGTCCACGTGGGAGAAAAGCTCCTCGTCGGACAGCCCCAGGGCGGAGAGGTCCATCTTTTCGTTCATCCTGTTCACCTCTCTTTCGTGGAGAAGGAAATTCTCGGGTCAACGGTGGCCATGAGAAGGTCGCCCAATATGAGCGACACCACGCTCAGCACCGCGTAGAACAGCGTCACGCCCACGATCACGCCGTTATCGTACCGGTTGATGGCTTGGGTCAGCAGGTTGCCGGCGCCGGGGACCACGTACACGCGCTCGGTGATGATGGCGCCCGTCATGGCGAAGATGATGCTGCCGGGGATGCCGTGGACGATGGGGATGAGGGCATTTTTCCAGATGTGCTTGGAGAATATCTCCCCCTCGCTGAGGCCGCCGGACCGGGCGAACTTCACGTAATCGGAGTTCATCTGGTCTATCATGTACCGGCGCATCCACTTCATGAGGTTCGCGATGGAGGGCAGGGCCAGGGACACGATGGGCAGCACATACATGAGCTTGCCCGTGGAGTCCATGTCGAAGAGCGTGGGCAGTCCCGCCTTTCCGCCCAGGGCCTTGAACAGGAAGATATACGCAAGGCTCGGCACGGCGATGATGAACATGATATAAATGGTGCCCAGCTTATCCAGGAGCTTGTCCTTCCTCAGCGCCATGGCCAGACCCACCGGCAAGCCTATCACATAGGCCGCGATGGTGGAGATGATACCGATGACGAAGGAATAGCCCAGCTTACTCATGCCCGCCTTGTTGGTGAGCACGTTGGTGTAGTCGTCGGTGAACCACTGCTGGTTGGAGGCGATGGCGTCCCGGGAGCCCTGGACATAGGTAGCCGAGTGGAGGTCGTCCGCCCGGTCCGCGGTGACGCCCGTGGGGAAGGTGACGGTGTCCAGCACGTAGGAGCCCTGAGTCTCGGTCATGGTGGTGAACACATCCACGCCCCGGTTGACCGTGTAGGACTCGCCCAAGTGCAGTGTCAGGATGTTCTGGTGGATGAAGGGGAACTTGCCGTCAAAGTACAGGAGGTACTTGTGCATGGTCCCGTTCCCTATGAGAGCCGGAGAGAACACCTTCTTCTCGGTGCCCTCCGGGTTGTGTACCGGGTCATATAGGGTAAATTGGATGCCCCTCTCCCCTATGTCCGCGTTCTCGGGCACATAGTGGATGTTGTCGATGAAGAACATCTTTGTGAAATAGGAGATGGCCCGCTGGTAAAGCGGGATATCCTTGGTGGCGAACAGCGTCTGCTGACCGCCGTCGCGGACCTGGCCGTTTTTCTTCGTGTCCGCGTCCAGGCGCACGATCTTATAGCCCTTCGCCTCATACTCCTGGGTGAACCGTGCCACATACTGAGCGGTGAGCTCTGTATCCTTGTCCGCGGTCTTGCCGATCTTCACAGCCTCGGCGCGGGTAGCCTCATCGATCTGGCCGTCGGCGGCCAGCTTGTTCACGTAGTCGACGTAGGGCACATAGTCCAGATAGCCGAAGTCCTCCCAGCGGGTCTGCTGGTAGGTGATACGGTTATTGCTGGCGGTATGGTTGAAGTTGGGGTCGCCGGAGAATATCTTGCTTCTGTCCAGAAGCGAATAGATCAGCACCATCACGATCAGCACCACGCATATGACGGAGAACAGACCGTGGAGAAGGCGCTTTAATAAATATTTGCCCATCTTTCTGACCTCGCTTAGCTTTATTTATCGATACAGGGGGGTGGGGAAGCCCCCACCCCCCTGCCGTAATCGGTTTATCGCGCGTTAGGTCAGATCTCTATCAGAACAGGCCCAGGTCCTTGCACATATAGCCGTACGCCTGGATAGTATCCAGGTAGGACTGGGCGTCGCCGTAGTCGGGGCCCCAGCCGGAGCCGGTGGACAGGTCGAAGTTGGCCTCGTTGCCGTAGGTGAAACGGTAGGTGGCGCTCTCCTCGTCCAGGTCCTTGTCGAAGGCGATGAGGTTGACGATGACGTTGCCGCCCAGGGCTTCCTCAACGCTCTGCTTCAGGGCGTTGGCGCGATTGGTAAGGGTCTCGCTATAGGAGCCGTAGGGATAGTCCACATAGATGGGGTTCTCAGGGGAGATCTCCACGCCCACTTGAGCCAGGTCTGCGATGGCCAGCTCCAGCTCGGCCATGGCGTTCTCCGGGCTGTACCAGCCGTCGAAGCCGTCGCCGGAACCGGCGCCGCTGTCGCCCTCAGGATCCCAGACCTTCAGAGCCACGCCGTCGGCGTCGATCTGGGCCTGCTCGATCTCACCGAACGCGGTGCCGGCGGGGAAGGTGGTAGCTTCGCCATTGATGTCAACGGTGACTTCCTCGGCGAGGAACCCGAAGGTGCCGGGGGTGTAGGAGTTGCGCAGGCTGGCATACTTCAGCTCGTCGCCCACGCTCTGGGCGTTGTACGCGCCGCGGTCGATGGACTCGCACAGAGCCAGACGGAAGTGCTGGTTCACGATGGCCTCGCGGTAGCGGGCGATGTCGTCCTCGGTCTTGGGGGAGACGCCCTTGCTGGGATCGTCGTAGTTGGCCCAGGTGCCGCGGTTGACGTTGAACCAGCCGCAGTAGGTGGTGCCGGTGCCGGAGGCAACATAGGAGAACAGGTCGAAGTAGGTGCCCTCGTTGCCGGCCACGTCGGTGGTAGTATCGGTCTTCATCAGCTCCAGAGAAGAGGAGTTGATGCCGGCGCCGGAGATGGTGCCATCCTTGGCCTCGTTATAGGCGCGGAGCACGTCGGAGCCGTCGTTGTAGCTGTAGACCAGATTGGGGGTCAGCACGGCGTCGGCGTTCCAGTAGGTGGGGTTGGCCTCATACTTGGTGGTGTTCTGCGCGGTGTAGTTGGTGATGAGATAGGGGCCGCAGTAAGCGATGTTGGCAGGGGTCTTGCCGTAATCGCCGGGGGTGTACTCATCGCCCTCGCAGCCGAAGGTGCCGCCCTGAGACTCATAGAAGTCACGGTTCAGGGGCGCGAAGCAGGCATAGCCCAGCATGGTGACGAAGGGGGCGAAGGGCGCCTCCAGGGTGTACTCCAGGGTGTAGTCGTCGATGGCCTTCACGCCGATCTCGTTGAAGTCGGTGATGTCGCCGTTCAGGTAATCGGTGAAGCCCTTCAGGCCGCAGCCGTCGGTGTTGGTCAGCAGATAGCCCAGCGCGTCGGCGTTATCCAGCAGGTGCTCCATGGAAGCTACCCAGTCGTCGGCGGTGACCTCGCCGATCTCGCTGCCCTGCTGGTCCACCCACTTCACACCCTGACGGATGTGGAAGGTGTAGGTCAGGCCGTCCTCGGACACGTCATAGCTCTCGGCCAGGCCGGGCTGCTGCACGCCCTTGGCGTCATACTCCAGCAGGTTGTCGTAGGTGCCGGAGATGAACATGGAGTCGGAGGTATAAGAAGTGGCGATGGTATCCCAGATGTTCACGTTATAGCCGTTGGACACGACATAGGTGTCGGAGAAGGTGTAGCCCTTGCCCTCCAGATACTCCTTGGCGGCGGCGTGATAGTCGTCGGCGGTCTCGGCCTCGTTCCAGAGCTTCAAAAGCTCGGTACGGTCCTCGGTGGTGATCAGCTCGTTGGTGACTATGACGGTGTGATAGCGGTACTGATCCATGCCCCACAGGGTGGTGGCGGCGTTGGAACGGGGCACCACACGGCTCATAGAGTAGTTGCCGCCCTGGGTCTGGATGGGCAGGAAGGCGCCGGACTCCACCAGCTTGGCCTCGGCCAGAGCCATCATGGCCATGCGCTTGGCGCCGGTCTCCTCCTTGGCGGCAGCGTAAGCGTCGCCGAACTCGCCCAGGACAAAGTCGTAGACAGTCTCAGAAGCCTCGTCGTGGTCCATCTCGTCGACGGCGGCCCAGTCAAGGCTGGTGTAGCCGCCCTCGGCGGTCTCACCCTCAGCAGGCTCTTCAGCTTCGCCCTCGGCGGGAGCGGCCTCGCCCTCGGCGGCGGGCTCATTGGCGGCAGGCTCGTCCTTCTTGCCGCCGCAGGCGGCCAGAGACAGGACCATGACCAGCGCCAGCAGCAGCGCCAGAAGTCTCTTTGCGTTCATAATTGTTGACCTCCTTCGTCACACAATACACGTCTTTATGAACAGGGGCGCGCCCGCCCCGTCGTTCACGAATGCTCATCATTTGCATCTTCTGATGCAAATGGAAGGGGGCATGCCCCCTGGCTCGTCCATATCCGGCGGACATTTATCCACGGTAGGACAGATATAAAAATTATACAGATATATTGATTTTATTACGATAAAAGGCTAATGTCAAGTCTTTGACGCTATATTTGCCCATTTCAGGCGATACCTGCCATGTCGCAGCCGTCCAGCCAGGCCCGGGCCGTTTGGCAGACTTTCCGCAGGCATTTCTCCTCGAAGGGACTTTCCAGTCCCGCGTTTTCAAGAAGCTCCGTGAACGTCCGGCTGCCGCCCTGGCGGGTGTAGGCCATGTATTTCGCCCAGGCCTCCTCCCTGCTTTCCTGGCCCAACGCCCAGAACTGCAGGGCCGCCGTCTGGGCCAGGCAGTAGTCGATATAGTAAAAGGGGCTGGAATAGATGTGGTGCTGGCGCTGCCATGCCTCGCCCTCGCTGTAAAAGGGGATGTCCCCATCCAGCCGCAGCCAGGGCATGTACATCCCTTGGAGCTTCTTCCAGCAGGCGTGCCGCTCCGCCGGGGTCATGTCCGGGCGGGCGTAGACCTCATGCTGGAAGTGGTCCACCAGCGTACCATAGGGGATAAAGGTCAGCGCCCCGGCCAGGTGGCTGTAGCGGAATTTCTTCGCGTCCTCGCCGAAGAAGCCCTCCTCCCAGGGCCAGGCCATGAATTCCATGCTCATGGAGTGGACCTCGCAGGCCTCCATGCCCGGCCAGATGTAGCTGGCGGGGATACGGTCCCGGTTCATCCAGGCGGCGAAGGCGTGGCCCGCCTCGTGGGTCACCACCTCCACGTCGTGCTGGGTGCCGTTGAAGTTGGCAAAGATAAAGGACACGCCGTAATCGGCCAGAGACGTGCAGTAGCCGCCAGAGGCCTTCCCCTCCGTGGAGAGCACGTCCAACAGCTCCCCCTCCAGCATGGTGCGGAAAAATTCGCTGGTCTCGGGGCTCAGCTCGTCGTAAAACTTCTTCCCCTGGGCCAGGATATCGTCCGCCGTTCCCCTGGGCCGGGGGTTGCCGGAGCGGAACTGAAGCGCCGCGTCGGCGTAGCTGAGGGGGTATTCCTTCCCCAGCCGCGCCGCCTGGGCCTTATAAATGCTGTCCGCCACGGGCACCACGTACTTCGCCACCGCGGCCCGGAACCTCTCCACGCCCTCTTTCCCGTAGCAGTTGCGGCCCATGCGGTAATAGCCCAGGGTGGTGTAGCCCTCATAGCCCAGCTTTTTGCCCATGGCGTCCCGCAGGTGCACGAGCTGGTCGTATATGTCGTCCATCTCGCCCTGATGGGCCTTATACCACTCCCCCTCCGCCTTCCAGGCGGCCAGACGGCGATTATCGTCCGGGTCGGTCTTGAAGGGCGTGAGCTGGCTCAGGGTGTAGGTCCCGCCCTCGAAGGGTATCTGCGCCGAGGCCAGCAGCTTCTCGTAGGCCTGGGTGAGGTCGTTCTCCTTCTGCAGCTCCGGGATGATCTCCGGAGAGAAGGTCTTTAGCTCTATCTCCGCGTTCAGACTCCACAGGGTTCCGAACTCCTTCTCAAAATCCGGCCGGAACGGGCTTTCCAGCATGGCCGCCGTCCAGCCCTGGGCGTACTCCTGCAGCTCCGGCAGGGCGCCGTTCCAGAACTTCTCCTCGGCGTCGTAAAATTCGTCCCGGGTATCGATGGTGTGGCGAACGCTCACCAGTGTGCCCAGGGTGTCCACGTGCTTCATGAGCGTTTCCTCGTCCATGAACACGGCCCGGGCCTCGGCATAGCTCTGGGCCTCCTTCAGCCGCGCCGTCAGGGCCGCCAGCTCCTTTTTGAGCTCCTCCACATCCGGGCGCTCATAGGGCATATTCGAAAACTTTATCATGATGCTCCTCCTTTGCCGCTGGCCATGCGGCGCATGCAAAAGGATTTTACCACACCTGTCCCGCCTGCGCAAGCAGGACGGCGATTGTCTTTCTGCGAAAAACGTGGTATTATTTTTCCATGGACGACTTGACGAGAGACATCCGAACACTGAAGGGCGTGGGCGATACCCGCGCCAAGGCCCTGGAAAAGCTGGGCCTTCGGACTGTGGGAGATCTCCTGGGCTACTTCCCCCGGGCCTATGAGGACAGGCGGCAGTTCTATGCCATCGCCGACGCGCCCCTGGACCGGCCCGCGTGCGTGAAGGCCATGGTATCCGACTGGCCAAAAGCCGTGCGGGCCCGCCGGGGCATGGAGCTATTGAAGCTCAAAGCCGTGGACGACACCGGCGAACTGGACATCACCTATTTTAATCAAAACTACCTGAAAGACCAGTTCCGCCCCGGCGACGAGTATATTTTCTACGGCCGGGCGGACAGCTTCGGCCGCTACCGGACCATGGCGAACCCCGTCTTTGAGCGCTCTGACCGCCAGGGCACGGTGACGGGCCGCATCCTGCCCATCTACCGGCTGAAGACCGGCGTCACGCAAAAGTTCCTCATGGGGCTCATCTCCCAGGTCCTGGACCAGTACGGCGACCAGGCGCCGGATGTGCTGCCCCCCGCCCTGACAGCGCGGCTGCACCTGGCCCAGGCGCCCTACGCCTACGCCAACATTCACTTCCCCCGGGACGACCAGGCCCTGGACCAGGCCCGGCGGCGGCTGGTGTTCGAGGAGCTGTTCGTGCTGGCGGCGGCATTGGGCACCATGCGCCGGGAGCGGACGGTGGAGCCGGGGCGAAAGCTCAAACTATATCCCATGGACCCCTTCTGGGCCGCCCTCCCCTTCGCCCCCACGGTTGCCCAGCGCCGGGCGGTGGATGAGGCCCTTTCCGACATGGCCTCCGGCGTGCCCATGAGCCGGCTTTTGCAGGGCGACGTGGGCAGCGGCAAGACCCTGGTGGCCGCGGCGCTCATCTGGCAGGCCGCCCAAAACGGCCTCCAGTCCGCCTTCATGGCCCCCACGGAGATACTGGCCTCCCAGCACTACAAGACCCTGACAGAGCTTCTGGAGCCCTTGGGCGTGCATGTGGCGCGGCTCACCGGCTCTATGAAGGCGTCGGAAAAGCGGAACGTGAACGAGTTATTGCAGGCGGGTCTGGCCCAGGCCGCCGTGGGCACCCACGCCCTCATCAGCGCCGGGGTGGCCTTCCGGGACCTTGGCCTCGTCATCACCGACGAGCAGCACCGCTTCGGTGTGGAGCAGCGCAGCGCCCTGGCCGGCAAGGGAGCCCGTCCCCATGTGCTGGTCATGTCCGCCACTCCCATCCCCCGGACATTGGCCCTCATCATCTATGGAGATCTGGACATCTCCGTGCTGGACGAGCTGCCCCCCGGGCGGCAGAAGGTGGACACCTTTGCCGTGGGAGAGGATATGAGAGCGCGTATATGGCGGTTCGTGCGCCGGCTGGTGGGCGAGGGCCGGCAGGTGTTTCTCGTCTGCCCCATGGTGGAGGAGAACGAGGAGCTGCCCCCCAACGTGAAGAGCGCCGAGAGCTGGGCCAGGACCCTGCAAACGGACATTTTCCCCGACCTTCGGGTAGCATGTGTCCACGGAAAGATGAAGGGCCGGGACAAGGACGCTGTAATGGCGGCCTTCGCCGCGGGCGAATATGATATTCTCGTGTCCACCACAGTCATCGAGGTAGGCGTGGACGTGCCTAACGCGGCGCTGATGATCGTGGAGAACGCCGACCGCTTCGGCCTGAGCCAGCTCCACCAGCTCCGGGGCCGGGTGGGCCGGGGCAGCCACAAGAGCTACTGCGTCCTCTTCTCCGACGCCGACAGCCCCGAGGCCAAGGCCCGGCTCAAGATCATGACGAAGACGAGCGACGGCTTCAGGATATCCGAGGAGGACCTGCGCCTCAGAGGTCCCGGCGACTTCTTCGGCTCGAGGCAGCACGGCCTTCCGGAGATGCACGTGGCGGACCTCTCCGCTGACATGCGGGTACTCAAAGACGCCCAGACCGAGGCCAACGCCATCCTGGCCGCCGACCCGGAGCTCTCCCTTCCCCAGCACCGCCCCCTCCGGGAGCGGATCGACAAGCTCTTCGAGATACACGGGGATACGTTCAACTGAACACGACAAAAGCGCCGCCTGAAGAATCGCTCTTCAGGCGGCGCTTATTCTTTTGTTCACATGCCCAGATAGCGCATAATGAGGGCGCAGACCTCGGCGCGGGTAGCCACGCCAGCGGGACGGATCGTGCCGTCACCGTAGCCGGTGAGGAGGCCGTTGCTGATGGCCCAGGCCACAGCGTCCTTGGCGTAGCTCTGGACCTCGCCGCCGTCCGTGTAGGACCCAAGGGACGCGGCGGAGGCCGCCGGGCTGCCCGCCAGGCGGTACAGCATGGTGACCAGCTGCTCACGGGTGATAGCGTTGCCCGGCGCGAAGGTCGTGTCGGTGACGCCGGTGGTGACCCCTGCGGAGGCCGCCCAGCCTGCCGCGGAACCGACCTCGCCGCTGGTATCAGAGAACACATTGGCCCCGCCGGGGGAACCCATGGCCCGATAGAGCATGGTCACGGTCTGGCCCCGTGTGGTGGTCCCGTTGGGGGCAAAGGTCGTGTCCGCGACGCCTTTGACGATACCCTTTTCATAGGCGCTCAGCACCGTGTCCGCGTACCAGGCGTCCTCGGCCACATCTGTGAACGTGCCGCCTGTCCCCGGCTCATCCTGTGGCTCTTCCTCGACCGGCGCAGTGAAAGTCTCGCCTTTTTTCACCACGGCCATCACGAGCTTTTTCGCGCCAAGGTCCGCTCGGACGGTGACCATCATGCAGTCCGAATGCCATTCCTGCATGGTAGGAGCGCCGACTTCCAGGATCTGCCCGCCCTCCAACACCTGAAGTTCGTAACCATTCTTTATTAAGATTTTAAGCGTTGAGCTGGTAGCTATCACCTGCTGCCGCGTCCCATCCGGGGCAGTCTGGACCCAATAATCGTTCGCCTCATCCACGCCGCCATAGGTCTCTTCATTCTGGTTGTAAAACGTAATAGGGATCAGCTCCGGCAGGGGATCATCGGACGGCGTGATATGGACTGTCATAGTCCCGGATTCCGGCGCGGCGATCTCAAAGACACGGGAATAGATGTTAAGGCCGTCAGCATTCAGAAAAGGACCGTCCGTTTCTTCCAGTTCCGGTATATATACCCGCTTCAGGTTGGCCCCGTAGTCATATCGGTCGCCGGTGATCGTTCCGTTTTCTACCGAGACAGAATACTGCGGCGAGACATATACCAGTGCCGTCACGCCCGCGGGGACGGTATTTCCGCTGACGATATTGTGGCTCCCATCCGTGCCGAAATAGCCGAGTTTTTAGAAACTGTCCACTTCGCCGGTGATGCTTACCGTCACGGCCTGGGCCGCCGCCGCGGCCTCGGGAGAGTCCTCCGTTTCCTCCGGGGGCGCGGTTTCCTCCGCCGGGCCGGCCTCTTCCGGGACAGTCTCCGCCGGGTTTTCCTCAGCGGACATATCTTCCGCCGGAGCGTTCTCTGGTACAGGCGCCGCCTCCTGGACAGTCTCCACCGGCTCCGCCGCCGGGGGCGCCTCCTGCCCCTCCGCGGCAAAGGCGGGCATGCCCAGGCACAGCACCATGGCCGCGGCCAGCAGCCCGTACATCCACTTCCTGCCCATACCGGGAAACCTCCTTTGAAAGAATCTGTTTCTTTTTCGTAACCTTTATAAACATAATATACAAATATTATGACAATTGCAATCTTTTTTGGCGCAGGTGGTCGTTTTCGCGGCGTAATCGGTAAAATGGGCATAAAAAACGAGCGGTCAAAGCTGACCGCTCGTTTTGATCCTGTATTTTATTCTTCCTCAGCGGGCTCGTCCTCTTCGGGAGCGACGCCGGTGGCCTCGCCGGTGGCGGAGATCTCATAGACCAGCGCGTCATCCTCGGGCTTGGGCTCGGGCTTCGGCTCTCTGGGGGCGCGGGCACGGACCGGTTCCGGCTCGATGAGGGCGCGGATGGAGAGGCTGATCTTCTGCTTCTCCTCGTCGATAGCGGTGATCTTCGCCTCCACCTCCTGGCCCACGGACAGGACCTCTTCGGGCTTGCCGATGCGCCGGTTGGCGATCTGAGAGATGTGGATCAGGCCGTCCACGCCGGGCACGACCTCGGCGAAGGCGCCGAAGGGCATGAGCTTGACCACCTTCACGGTCGCCACGTCGCCCACCTTGTAGGCCCCGGTGAACTTCGTCCAGGGGTTGTCCTCCGCCTTGCGGTAGCCCAGGGAGATCTTTTTCTTCTCCGGGTCGAAGCTGATGACGTGCACGTCCACTTCCTGGCCCACGCTCAGGGCGTCCTCGGGCTTGCGGATGCGCTCCCAGCTGATCTCGGACACATGGACCATGCCGTCCACGCCGCCGATGTCCACGAAGGCGCCGTAGCTGGTCATGCTCTTGACCACGCCGTGATAGACCTTGCCGTTTTCGATCTCGGCCCAGACCTTCTCGGCCTTCTCCTTGCGCTCCCGGGCGGTGACGCTGCGGATGGAGCCCACCACGCGCTTGCGGGCGCGGTTGACCTCGGTGATGCGGAAGCGGACGGTCTTGCCCAGCAGGTTCGCCATGGGCTCGTCCCGGCCAAGGCCGGTCTGGGAGGCGGGGATGAACACCCGGATGCCCTTGATGTTGATGACCACGCCGCCCTTGTTCTCCTCGGACACCTTGCCCTCCAGAACGGTGCCGTCCTCATAGGCGGCCTCCACGTCGGTCCAGTTCTTGGCGGCGTCCAGACGGCGCTTGGAAAGCTGCACGGTGCCCTCCACGTCGTTGACGCGTACCACGGAGGCCTGGATCTCGTCGCCGACCTTCACCAGGTCGTTGATGTCCACGCCGGGGGCGTCGTCGGTGAACTCGGATACGGATATGTATCCGGAGTGCTTGGTGGGCAGGTCGACGGTGATCTCGGTGGAGCCGACAGCGGCCACGACGCCGGTGACGGTCTCGCCGTTATGGATGGTGCGGATGGAGTCCTCCAGCATCTGGTCGAAGCTCTTCTCGCCGTTCTCGGCGGCAGGGGCCTCCACGGGGGCGGCAGCCTCCTCAGCGGCAGGCGCCTCCTCCACGGCGGGGGATTCTTCGACAGCGGGGGTCTCGGCCGCAGGAGCTTCCTCCACGGGGGCCTCGGCCACAGGGGTCTCCTCAGCAACAGTCTCTTCTTTCAGGATCTCGGGCTCGTTCATTTTGTTTACTACCTCCTTAATTATCCACGATGGCGTAGAGGCGCCGGCGGTCACCGCGACGATGTCGCACCCTTGCAGGGCCGCCCGATCCAGCTCGTCCGCATTTTCCACGAACAGTACTTTGCGGCAGCTCTCGGCGCATATCTGGGCCAGATGCAGGGAATTGGCACTGTGTCTGCCGCCCACCACTACCACGGCGTCGCACGCCGCGGCCAGCTTTCGGGCCTCATTTTGCCTAATACTCGTAGCATTGCATATTGTATCAAATATCTCGGCATTTGTATACAGTTTTTTTAGAGAATTAATACTTTGTTCACTAATTTTTCGATTGGAAGTGGTCTGGAAAACCACCGTCAGCGACGGGTTTTGCGCCCATTCGGCCTGACGCGACCGTTCCGCGAGCTCCTCCATGTCCCGGACAACGACGGCCCCCTCGCACCAGCCGCATATGCCCCGGACCTCGGGATGGGCAGGCTCGCCGAACACCACCACCTGCCGGCCCACATTGCCGGCTTTCTCCACGATCTTATGGATATGGGCCACCTTGGGGCACGTGGCATCCAGAATGGTGCAGCCCTTGGCCTCCAGAGCCTGCCGAACCGCCTTGGCCTCCCCGTGGGCCCGGATGAGCACCGCGGCCCCGTCGGGGATGTCCTCCGGCCGCTCCGCGGTCTTCAGGCCCATGGCCTCCAGCCGCCTCACCACATCCCGGTTGTGGGTCAGCTCCCCCAGGCACCAGCATCCGCCGTCCCTGGACACAGCATTTTCCGCCATCTCCACCGCCCGGGCCACGCCGAAACAGAACCCGGCGTTTTCCGCCACGACGACCTTCAAGCCGTCGCCTCCGGGCCGAACCGCTCCCGCACCAGGGCGCATATGTGCTCAATGCTCTCATCCAGGGTCATGTCCGACGTGTCCACGAGAACGGCGTCCTCCGCCGCCTTCAAGGGCGCGGCGGCGCGGCTGGAGTCCTGCTCGTCCCGCCGGGCCATGTCGGCTAAGACCTCATCATAGGTGCTGGGGTCACCCTTTGCATTCAGCTCCAAAAGCCGCCGCTTCGCCCTAGCCTCCAGGGACGCGGTGAGGAATATCTTGAGCCCCGCGTCGGGCAGCACCACAGTGCCGATGTCCCGGCCATCCATGACGGCCCTATGCTCCCGGGCGGTGCGGCGCTGCATGTCCAGCAAAAATGCCCGCACCGCGGGGATGGCGGACACCGCCGAGGCGTACATGCTCATCTCCGGCGTGCGGATGAGGCCGGACACATCCTCGCCGTTCAGGTACATCCGCTGGCCGCCGTCGGGGCCGTAGTCGAAGCGGATATCGAGCCCCGGCAGCAGCGCCGCCACGGCCTCCCCGTCGTGGGGGTCCCGCTCCGCCCGGCGCACCGCCAGGCCCACCGTCCTATAGATGGCGCCGGTGTCCACGTATATATACCCAAAGCGGGCGGCCACCGCCTTGGCGATGGTGCTCTTGCCCGCGCCGGAGGGCCCGTCAATGGCCACGGCGTGCTTTGTCTCGTTCATAGCGTATCCTCTCCCGCCGCCAGGCCGGCCTTCCGGCCTGTGGCCCAGGCGATGTGTAGGTTGAAGCCGCCGGTATAGGCATCCACGTCCAGTACCTCTCCGGCGAAATATAGCCCTTTGACCATCTTGGACTGCATGGTCCGGGGGTCCACCTGGCGCACGTCCACGCCGCCGCCGGTGACGATGGCCTCCGCCACGGGCCGGGGACCCGTGAGGGGCACGGGGAAGCTCTTGATGGTCTCCCCCAGCCGCAGGCGCTGCTCCCTCGTGACGGAGTGGACCTTCGTCTCCCCCGGTATGTCCGCAAGGCGCAGCATGACCGGGATGAGGGACCGGGGCAGCAGCTCGTCCAGGCCGTTGGCGATATCCCGGTTACGGAACTTCTCAAAATCCCGCAAAATGCGCTCGTCCAGCTTCTCCGGGCTCAGGGCGGGCTTGAAGTCGATGGAGAGCGCATAGCGCCGCTCACCCCAATGGCGGACATGGGCGCTGGCCGACAGAACCAGGGGCCCTGTCACGCCGAAGTGTGCGAAGAGCATCTCCCCCCGCTCGGCGTAGAGGACCTTTCCGTCCTCCAAGAGCTTCACGTCCACGTTCCGGGGCGCGAAGCCGGAGAGCTCTGCGCAGTAGGGCGCATTGCTCTCCAGCGGCACCAATGACGCCCGGGCGGGCACGACGGTGTGGCCCAGCTTTGCCGCCAGGGCATACCCGTCCCCGGTGGAGCCGGTGGCGGGATAGGACAGCCCTCCGGTGCACAGGATGGCACCAGCGCATGGTATCTCTCCCCTGTCCGTGACCACCGCCCGGACCTCGCCGTTCTCCACCGCGATGTCCAGCGCCCTGTTGCGCACATGGCGCACGCCCAAGGCTTTGAGGCGCTTTATAAGCGCCTCCGCCACGTCGTTGGCGTCGTCGGATACCGGGAAGACCCGATCGCCCCGCTCGATCTTCAGGGGCACGCCCAGTGCCTCGAACCACGCCATGGCCGCCGCCGGCGGGAAGGCCGTGACGGCGCTGTAGAGGAACTTGGGATTGGTGGGGACGTTCTCCATAAACGTCTTTACATCGCAGGCATTGGTCAGGTTGCACCGGCCCTTGCCCGTGATGCGCACCTTCCGGCCCAGCTTCTCGTTGGGCTCAATGAGTGCCACGTCCCGGCCCTGCTCCGCCGCCGCGATGGCGGCCATCATCCCGGCGGCCCCGCCGCCGATGACCACGATGTCAGCTTTCAATTCCGGTAAAGGTGCCGTACTCGCTCCAAAGGCCCTCCAGATACTCGAAGGTATCGTCCAGAGAGTCCTTCCTCCGGGCGGCCACGGCCACGATCAGGGCGTTGATGACGCTCATGGGCGCCACCAGGGAGTCCAGGAAGGACACCATGTCGCTCTTGGCGTACAGCCGTATGTCGGCCAGGGCCGCGAAGGGGGAGTTATCGTTGTCCGTCAGGGCGATGACCGTGGCTCCCTGGCGCTTGGCAAATTCCATGGCCTTCAAAGAGCTGGCCGAATACCGGGGGTAGCTGATGCCCATGTACACGTCCCCGGGGCCGATGTGCATGATCTGCTCATAGACCTCGTTGGCGGTGGTGTTGTGGATGAGGCGCACGTCCTCCACCAGCAGGTTCATGTAAAAGCCCATGAAGCTGGCCAGCGACGCGGAGGAGCGCATGCCCACGATGTAAAGATGCCGCGCATTGCCGATGGCCTCTACGGCCCGGTCGAAGCTGGCCCGGTCCAGTTCCTCCAAAGATGCCTGGAGCTTCTCCACGTCGGAAGTCATGACGGCCTTCAATACGTCAGCCCCCTCCAGCATGTCCTTGGCCACGGCGATGCGCTGTACGCTGGTGAGGCGGCTTCGGACCATCTCCTGCATGGCCCGGCGCATGCCGGGATAGCCGTCGAAGCCCAGTTCCGTGGCGAAACGGACCACTGTGGACTCGCTGACGCCCACGGTCCGGCCCAGCTTTCCCGCGGTCATGAAGGCGGCCTTGTCGTAATTTTCCGTGATATACCGGGCGATGGCCCGCTGACCCTTGGAGAGCCTGCGGTCGCCGGCGTTCATAAGGGACAAAATATCCTTTTCCATATTCTCGTCTCCCACACGCGGTATTTGCGTACAGGCATAATAATACTTGCATTTTCTGTAAAATGCAAGTATTACAGGCAAATTATTTTAATTCTTGCAAATCAGCTAAAAAATAGCGGTATATTTCAGGAAATTTAAAGGTTTTGCAGGTATGAAATTTCATCTGCCGTCATGGTACGCCACTTCCCGGCGGGCAGGGCGCCCAAAGTCACGGGTCCCTCCGCGATGCGGATGAGGCGGCTCACATGCAGGCCGCACGCGGCACACATACGCCGTATCTGGCGGTTTTTCCCCTCGTGGATGACCATCTGCAGCTCCGCACTGTCGCCCTTTCGCTCGATGAGCGTCACCTTGGGCCGGGCGATGGGCTCCCCCTCCAGGCTGTCCATGGCCCGCAGCTTCGTTATTGCCCCGGGGATGTCCTCCCCCTGGACGAACACGGTGTAGACCTTGTCCACCTGATGGGACGGGTGCATGAGGGCGTTGGCGGCCTCGCCGTCGTCGGTGAGGATCAGAAGCCCCTCCGAGTCCATATCCAGCCGCCCCACGGGATAGAGCCGCCCGCCGGCGTCGGCGGTGAGGTCCGCCACGGTTGGCCGGCCCCGGTCGTCCTTCATGGTGGTGACATACCCTCTGGGCTTATGAAGCACTATGTACCGCCGCCGGGCGCCGAAGCGGACGGGCCTGCCGTCCAGGGCGATCTTGTCGACGTCCGGGTCCGCGCTCTGGCCCAATTCGGCCCTCACGCCGTTCACCGTCACCCGCCCGGCGGATATCATCTCCTCCGCCCCCCGGCGGGAGGCAACGCCCGCCGCGGACAATAGCTTTTGCAAACGCTGTTTCATGGTCAAGAGACCCCGCTTTCCTCCGCTTTATCGAAAAAATCCTGTACCCGCTGCCAGAAGGTTGGCTCCGCCGCGGTCGCCATGGGCACGTTTTGGATATACACAAGCTCCGCCCGGCCGGCCTCTTTGCCGTTCACATAGGCCACCGCCTGCCCGGCCCGGTCCCCCGCCTCCACGTCCGCGTAGACGAAGGCGGGCAGCTCGCAGCGCACCTCTATCTTATCCCCGGCCCTGTGGAATACGGAAAGCCCATCCACCGAGGCCACGGTCACATATTCCGCCGCGCCGCCGATCACCGGCACGGACCAGCTCAGCCCCGCCAGCACGTCGTCCCGGGCATACCGACCATAGGCCCAGTCGTAGAGGGCCTTATGGTCCTCCCAGTCGCTGGAGTCGGAGAGCGTAACACAAATGAGCGTCAGGCCCTCCCGCTCACAGGCCGTCACCAGGGTCCGGCCCGCGGCCATGGTGTAACCAGTCTTCACACCGAACACGCCCTCGCACTCGGTGAGCAGCCGATTGTGGTTGGTATAGGTGTTCTCCCCCACCATCGCGCTCCGGGCGGAGACGATGCGCCGGAAATCCTCCCGCTTGATGGCCTCCCGGGCGATGAGGGCCAGGTCCCGGGCGCTGGCATAGTGGTCCGGGGCGTCCAGGCCGTTGGCGTTGGAAAAGTGGGTGTTCCTGCACCCCAGCGCCGCGGCCTTCTCATTCATAAGCTCTGCGAAATCCTCCACCGACCCCGCCGTCACGCAGGCCAGAGCCACCGCCGCGTCATTGCCGGAGGCCAGCATCAGCCCGTAGAGAAGGTCCCGTACCGTGAGGCGCTGGCCGGGCTTTAAATACATGCTGGAGCCCTCCACGCCCGTCCAGGCCGGGTCCACGGTGACCACATCGTCCAGCTCGCACCGCTCCAGGACCACCAGGGCCGTCATGATCTTGGTGGTGCTGGCAATGAGCATAGGCTCGTCCGCGTTCCGCTCCCACAGCGTCTCGCCGCTCTCCGCCTCCATGAGCACGGCTCCCTTGGCGGATACCGCCGGGGCGTCATCCGCGCCGTGGGCCTGTACGGGCGGGAGAGATAAAAAGGAAGCGGCCAGCAGGGCCGCCAATAGTTTTTTCATATAAGCACCGCCTTTCAGCCGTGCTTATTATGGCCGTTCCCGGGAATTTTACCCATTCTTTTTCCCGTACTTGTCGATATAACCCTCCAGCTTGTCCAGCAGCTCCGGGGCCATGTCGATGAGCCGGTCCGCCGGGGAAAAGGCCGGCGGCTGGATGGAGAGCATTCGGGCACCTCCGTCCTTTCCAAGAAGAAATCCAACCGGCTCCACCTTCACCGCCGCGCCCCCGCCGCCCCAAATCCCGGGCTTGGAGGGGCTGTCAGTCTTGTCGCTCCCGCCCGAGGCAAAGCCAAAGCTGATACGGGAAACAGGAATAAGCGTCGTTCCGTCCAAGGTGGTGATGGGCGTGCCCACCACCGTATCGGAGTCCACCATGGAGCGTATCTTCTCCATGGCGCCCTCCATCAGTTCGTTCACCGCGCGTTCCGCCATATTTGCATATCACTCCCTCCCGGCGTTATGCCGATAGAGGAAGTATCCCCGCAAAAAGCCCGTTCCAAACGAGGCCGCCGCGCCAATGAGGTTCCCGAACCTCACCTGGACCCGCACCCGGCCCTCATATGCCGACGGCCCGCCGGTCATGTCCGCCCGGACGGAAAGGTCCGCGCCCTCATACCGGGCCCCCAGGGCCTCCATGAGGACCCCCGCCCGGCCATAGGCCATCACGGCGCCGTAGGGGTCCGCACCGCCTGTGACGATATGCAGCCGCAGCTTTTCCACCGCCACATAGGGCGCGAGCCCTTTCGCCGCACGCCAGCCATTTTCCGCCAGCAGGCGCAGGATGGGCTTGGGGAGTTTCTGCCAGAGATGCTCCGCCTCCCGCTCCCCCTGCCGCTCCAGCTTCCGTACCCGTTCCCGGGGCAGGAGCTTTACAGGGATGGGCCGGGCCGTGAGTGAGAAAGTACCCTCTTCATAGGCCGCCTCCAGCCCCACGGGCAGGAGCCACAGGGCCATTACGAAAGCCGCGGCCACCGCCGCGATGATACACGCTGTCAGGGCAAAGCGCCCTCCTTTACGGTTCGGCGGATATGACCTCCGCCATGATCTGCTGGTCGTCCTCCGCCGCCTTCAGGGCCTCCACCTTCTGCTGCAGCTCCCGGGCCGCGTCGCTCCCCGCCAGCTCCGGCAGGGGCGGCAGTTCCTCCAATGAGGATATACCCATGGTCCGCAAAAAGAGGTCCGTGGTCCTGTAGAGCGTAGGCCGGCCCACGCTCTCCAGGTGGCCGCAGGGCTCTATCATGCCCCGCTCCGTGAGCACCCCCACGGTGTAGGAGCTGTCCAGGCCCCGCATCTGCTCGATGTAGGCTCTCGTCACCGGCTGGAAGTAGGCCACGATGGCCAGCACCTCCAGGGAGGTCTGGGACAGCTTCGGCGCCCGGCGCTGTTCCAATGCCCGGGTGATGGCCTCGGCATGCTCCGGGGCGCTGTGCAGCTGCAGAGAGTCGTTGAGCCGCACCAGCCGGATGCCCCGGCTGCCCGCTTCGTATTCTTCCGCCAGCTCCGCGCCCACATCCAATATGGTCTCCTGGTCCGTATCCAGCACCAGGGCAAGACGCTCCGCGCTCACCGGGTCCCCGGAGGCGAACAGTATGGCCTCTATAGCGCTTTTCAGTTCTATTTTATCCATAATCCATGCTCTCCAAAATGGCCTCGGTGTCGCCGCCGGTAAAGCTCACGGTGTAGTCCGCCCCCTCCCGGGCGATGGTGACGCTGCCCATGGAACACATGGTGAGCAGGGAGAGGAATGTTGCCACCACCTCCGAGCGGCTGTTGGCCATGGCATACAGGCTCTGCAGGGTAGCGGCGCCCTTTTTGCGAAGGTATCCTATGAGCTCCCGGCTCTTCTCCTGGACAGAATAAATGATGGGCTGGGGGATGGGCACCACCCGCTCCTCCTCCCTGGCGGGGACGCCCTTTTGCAGCATCCCGGCCAGAGCGTTCAAAAGCTCCCAGGGGGCGTGGCGGTAGTCGTACTCGCCGTACTTCGCCATGGGCTCCTGGGGCGTGGAAAATAAAAGCGCGCCCGCCTCCAGGCTCAAGGCCATGGCGGGGACGTTCTCCTTCACCGCCGCGAAGGCGTCCCGGCTCTTCAGCTGCTCCAGGCTGGTCATGAGAAGCTCCAGCTCGGAGACCTCCTCCGTACCGGCCAGCAGGGTCTTTGTCTTGATGTACACGAGATGAGACGCCATCTGTACGAACTCGCTGGCCACCTCCAGGTCCATCTCCTGCATCCTGTTGAGCCAGGCCAGGTACTGGTCCAGGATGTCGGCGATCTTGATATCCCGTATCTCTATTTTGTTTTTGGAAAGGAGCATCAAAATGAGGGTCAGCGGACCTTCAAAGTCCTGCATCTCCTCCTTCGTCTTGATGACGCCCTCCAGGTGGAAGGTGGGATTTTCCATATCAGCGGTTCACCAGATCGAATCCGAATTGGGCCAGGAAAAAGAGCTTGTCGTAAAGCCACTCCGTGACGGTGGATAAAACGCCCGACGTGGCGCCCGTCACTACCAGCAGCATCAGGAGGATCATACCGTAGCGCTCATAGCGCATGAGCTTATCATAGGCGCTGTCGCTTAAGAAAGAAAAAAGTATCTTGGACCCGTCCAGGGGCGAGATGGGCAGCAGGTTGAATACCGCGAGGGCCAATGACAGGTACCCGGTGGTGGATATCATCTGAAATATCCCCTGGGCCGCCGCCCCGCCCTCTATGTGGAGGGAGCGGTAGGTGAGGCCGTAGAGGAAGATGAACACCGCGGCAATAATGAGGTTCGCCAGCGGGCCCGCGAGAGCCGTGATGGCCATGCCCTGCCGGGGCTTTTTGAACTTGTACATGTTCACCGGCACGGGCTTTGCCCAGCCGAAGCGGAACACCACCATCATCACGAGACCCCAGGGGTCTATGTGCTTGATGGGGTTCAAGGTCAGCCGCCCTGCCCGCTTTGCCGTATCGTCCCCCAGGGCGTAGGCCACGGCCCCGTGGCTCAGCTCATGGAGGGTGATGCACAAAAGGGCCGGGAGGACGCTGTAGAGGATGTTCGTCAGCACGGACCAGTCCAGGTTCCGCCATATATGCGCGATCGTCGCCATAGTCTCACACCCATGTCGAGAGGACGCCCAAAAGCTCCAGCCGCCCGGTGCGCTTTTCCGCGGAGAAAGGCACCAGAGGCGTGTCCTCTCCCAGGTCCAGCGTTTCCCGAATGAGGGCCAGGTTCGGCTCCATCTCGGACTTTTTAAGCTTATCCCACTTGTTGGCCGCCACTGCCCTGGGGCAGCCGCAGCGCTCAAAGAGCCCGTTCATCTCCACGTCCAGGGCGGTGGGCTTGTGCCGCCCGTCCAATATCTGCACGCCGCAGGTGATACGCTCAGACTCGGCGAAGAAGGCCTCCATGAGCCTGCCCCACCGGTCCCGCTCCGCCTGGGGCACCTTGGCGTAGCCGTAGCCGGGCAGGTCCACGAACCACACCGCGTCCCCCACGAGAAAGTAGTTCACATTGGTGGTCTTGCCGGGGGCGGAGCCCACCCGGGCCAGGTTTTTGCGATTCAGAAGGCAGTTGATGACAGAGCTCTTGCCCACGTTGGACTTGCCCGCGAACACCACCATGGGCCGGCCGTCCCTTACAAAATCCGCGCTCTTCCCGGCGCTCTTCACATATACCGCCGGCTCAAGCTTTATCATGGTCTTCCCGGCACAATGCCGCGTCCAGCACCGTGTCCACGCGGCTGGCAGTGATGAAGTTCAGGGCCGCCCGGACGGTGGGGTCTATGTCCGCCAGGTCCGGCTCGTTCTCCGCGGGGATGATGACCGTGTGGATGCCGGCCCGGAGGGCCGCCATGGTCTTCTCCCGCAGGCCCCCGATGGGCAGCACCCTGCCCCGCAGGGTGATCTCGCCGGTCATGGCCACGTCCTGCCGCACCGGCACCCCCGCGAGGGCGGACACAAGCCCCGTGCAGATGGTGACGCCAGCGGAGGGCCCGTCCTTGGGCACGGCGCCCTCGGGGAAGTGGATGTGGATGTCCTTGTTCTTGTAAAACTCCGGGTCCACCCCCAGCTCCGTGGCCCGGCCACGGATGTAGGTCAGGGCCGCCCGGGCGGACTCCTTCATCACGTCGCCCAGATTGCCGGTGAGCTCCAGCTTGCCGGAGCCGTCCATGACGCCCACCTCGGCGTCCAGCATCTCCCCGCCCACGCGGGTCCAGGCCAGGCCGTGTACCAGCCCCACCTCCGCCTTGCCGGCGGCGCTCAGGTCATGGTACTTGGCCGGGCCCAGCAGCTCCTCCAGGCCCCCGGCCCGGACGTATTTGCTTTTAAACTCCCCCGCCACGATGCCCGCCGCGGTCTTGCGGCAGACGGTGGCGAGAAGCTGCTCCAACCGGCGCACGCCGGACTCCCGGGTATACCGGGCGATGATCTCCCGGAGCCCTGCGTCGTTGATACGCAGCTGATTGCCGTTGAGGCCGTGCTTTTTCCGCTGCTTGGGCAGCAGATGGTCCTTGGCGATGGCGAGCTTCTCTTCATCCGTATAGCCGGGGAACTCCACCACCTCCATCCGGTCCAGGAGGGCCGGCGGGATGGTGTCCGCGGCGTTGGCGGTGGTGATGAAAAATACGTCGGAAAGGTCAAAGGGCAGCTCCAGGAAGTGGTCCCGGAACTGGCTGTTCTGCTCCGGGTCCAGGGCCTCCAGGAGAGCCGCGGAGGGGTCGCCCCGGTAGTCCGATCCCAGCTTATCGATCTCGTCCAGGACCATAACGGGATTTTTGCTCCCCGCCTGCTGGATGCCCGCCATGATGCGGCCCGGCATGGCCCCCACGTAGGTCTTGCGGTGGCCCCGTATCTCCGCCTCGTCATGGACGCCGCCCAGGGATATGCGGCAGAGCTTCCGCCCCATGACCCGGGATATGGACAGGGCGATGCTGGTCTTGCCGGTACCCGGAGGGCCCAGCAGGCACAAAATCGAGCCCTTCTGGTCCGGGGCCAGCCTCCGCACGGCGAGATACTCCACCACCCGGTCCTTGATCTTTTCAAGGCCGAAGTGGTCCGCGTCCAGGGCCCCACGCACCGCGTCGGTGTCCAGGTTGTCCTCGGTCTCCCTTGTCCAGGGTATCTCCAGACATATGTCCAGATAGCTTCGGATGACGGCGGACTCGGCGCTGCCGAAGGGCTGCTTGGCAAGGCGGGTGATCTCCTTGTAGAGCTTCGTCTCCACTTCCTTGGGCAGATGGGCCCTGGCCACGGCGGCGCGGTACTCCTCCGTGTCGTCGGCGTAGCCCTCCTCCTCGCCCAGCTCCGCCTGGATGGTGCGAAGCTGCTCCCGGAGGAACATCTCCCGCTGCACCCGCTTCATGCGCTTGGCGGCCTCCTCGTGGATGGACTGCTCCACGTCCAGGATGTCCAGCTCCCAGCGCAAAAGCCGGTTCACCAGGGCGAGACGGCGCATGGGCCGCAGCTCCTCCAGCACCAGCTGCTTCTGGTCGAAGCGCATATAGATGCTCTGGGCCACCCTATCCGACACGTAGCCCGCGTCGGAACTGCCCATGATGTCCCTCAGCACGTCAGAAAGGTCCACCTGGGCGGTCTCTGCGTACTTCTCCAGCAGGCCGTAGCACTGGCGGATGAGGGCTTCGGCCCTCACTGCCATGCGGGGATTGGCCTCCGCCGCCACGGTCTCCACCTGGGCGGCCATATAGGGCTTGGTGCCCATGATGGAGGCGAGGTAGGCTCTCGCCACGCCCTCGGCCATGACCTTGGCCCCCTCCTCATCGGGGACGCGAAGGACCTGCTGGATGTGGCAGACGGTGCCCATGCGGAACAGGTCCTCCTCCCCCTCCACGGACTCTGCGGAGGGGTCCCGCTGGCCGATAAGGAAGAGCATCTGTTCGCTCTCCATGGCCGCGTCCACCGCGGCGATGGAATCCTCCCGCTCCACATCGAATATGAGCCGCATGCCCGGGAACACGCTGATGCCCCGCAGGGGGATCAGCGGATAGACCTGATAGCGGGAGGCGGCTGTCGTTTCGGAATGATCCATGGTAAAACCTCAAATATAGCCGGGGCCGCACGGTGTGTGCGGCCCGGTGTGTCATGATGCGTCCTGTTCCAACTTTCGCTTGCGGTAGATGACCGGGCGGGAGCCGTTTTTCACGCTGTCGGCGGTGATGATGACCTTGTCGATGGTGTCGTCGGAGGGCGCCTCGAACATGATGTCCGTCATGATGCCCTCCATGATGCTGCGAAGGCCCCGGGCGCCGATGTCCATGTCAATGGCCTTGTCGGCCACGGCCTCCAGGGCCTTTTGGTCAAACTCCAGCGTCACGCCGTCGTAGCCAAGCATGGCCTGATACTGCTTCACCAGAGCGTTTTTCGGCTCCGTGAGGATGCGCACCAGGTCCGCCCTCTTCAGGCTGTCCAGGGTGGTGACCACGGGGAGCCTGCCGATGAGCTCAGGGATGATGCCGAACTTCAGAAGGTCATGGGACTGGACGTGGCTTAACACCTCGCCCACGTCCTTCTCCTTCCGGGAGGCGATCTCCGCGCCAAAGCCAAGGCTCTTTCTATCCATGCGGTTTTCGATGATCTTCTCCAGACCGTCGAAGGCGCCGCCGCAGATGAACAGGATGTTGCTGGTGTCGATGTGGATGAACTCCTGATGGGGGTGCTTGCGCCCGCCCTGGGGCGGCACGGCGGCGACGGTTCCCTCCAGTATCTTCAAAAGGGCCTGCTGTACCCCCTCGCCGGACACGTCCCGGGTGATGGAGGTGTTCTCGCTCTTGCGGGATATCTTGTCGATCTCGTCGATGTAGATGATGCCCTGCTGGGCCCGCTCCACGTCGAAGTCCGCCGCCTGCAAAAGGCGCAGGAGGATGTTCTCCACGTCCTCGCCCACGTAGCCGGCCTCGGTCAGGGTGGTGGCGTCGGCGATGGCGAAGGGCACGTTCAGCATCCGGGCCAGGGTCTGGGCAAAGAGGGTCTTGCCGGAGCCCGTAGGCCCTACCAGCAGGATGTTGGATTTTTGCAGCTCCGCCTCGTCCTTCCCCCGGTGGAGGATGCGCTTATAGTGGTTATATACCGCCACGGACAGGGCCACCTTAGCCCTATCCTGGCCGATGATATACTGGTCCAGGGCCTTTTTGATCTCCCGGGGCGCGGGCACGTCCTCCGGCTCCATGAGCTTTTCGTCGTCCGCCCCCTCCAGAACGAAGTCGGGGTAGTCCTCGTCGTCCAGCTCGTCAGCCAGAATGTTCAGGCACAGGTGCACGCACTCGTCGCATATATAGGCGTCGTTGCCCGCGATGAGCCGGCGGACCGTATCCTGGGGCTTGCCGCAGAAGCTGCACCGGAGCACTTTTCTTTCGCCCTCTCTCGGCATATGGCTTTTACCTCTTCGTGATGATCTTGTCGATGAGGCCGAACTGCTGGGCCTCCTCCGGGGTCATGAAGTGATCCCGCTCGCAGGCGTCCACGATCTCCTCATAGGTCCGGCCGGTCTGGGCAGCCATGATGCGGTTCAGCTTCTCCTTGGTCGCCTCGAAATGCTTCAGGTGGATGGCCATATCGGTGACCTGGCCCTGGGTGCCGGCAGAGGGCTGATGGATCATGATCTCCGCGTTGGGCAGGGCGATGCGCTTGCCCTTGGCGCCGCTGGAGAGCAGGAACGCTCCCATGCTGGCGGCCATGCCGACGCAGATGGTGGACACGTCGCACTTGATATACTGCATGGTGTCGTAGATGGCCATGCCCGCGGTGACGGAGCCGCCGGGGCTGTTGATGTAAAACTGGATGTCCTTGTCCGGGTCCTGGCCCTCCAGATAGAGCATCTGGGCTACTACCAGAGAGGCGGTGGTGTCGTTGACCTCCTCCGACAGCATGATGATGCGATCGTTCAAAAGCCGGGAGAAGATGTCGTAGGACCGCTCGCCCCGGGAGGTCTGCTCCACTACATAGGGAACTAAACTCATAGCTTATTGCTCCTTTCCAAACACTGAGAGCCTATCCAAAACTTTCCGGTATTATTCCGCCTTGGGGGCGTCCTCTTTGACCCAGCCGTCCTCGGGCGCGGCCTCGTCCAGGGTCTTCTCCTCTGCCTGCTTCGCAGTCTTCTTGGCGGTCTTTTTGGGTTTCTCCTCCGCAGGGGCCTCCTCGCCTTCCTCCGCCTTCTTCTCGGACTTCTTCCTGGCGGCCTTCTTGGGCTTATCCTCCTCGGCGAGAGCCTCCTCGGGCTCGGTGGCCACGGCGTTTTTATAGATAAGCTCGGCGGCCCTGCGGGTGCGCAGGTTGGCCTCGATGAGCTCCCGGGCCAGAGCCTTCTTCACGTCCTCCAGGGACATGTTGTACTGCTTCGCCACGTCGGCATACTCCTGCTCCACCTCTTCGCCGGTGGGCTTGATGCCCTCGGCGTCGGCGATGGCCTCCAGGACCACGTCGGTCCTGGCCCGGCGCTCGGCCTGGGGACGGACGGACTGGCGGTAGGCGTTCATATCCTGGCCCACATACTTCAAGTACAGCTCCAGGCTCAGCCCGCTCATGCGCAGGCCCTGGTCCTGCTCGCGCATGATGCCGTCGATCTGCTCCTCCACCATGGCGTCAGGGATGTCGGCGGTCATGTTGTCGCCGGCCTGCTCGATGAGGGCGGACCGGAAGGCGCCGTCGGCCTCCTCCTCGGCGGTCTTTTCCAGGCGCTCCTTTACGGACGCCCTGTACTCGTCCAGGGTGTCGAACTCGGATACCTCCTTGGCGAACTCGTCGTCAAGCTCGGGCATCTGGTTTTCCTTGACCTCATTGCACTTGATGTGGAACACGGCCTCTTTCCCGGCCAGGGACGCCTCGGCGTAGTCCTCCGGGAAGGTGACGGTGATGTCCCGCTCCTCGCCGGCGCTCATGCCCACCACCTGGTCCTCAAAGCCAGGGATGAACGCGCCGGAGCCCAGGACCAGGTTGTGGCCCTCGGCCTTGCCGCCGTCGAAGGGCACGCCGTCCACGCTGCCCTCGTAGTCGATGACGGCGGTGTCGTCCAGCTGGGCAGGCCGCTCCACGGAGACGATGCGGCTGTTGCGCTTGCGTATCTTTTCGATCTCCTCGGCCACCTGCTCCTCGGTGACGTTCACTTTGGCCTTGGGGGCTTTGAGGCCCTTGTACTCGCCCAAAGTCACCTCCGGCCACACGGCCGTCACGAAGGAGAGCGTCAGTTCCTTATCGTCGGACACGTTCATGTCCTTCACCGCGGGGGTGCCCACCGTGCGCAGGCCCTTCTCGTCCACGGCGAAGTTGAACGCCTCGGGGGCCAGCACGTCGGCGGCGTCGTCATAGAACACGTCCTTGCCGTACATGCCCTCGATGACCATGCGGGGGGCCTTGCCCTTGCGGAAGCCCTGCACGAATATCTTGCTGCGGTTCTTCAGGTAGGCGGTATTGATCGCCTTCTCGAACTCGGCGGCGTCGCACAGCACGTCAAAGGTCACGGTGCTCTTTTCCTGTTTTTCTACGTTCTTTACGATCATGGGGTGACTTCTCCTTCCAATAATACGCGGGGATGGATATATATTTGTTGACAGCTTAAAACACAGTTTTTATATTTTACCAAATCTTACACGATCTTGCAAGGCCTAAAGTTTATCCCATCGGCGGAAACGCACATATGCCTCGTCCCCTCCCACAAGCCGTTGAAGGCCATGCGCAGACTGTCGGCGTGAAGATGACCGCTGCAGCAGGTCCGAACGCCGTGATCTTTGAGCAGCGCCAGAATCTCCGGGCACATATACCCGCCGTACTTGGGGGGATAATGGAGAAAGACATACTTTTCCCTGTCCCCCGCCGCTTTTAAGGACGCCTCCAGCCGCAAAATTTCCCTCGCGATGAGCTTTTTGTCGTGCTCCGTGCCCCGGGACTCCTCGTAAAACCAGCCCTTGGTGCCGCATATGGCGGCGTTCTCCCCATAGGGATAGAAGTTGTTGTGGAGGATGGAGATAGACTGAATGGAATATTTTTCAAAAAAGGCGTTCATCTTGGCGGCGCTGGTCCACCAGTAGTCGTGGTTGCCCTTCAAGACGATCTTCTTCCCCGGCAGGCTCTCGATGAACTGAAAGTCCGGCAAAGCGCCCTCCAGGTCCGAGGCCCAGCTGGTGTCGCCGCAGAGGACACACACGTCCTCATCGGACAGCGCGGAAAAGCCCTCCCGGAGCTTTTCCACGTGGCCCTGCCACTTTGGGCCGAATATATCCATGGGCTTATCCGCCCCGAAGGACAGGTGGAGATCGCCTATGGCAAAAAGACTCATTACATAACCGCCTCTCCATTGCAGATACTATCCCCGAGGTGATAGACGGATGGACGAAAAGAAAAACTGCGGCGGCCGGGATTGCATCAACGGTGTGTGCTGCACGGTGGCCAACTGCAAGCATCATACGCTCAGTGACCAGTGCACCGCCACCCACATCAACGTCAAGAGCGAGGAGGCCGCCACCAAGGCGGAGACCTTCTGCGGTACCTTCGCGCCCGTGGACACCTGGCAGTATGTGTGACCTCAGGGCAACGACATAGTCGTTGCCCTACATAAACAGGAAACCCGACGCGCGGCGGGAACCGGCAGTGTGCCGAATGCGGTTGGTGAGCGAAGCGAACTTTAGCAGTAGGCATACTGTCGGGCCCGTCCGCGCTTTGCCAGCGTTACGCCAAAAACTCCGACACCGCCTGTTCCATGTCCTCTTTCTCCACCCATTTTTCAAAGCGCACGGGCTTTTTGCCAAGGTTCGCCAGAGGCGCAGGGGCGGCCCGGCCGGTGACGGCGGCCAGCTCGTCCACTAACGCGGGGCCGGTCTCGTCCGTCACCACGCCCAGGGCCTCCAGTACGGCGGCGCCGAACTTGAAGGGGCTGGCGGTGGACACCACCACCGTGGGGCGGCGTTCTCCCTCCTTTTCCCACAGGTCCCGGAGCACCCGGCTGGCCACGGCGGTGTGGGTATCCATGAGATACCCGCTCTCCTGCCAGAGCCTTCCTATCTCCGCCTTGGCCTCGCCGTCCCGGCAGAAGCCGCCGGTGAACTCGGCCCGGACCGCGTCGCCGAGAGCCTGGCCCACGTCGTAGCGCCCTTCCCCGGAGAGCTTTTCCATGAAGCCCCGCACAGCGCCCGCGTCCCCTGTCCGGCAGTACAGGAGCCGCTCCAGGTTGGAGGACACCAGGATGTCCATGGAGGGCGAGCTGGTCAGATGGAAGGGCCGGTTCTTATCGTATACGCCGGTGGCGATGAAATCCGTGAGGACGTTGTTGTCGTTGGACGCGCAGACGAGCCGGCCCACGGGCAGCCCCATCTGCTTTGCGTACCACCCGGCCAGGATGTCGCCGAAGTTGCCGGTGGGCACGGCGAAGTCAAGCTTCTCGCCCATTTTCAGCTTCCCCGCGTTCACCATGTCGCAGTAAGCGGAGAAATAGTAGGCGATCTGGGGCGCCAGGCGGCCCCAGTTGATGGAGTTGGCAGAGCTCAAAAAATATCCCCGCCCGTCCAGGACTTTTTCAAAATCCTTGTCGCCGAATATCTTCTTCACGCCGGTCTGGGCGTCGTCGAAGTTGCCGTTCACGGCCGTCACGTTGACGTTCTGCCCCTCCTGGGTGGCCATCTGCAGCTTCTGCACCTGGCTCACCCCGTCCCGGGGGTAGAACACCATGATGCGCGTACCAGGCACGTCCTTAAAACCCTCCAGGGCGGCCTTTCCCGTATCGCCGCTGGTGGCGACCAGGATGCTCACGGTCCGCTCTTCCCCGTTTTTCTTAAGGCTCGCGGTCAAAAGCCGGGGCATGATCTGCAGGGCCATGTCCTTGAAGGCGCAGGTGGGGCCGTGCCACAGCTCAAGATAGGCCGTGTCGTCGTCCAGGATATGGGTGGGCGCCACGGCGGGGTGGTCGAAGTTGTCCCCGTAAGACGCCTTGGCGATGGCCTCCAACTCCTCCCGGGAGAACTCCTCCAGGTAGAGCCCCAGCACCGCCACGGCCCGGGCCCGGTAATCGGCCGCGCAGAGGCCGCTTATGAACGCCTCGTCCACAGTGGGGATCATATCGGGCACATAGAGCCCGCCGTCGGGGGCGATGCCCCGGATGATGGCCTGGGAGGCGGTGACCGCCTCGCTCTGTCCTCTGGTGCTCACATACTTCATGTCTGGTACGCATCCTCCAAATGATGTATCTCCGGCTTTTTGGTGTCCAGCCCCTGGGGGGCGTAGACCTCGATGACGTCGAACCGGGGCTGCAAATCTGTTGGGTTGGCCGCCAGCCACCGCCGGGCGGCGAATATGACCCGCTGCTGCTTGGCGGCGGTGACGAACTCCGCCGCGGCGCCGAAGTCGGCGTTTTTCCGCAGCTTGACCTCTACGAACACGATATACCGCCCCTTCCGGGCGATGACGTCCACCTCGCCCTGCCGGCAGGCGTAGTTGCGGCCCAATATCCGATAGCCCCGGCGCCTCAGGTATTCGCAGGCCGCGTCCTCCCCAAAGGCGCCCAGGAGCTTTTTATCGCTTGGCATAGTACTTTTTCAAAAAGGATGGCCGGTGGGCGGGACAGGGGCCGTACTTGTCGATTGCCTCATAGTGGGCCTTGGTGCCGTAGCCCTTGTGCTTTTCAAAGCCGTATTGCGGATATTGCTCCGCCAGGTCCAGCATGAGGTGGTCCCTTGTCACCTTCGCCAGCACGGAGGCCGCCGCGATGCATGCGCATTTCCCGTCCCCGCCTATGACGCTGCGGGCGGGCAGGGATATGCCCTTCGTCGTATTGCCGTCTATGAGGGCCAATACCGGTTTTGGGTCAAGCTGGGAGATGGCCCTGTCCATGGCCAGCAGGGCCGCGGCCAGGATATTCATCTCCTCGATCTCCTCCACCGTGGCGAATGCCACGCCGTAGGAAATGGCCGCGTCTTTGATGCGCGGGAACAGCGCCTCCCGCTTTTTCTCCGTGAGCTTTTTAGAGTCATTGAGCCCGGGCAGCAACGCGTCCGACCGCAGGATCACTGCCGCGGCGCACACCGGCCCCGCCAGGGGCCCGCGCCCGGCCTCATCCGCGCCGCAGACGATGGCGTATCCCTCTCTGTGGAGTGCCCGCTCCATCTCCCAAAGGTCAGTCAGAGGGTCTTTCAAGGCTGATCCTCCCCAGCTTGCCGCCCCGGAATTCGTCCAGCAGCACCGCCGCCATGCGCTCGGTGTTCACGTTGCCGCCGGCCATGAGAAAGCCCCGCTTCCTCGCGCAGGCCTCCAGGAGCTCCCAGCCCTGCATCTCCGGGGCCGGGTCTATCTTATACCGCTCGGCCAGCGCCGCCGGATAGAGGGCCCGCAGCTTCACCAGAAGCCGCGCCGCCACGTCCTCGCTGTCCAGTATCTCGTCCTTCACCGCCCCGGTGAACGCCAACGCGTCCCCCACGGCGGGGTCATCGAACTTGGGCCACAGAATGCCCGGGGTGTCCAGCAGTTCCAATTGGTTATCTACCGTTATCCACTGCTTGCCCCGGGTGACCCCGGGCCGGTCAGAAGCCGCGGCGGTCTTCCGGCCGCTGACCTTGTTGATGAACGTGGATTTGCCCACGTTGGGCACCCCCGCCACCATGGCCCGCATGGGGCCCTGCTTGTCCTTGAGGGCCCGCAGGGCACGGGGCAGGTCCTTCACCCCCCGGCCGGACCTGGCGTCGCACTCCAGAAAGGGCAAGCCCTGCTGTTTATAGTACGCCCGCCACATGGCGGTCACGTTTGGGTCCGCCTGGTCGGCGCGGTTGAGGATAAGGAGCCTCGGCTTTCGCCCCGCGATGATGCCGTCCAGGTCCGGGTTCCGGCTGGACCGGGGTATGCGGGCGTCCACCACCTCGCACACCGCGTCCACCAGCTTCAGGCTGTCCTGCATCATCCGCTCGGCCTTTTTCATGTGGCCGGGGAACCACTGCACCTGGGCCATCAGGCCTGCTTCGCGCCGTAGATGGCGCCGATCTTGTGGAAGGGATACAGGCGGAACACCGCTTTGCCCATCACGTCCCGGGTGTCGATATAGGCGATGGTGGCCACCCGGCTGTCGCTGGAGTTATTGCGGTTGTCGCCCATGCAGAAGAGGTGCCCCTCCGGCACGGTGATGGTGACGCTGGTGGCCGTCACGTCCTTCTCCGGGTCGATGCCGTACACGTCATAGTACGTGGGGTCCATGATGCTGTAGCTGTCGATGGTCCGCTCGAAAATATAGGGCTCGTCCAGCACCTTGCCGTCCACGGTGATGTCCCCGGTGGCGAAGTCCAGGGTGATGGTCTGGCCGCCGGTGCCGATGACCCGCTTCACCAGAGGCTCGTCCTTGAACTTGTCCGCCTTGAGCACCACGATGTCGCCCTGCTCATAGTCCCCGGCCAGGCGGGTGATGATGATGCGGTCCCCCTGTTCCAGGTTGGGGAGCATGCTCCGGCCCTGGACCTGGATGACCCGGGCCACCAGCACGAATACCAGCACGCAGGCGATCACGGATATCACGATGCAGTGTATCCATTCGTAAGTATCTTTATAGGGATCGACAGGCTGCTTCTGTTTCTTCCCGGAGCCGGTATCCGGCTGGGACGGCTGCACAGCACCCGCCGCGTGTCTGCCTTCCATGTTCTGCCTCCTGTTTCATGCCCCGGCCAGGGCCGGGAGAGTCTTCCAAATGCTCAACAAGTGATTATACAATATAAGTGCCTGTAAACGCAACAAAAAAGAGGCCTGACGCCTCTTTTTTGTTGGTCTTTTCGGTTTTTTTACAGCTTCTCCCGGACCTTGGCGGCCTTGCCCACGCGGTCGCGCAGGTAGTAGAGCTTCGCCCGGCGGACCTTGCCCTTGCGGACGGTGTCCACGCTCACGATGGTGGGAGAGTGTACCGGGAAGACCTTCTCACAGCCCACGCCGTAGGAGATACGGCGCACGGTGATGGTCTCGTTGATGCCGCCGTGCTTCTTGGCGATGAGGGTGCCCTCGAAGGCCTGGTTGCGCTCGCGGTTGCCCTCCTTGATGCGGACGGTGACGCGGACGGTGTCGCCCACGTTCATCTCCGGCAGCTCCGGCTTCATGTACTGCTGGGTCAGCGCATTGATGAGATCCATGATATAAACCTTCCTTAACTAGACGTTCATACCGGGAATAACGCTCATCCGGCAGCGGACCGCCTTATTAGACGCATTAACATGCTCGGGTATCATAGCATATTTCTTTTGGATATGCAAGCATTTTTCCGAAAAATATCCACTTTTTAACGGAAGGGCGCCAGGTCCTCCCTGAAGGCCTCCAGGCGGGTGAACCGCCAGTACCCCGGAGCGTCCTCCCCCAGGGCGGCCATCATCAGCTCCGGGCTCACAGTGGGGTCCTGGGCGTGGAGGATCGCCTTTGCCGCCACGCCGCCCTCTATGTCGCTGAACTGCACCGCCTGGATGGCTGGGGCGATGTCGTCGGTGCGCACGCTCCGCTTGGCCTTTCGGGTGACGGGGATGGTGTCCCGGGAGAAGAACTCTGTATAGAACGCCGCGTCTTTTCCGCCCTTCATGACCCCCTCCACCATGAGCCAGCGAAGCTCCGCGCCCTTGCAGGGAGCCTCGTATGCCTCCAACGCCTCGATGCCCTCGGGCATATAGGCGTTGAGCGCCTCCGGCAGCGCCGCCAAGTCCCGGTCCTCCGTGAGGGCGAAATCCATGTATTCGCACAGGCTCGCCGTGCCCACGGAAAGGGGCAGGATGATGGATATCTTCGCGTGGGGGTTGAAGCCCTCGGAGTATTTTAAGGGCACCCCCGCCCGGGAGAACACCCGCTGCATGGTGCGCATCAGATCCAGGTGGGAAAGATACACCGCCCGCCCGGTCTTGGAGAATTTCAGTCTCAGCTTATCCACGGCACACGCCCTCCTTCAGGAGCCGGGACGCCCCGCATCCGGCGCAGCCCGCCCGGCAGTCGGGGGTGAGCACGCCCTCGTAGGCCCGCTGCCGCTCCCGCTCCAAATGCCGGCGGCTCACAGCGCAGTCCATGTGCTCCCAGGGCTGCAGCTCCTCCGTGGGCCGGCCCCGGGTGGCGTAAAAGTCCATATCCAGCCCGCAGGCGGGGAACGCCGCGAGCCACCGGTCCAGGGCGAAATAATCGCTCCAGCTCTCCAGCCGCCCGCCGTTTTTCCAAACTTCTTCCACGACGGCGCCCACGCGCCGGTCGCCCCGGGCCAGGGCCGCCTCCACAAGGCTCATCTCGGCGTCATGCCAGTTATAGGTGATGCTCTTTGCCCTTGCCAGGGCGTCGGTCAAAAGCTTTACCCGCCGCAGGTATTCTTCTCTGCTTATCTGCGCCTCCCACTGGAAGGGGGTGTGGGGCTTGGGGATGAATTCCGAGGTGCTCACCGTGATGCGCACGCCCCGGCTTCTGTCGGGAGCGGCCTCCCGCCAGGTCCAGTACACCTTCTTCGCCAGGTCCGCAATGCCCAGCACGTCCTCGTCCGTCTCCGTGGGCAGGCCCAGCATGAAGTACAGCTTCACCCCGTTCCAGCCACCCTGAAAGGCGATGCGGCAGGAGTTCAACAGGTCCTCCTCGGTGACGTTCTTGTTGATCACGTCCCGCAGCCGCTGGGTGCCCGCCTCGGGGGCGAAGGTGAGGCCGCTCTTGCGCACCTGCTGTACCCGGTGCATGATGTCCATGGAGAAGTTGTCCGCCCGAAGGCTGGGCAGGCTCAGGCTGATGCCCCGGGGCCGGCAGTAGTCCAAAAGCCCGTCGCACAGCTCAGACAGTTCCCGATAGTCGCTGGTGCTGAGGCTTGAAAGGTTGAGCTCCTGATAACCCGTGTTCTCCAGGGTCTCCTTCCCCAGTTTGAGCAATGTCTCCGCCTTTCTTGAGCGGACAGGCCGGTTGGTGTGGCCCGCCTGGCAGAACCGGCAGCCCCGGATGCAGCCCCGGAACACCTCCAGGCTCACCCGGTCGTGGACGATCTCCGTGGAGGGCACCACCGGCTTTGTGGGGAAATAGCAGGCGTCAAAGTCCTCCACGATGCGCTTTCTCACCTTTTCGGGGGCGCCCTCCTTCGCCGTGATGGCCGCCACAGTGCCGTCGGCGTTGTAGGTTATATCATAGAGGCTGGGGATATAGACGCCCTCTATCCGGGCAGCCTCCCGCAGGAACCGGGGCTTGTCCCAGCCCTCATGCTTGGCCCTCTGGTAGAGCTCCAGGACCTCCCGGTCCACGTCCTCCCCCTCGCCCAGGAAGCACAGGTCGAAGAAGTCCGCCATGGGTTCGATGTTGCACATGCACCCGCCCCCGGCCATGACCATATGCTTCAAGCCCGTGCGCTCCGCCGCGTGGATGGGCACGCCCCCCAGGTCCAGCATGTCCAGCACGGTGGTATAGGCCATCTCATAGCCGATGGAGAAGGCGATGACGTCGAAGTCCGATAAGGGGTCCCCGCTCTCCAGTGCCCACAGGGGGATATGCTCAGAGCGCAGCTTTTCCGCCATGTCGCCCCAGGGGGCGAACACCCGCTCGCACCACACCCCGGGCATGTCGTTCAAGACGCCGTAGAGGATCTTCATCCCCAGGTTGGACATGCCGATCTCATAGGTGTCCGGGAAGCAGAAGGCAAAGCGCACGTCCACGCCCGCCTTGTCCTTCACCACCTGGCCGTATTCGCCGCCCACATACCGGGCGGGACGCTGTACCTGCCGGAGCAGGGCGTCAATGTGTTCGTTCATTTCCATGTGGGACAGTTTACCCCATATCGGGGAAATTGGCAAGCACTCCCAGCCAAATTCCCACCGCCGCCGCGCTGACGGAGCGGATACACAGTCCCGTGGCGAACACCCCCAGGGCGCACAGCGTGCCCGTGACGCGAAGGGTAATGGCCGCCGCATGCTCGCTCATGACCCCCTCCAGCATGTACTGCGCCAGCCGCCCCCCATCCATGGGCAGCGCCGGCAGCAAGTTGAACATGGCCGCGAGCAGCGCGATGGCGCCGGTATAGATGAGAAAGGGGATATCCGTGAGAAAGCACAGCGCCGCGAAGAAGAGCCCCGCCAGGGGCCCCGCCGCCACGATGCCCATCTCCTCCCGGCGTGTAAGGTCCCCGCCGTAGTCGATGACGAGGCCGCACCCGGTGACCCGCAGGCCCCGGACCGCCGCGCCGGTCAAAAACATGGCCGCCAGATGCCCCAGCTCATGGGCCAGGGCCGCCGCGCCCATGGCCGCCAGCGCCCCCGCCCCGCCCAGGAAGTACACCGCCGCCGCCAGCAGTACAAAGCCGGGGCTGACACTTAAGGCAAGTCCAGCCACGCCAGCGCCTCCTCCGGCAGGGGCAGCGCGAAGCTGTCCCTATCTATGAGCGCCTGCACCGCCGCGATGGGCTCTTCCGCCCGCTCGGGCATGTATATCTTCGCGCAGGTGGCCCCCAGGAACAGCGCCGCCGCGATCATCAGCCGCAGATAGTTCATCTCGTCCCCTCCCGTACAGGCTATGTAGGGGATGGGCAATTTTATGCTTGCAATCTCCGTGACCCGGTGATATAATCTTCTAGCCGTGCAGGTGTAGTTCAATGGCAGAACATCAGCTTCCCAAGCTGAATACGAGGGTTCGATTCCCTTCACCTGCTCCATCGTCGGAAGTTTTTTGGAGATGCCGCGGCCTCGCGAGCGAGGCTGCGGACATCGGCCAAAAAACTTCCTCCTCTTCCCCGCGCGACTCGCTTCGCTGGACTCGCGCGGGGGCCCCAACGGGGGAATAAGGTATCGGGGTGTAGCGCAGTTGGTAGCGCGCTTGGTTCGGGACCAAGAGGCCGGGTGTTCAAGTCACCTCACTCCGACCACGTCGAAAGAGTTCTGAAGATTCGAGGTTCTGGCAAGCCAGACCCCCTCATCGGTCAGAACTCTTTCTCCTTTTTCCCGCAAAACCCGCTTCGCTGGGCTTTTGCGGGAGCCCTGAAGAACAAGGAGTGGGCATATGCAGATCGAGAACAACATCCTGCGGTACTATCTCAGGAACTGCTATTTCATCAACGGCACCGCCTACGCGGGGAAGTCCACCATGTGCGCCATGCTGGCCGAGAGATACGGCATGGTCCACTGCGGGGAGAACTACAATCTGGACACCATCCTGTCCATCGCCGATCCGGACCGGCAGCCCAATCTCTGCTACCGCCACACCATGCCCTCCTGGCAGCATTTCGTGAGCCGGACGCCGGAGGAATACGAGGCCTGGGTGGACGGAAACCAGCGGGAGCTGGCCGGATTCGAGGTGGCGGAGCTCATCCGCCTGTCCGGCGACAGAAAGGTCATCGTGGACACGAACATCCCCTGCGACCTGCTGTGGCAGATATCGGACTATGACCACGTGGCCATCATGCTGTCCCCGCAGGCGATGTCCGTGGACCGGTTCTTTGACCGGGACGATCCGGACAAGCAGTTCCTGCTCTCCGTCATCCGCTCCTGCCCCGACCCGGAGGCAGCGTTGGAAAACTTCAAATCCTGCATCGCCCAGGTCAACAGCCCGGAGCGGTACGCCGCCCTTCAAAGCAGCGGTTTCTTCACCATCCTCCGCCCCGCCGGCGATGGGGACACCAGAGAGGAGGTCCTCTCCGCTCTGGCAGAACACTTCAAACTAAAATAGCAGCACGGCGCTGAGTGCGCCGTGCCTCGTTTTATATTCCTTTTACACCAGCCCCATGATCTCCCCGTGTATATCCTCCACGGTCCGCATTTGACCATTATGGGTGCATTGCACCGTGGTCCAGCCGAGGCGGCCGGCGCAGTAGGCGGCAGCCGCACGGGAGCGGGCCATATAGGCCCGGTCGGATTCGTGGATGTCCTCCCGGCTGGCGTCGCCGTGGTAGCGCTTTAATAGGAGCCCCTCCGTAATGACGGCCTCGGTCTGGAGAAACAGCACCCTGTCCGGGGCGGGGATGCCCAGCAGGTCATATTCATAGTGGAACAGCCAGTCCAGGAATGCCGGCCACTGTTCCTCGGGAAGCTTGGAGCACTGGTGCACCGCGTTGGAGGTGGTGTATCGGTCCGCCACCACCGTGCCGCCGGAGAGATAGAATCCCTGCCAGTCCTTTTTATAGCTGGCGTAGCGGTCCACGGCGTAGAAGCTGGAGGCTGCATAGGCGTTCACATCCCCGGGCTGGCTGCCGAACTGTCCGGCCAGGTACATCTTCACCAGGGCGGAGGAGTCGCTGTCATAGTCCGGGAAGGACACCTTCATGGCCTTTTCGCCCCGATTAAGCAGCGCCTCATAGAGGAGCTTCGCCTGGGTGGCCTTGCCGCTGCCGTCCACGCCCTCGATGACGATGAGTTTTCCCTTTTCCATGTCTCCCGCCTCTCTTTCCTCCGCAGTATACCACAGCCCCCGCAGGCCGCGCAAGCTCACATGGTCTCCACCACGCTGGCCACGCCGGGAACCTGGCCCACCGCCGCCGTCACGGCGTCGGCCTTGTTGCGCTGGTCCAGCTGCAGGGTGAACACCACGCTGGAGCTCTTCTTCTCCCCGTCCTGGGACCTGGTGACCACCATGTTGCGCACCCGCACGCCCTTTTGGGCGAACAGGGCCAGTACCTTCTCCAGGGCGTCCCGGCCCTCATATTCCAGCAGCAGCTTCAATTCCTCCGAGTTTGCCAGCATCCAGTGCTCCAGCTTGGAGAAGACGGACTCCGCCGCCAGCACCAATATGGTCCCGGCCACGCCCGCCTCATAATAGCCCGCACCCAGGCACAGGCCGATGACCGCCGCCACCCAGAGGCCCGCCGCCGTGGTGAGGCCCCGGATGCGCTGCCGGCGGGTGACCATGATGCACCCTGCGCCGATGAAGCCCACGCCGGCCACCACCTGGGCGCCCATGCGGGTGATATCGGTGTTGAGCTGCATGACTCTGTATAGATATTCCCCTGTGAGCATGGTCACCGCGGCGCCCAGGCATATGAGGATGTGGGTGCGGAAGCCCGCCGCCCGGCGCTTATACTCCCGCTCCAGGCCGATGCAGCCGCCGCAGAGCACCGCCAGCACCAGCCGCAGCGTCACGGAGGCCATGGTGACCTCCCGCAGGCCGTCAAATAAGTGCAGCATGTCTCTCCCCCCTCCTCATATCTCCACGGCGGACACGCTCTCCAGCTCGGAGAGGGCCGTCATGATCTGGGTGTGGTGCTGTCCCCGGTTGAGGCGCAGGTACACGATGGCGTTGGGATTGCCCCCGTTCCGGCCCCGGTCGATGTCCACCGCGTGGATGTGCACGCCCTGGGCCCGGATGCAGGCCAGCACGTCGCTGAAGTTCTCCAGGCTCTGGACCTCCACGTAGAGGTTCAGGTTCCGCCCCCGCTCCATGAGCATCGTCTCCACCCGCCGCAGCAGGTGCATGCTGAGGAAGATGAGGAGAAACGCCACGATCACGCACTCGTAAAACCCCGCCCCCACGGCCAGGCCCACGCAGGCCGTGGCCCACAGGCCCGCCGCCGTGGTCAGGCCCTTCACCTCCTGGTGGCCAGTGACGAGGATGACGCCCGCGCCCAGAAAGCCGATGCCGTTGACCACCTGGGAGCCGATGCGGGTGATGTCGGTGCGAAAGCCCACGGCCGCCGCCTCCGCCGCCCACGCATGGGTGGCCATGTGATAGAGATACTGGCCCAGCAGGATGGTCAGCGCCGAGCCCAGGCACACCAGCATATAGGTGCGGAACCCCGCCGCCCGGTGGCGCCGGGCCCGCTCAATGCCGATGAGCCCGCCGCATATCATGGCGAGCAGCATCCTGAGGAGCATCGACGTCGCGGTCAGTTCCCGCAGGCCGTCCAGCGCGTGGAGCATATGCCTCTCCCCTTTCTTCCCCGGTTTTACAATGGTCAGAAGGGCGTGCCAGGCACGCCCTTCGTCATGTCTTTTCGTTTGTGTCTATGTTCAGTCCGATACCGGCGCGTCCCCGGTCCCGGCCTCGGAATCGTTCTCGTCCGCCAGGGCCTGGCTCTTCTTCTCCATCTTGTTCATGAAGAAGGGGCTCAAAACGCCCACGATGCAGAGCGCGATGAGCACCCAGTCCACCACGCTGGAAAACAGCACGCTGATACTGCCCTGGGATACCCGCAGGGCGTTTCTCAGACCCTTCTCGCCGATGGGCCCCAATATCAGCGCCAGCACCACCGCAGCGGTATTGAGGTCGAACTTGCGCATGGCGTAACCGATGACGCCGAAGATGAGCATGACCACCACGTCCAGGATGTTCTTGTGGATGGCGTAGGAGCCCACCACGCAGAGCACCGTCACGCAGGGGATCAGGATGGCGTCAGAGAGCCGCGCGATGTTGGCGAAGCCCTTGCAGCCGATGAGGCCGACGGCCAGCATGAAGAACTGCACCAGCACGAACCCGGCGAAGAAAGTATATGTCATGGGGGCGTACTTCGTGAACAGCTCCGGGCCCGGGGTCAGGCCCTGGATGATGAGCCCGCCCATCAGCACCGCCGTCACGCTCTCGCCGGGGATGCCCAGGGTCAGCGTGGGGATGAGGGAGCCGCCGGTGACGGCGTTGTTGGCCGCCTCGGAGCCCGCCACGCCCTCATAGGCGCCGTGGCCGAAGTCCTGCTTGTTCTTGGAGAACTGCTTGGCGGTATTGTAGCCCACGAAGCAGGCGATGGAGGCGCCCGCGCCGGGCAGGATGCCGGTCAGGTTGCCGATGATCCAGGAGCGGATGATGGTGGGCCAAAGGGTGCGTATCTCCTTTTTGGAAAGGCGCATCTTGTCGGTGACCTTGGACGCCTTGGCCCGCTTGACGATCTTCTTCTCCGCCAGGATGAACACCTGGCTCATGGAGAACAGGCCGATCAGCGCGCAGGTGGTGTTCACGCCCTCCGCCAGGAAGGACTGGCCGAACATGAACCGCTTCACGCCGGTGATGGGGTCCAGGCCGATGGTGGACAGCATCAGGCCGAAGGCGCCGGACATGAGGCCCTTTATGAGGCTCTTGCTGGACACGCCCGCGATGATGGTGAGGCCGAAGATGGATAACCAGAAATACTCCGCGCTCATGAACTTCAGCGCCAGCTGGGCCAGCAGGGGTGCGAAGAAGTAGAGGGAGATGCAGCTCAAGAGCCCGCCCCAGAAGGAGCTCCAGCAGGCGGTGAACAGCGCCTTGCCCGCCTGGCCCTTCAAGGTCATCTGGTAGCCCTCGATGGCCGTGGCCGCGGAGGCCGGCGTGCCGGGGGTATGGATGAGGATGGCGGAGATGGAGCCGCCGAAGATGGCGCCGCAGTAGATGGCGCCCAGGACGATGAGGCCCGTCTCCGGCTCCATGGTGAAGGTCATGGGCAGCATCAGCGCCACGCCCATGGCCGCGGACAGACCGGGCATGCAGCCGATGACGATGCCCATGGCCACGCCGCCGATCATCATAAGAAGGTTGATGGGGGTCAGGGCGTTGATAAAGCCCGCGCCCATCAGGGATAAAGTATCAAGCATCGTTCCCGCCCCTCCTTATATCAGAATGCCGGTGGGCAGCTTCACGCCCAGGAACCGGACGAAGGCGAAGTAGATGAGCACAGTCAGCACCACCACCGCGATGCTCATGTGCAGCACCGGCACCTTCAGGTACAGCATCACCGCCACCATGAACACCACCGTGGACACGAAAAAGCCCACCGTGCTCACCAGCACCACGTACACGATGACGCAGGCCAGGCACACGAAAAACTGCGCGGGCTGAAAGTCCTTGAACACCTCGCTCACGCCGCTCTCCACGCCGTGCTTCTTCGCCGCCACCAGCATCTGCAAAAGGTACAGGGTGGTCAGGCCGAACAGCAGCGCCACGGTGAAGTAGGGGTAAGTCCGGCTGGACTCTTTAAGCTGAGTCGTGCCGTAATACCAGTAGGCGCACACGGCGTACATGAATACCACCACGCCGATGTCCGTCTTTTTCATTTTCACGCTCTATCCCTCCTCTGCGGTCGGAATGGAGGAAAAGGGCAGGTCACCCCGCCCTTTTCCGTTACGTTTCAGTTCAAATGACGCGGGGGATATGATTACTCGAACCAGAAGTTCTCGCTCAGGCTCTCGGTGAACTCCTGCTGCTGCTCGATGAGGGCGGCGGTAGCCTCGGCGTCCTGATAGTCGGTGGCGACACCGGCGTCAGCCGCGGCGGCCAGATACTCCTCGTCCTCCATGGCCTTCTTGAAGGCCTCCTCATAGAAGGCGATCACGTCCTCGCTGACGCCGGCGGGAGCGCAGATGCAGCGGGAGGAGCCCAGCCAGTCCTCATAGTAGCCCAGGCTGCCCAGGGTGGGCACGTCGGGATACTCGGGCACGGGCTCAGCGGCGAAGGCGCCCAGGATCTTAAGGTCGGCGTCCTGGCCGGCGATGTCGGCCACCTTGGCCACGCAGAAGTCGGCTTCCTTGCCCCGCAGGCTCAGAAGCTCATCGGCGGTGCCGCCCTGGGGGATGTCGATGTACTTGAAGCCGGCGGACACGGCAAAGGCCTGCGCACCGATGTGGTTGGAGGCCTGGGGGCCGTTGGTGGAGGCCTTCAGCATATCCTTGTCGCCGTCCTCGGAGTGCTCCTTGCCGTAGGCGACCAGGTCGTCCAGGGTCTCGAAGCGGTCGTCATCGGCGCGGACGATGACCAGAGAAGTCTCGGTCACGTGGTTGCAGATGGCGGCGAAGCTGTCGGTGGTGTAGGTGCCCATCTCGTTGACGATGGAGCTGTTGAAGTTGGGCAGGTTGACAAAGCCGATGGTCAGGCCGTCGGGCTCGGCGTCAGCCAGCTGGGACCAGCCGATGGAGCCGGAGCCGCCGGGGACGTTGTCGATGACCAGGGTCTGGCCGATGTACTTCTCGGCGTACTGGGCCAGCAGACGGGCGGTGATGTCGGTGCCGTTGCCGGCGTCATAGGCCACGATGATGTGCACGGGGCCGTCGGGAGCCCACTTGTCCGCGGCAAAGGCGGTGGAGCCCAGGGCCACGACCATTACGAGGGCCATCAGCAGAGCGATCAGTTTCTTCATGATGCGTTCTTCCTTTCAGCATTAAAGTACCGCTTGGGTCTGTGCTAAAAATATCACATATCCACAAGAAAAGCAACGATAAAATGCCGGTTTTTCCGAATATTTTACAAAAAGCGAGAGCAAAATTTACCCTCTTCCTCTCTGACCGCACCCCGCCGTTTTCAGAAATGACACCAATTTTAACTTGTTTGGTCCAGGCTGGTAGTGTAGTATATATTTGAGGGAATAAGCGCAGCTATTGATAGTGTTCAATATAGTTGACAGAAAGGCACGATATGGACCTGTTTTATAAACTGATCGCCATGCTGGGCGGCCTGGCCATGTTCCTGTACGGCATGCGCATCATGGGCGACGGGCTGAAGAGCTGTTCCGGCAGCGCCATGAAGGCGGCCCTGGCCAAGGTCACCAGCCGCCCCGCCCTGGGCTTTCTGCTGGGCATGCTGGTCACCTGCATGATCCAGAGCTCCACCGCCACCATCGTGCTGACGGTGGGTCTGGTGGGCGCGGGGTTCCTCACCTTCCGCCAGTCCATCGGCATCGTGCTGGGCGCCAACGTGGGCACCGCCATCACCGCCCAGATCATCCGCCTCATGGACGTGGAGGCGGGCTCCACCAGCATCCTCTACCTCTTCAACGCCGAGAACCTGGCCCCCATCGCCCTGATCATCGGCATCGTGCTCATCATGTTTGTCAAGCGCAGCTCCATGCAGAACGTGGGCACCATCGCCATGGGCTTCGGCATCCTGTTCATGGGCCTCATCTTCATGAGCGACGCAGTCAGCGCCTTTGGCAGCGGCCTGAGCGGCCTGCTCACCGCCTTTGAGGACAACTACATCCTGGGCTTCCTGGCCGGTGCGGCTGTCACCGGCGTCATCCAGAGCTCCTCCGCCGTCATCGGCATTCTGCAGTCCTTCGCAAGCTCCGTGGGCGTACGCTTCTGCGGCGTGTTCGCCGTCATCATCGGCGTGAACATCGGCGACTGCCTGACCACCTTCCTGGTCTGCCGCATCGGGGCCAAGCCCGAGCAAATCAGGACGGTCACCGTCCACGTGATGTACAACATCTGCGCGGCGGTGCTCATCGCCGGGGCCCTGGCCATCTGCCGGAGCATGGGAGTCCTGGGCGACGGGCTCTGGTACGCCACGCTGGACTCCGGCGGCGTGGCCAACGTCCACGGCCTGTTCCGGCTCATCCCCGCGGTGCTCCTGCTGCCCCTGTCCGGTCTGTTCGCGAACCTGGCCGAGAAGATGATACCGGACAAGCCCATGGACCAGGAGGATCAGGATATTGCAAACAACCTGCGGGAGCTGGACGCGCATCTCGTAACCAACCCCCGCATCGCCCTGGACCAGTCCGGCCACCTCATCGGCCACATGGCCTCCGTGGCGCTGGAAAACTATGATAACGCCACAAAGCAGATATTCGACTACGACGAGAAGCTGGCGGAGCGAGTAAACCAGCGTGAGGCCCTGCTGGACCGGATGGCCGACGCCACCAACCAGTTCATCATCAGCCTCTCCCCCTACGTCACCCGCACCGCCGACAACCGGGACCAGAACTTCCAGATTAAGGCCCTCACCTGCTTCGAGCGCATGGGCGATCTGGCCCAGAACATCCAGCACGACACCCAGCATCTCAGGGAGACCGGCACGCCCCTGTCCAGAGAGGCCCAGACCGACCTCACCGGCACCATCTCCGTGGTCAAGGACATCCTCACCCTCACGGTGGAGGCCTTCAAGGCCAACGACCTGCAGCGGGCCCGGGCCGTGGAGCCCCTGGAGGAGGTCATCGACGACATCATCGAGGTCATGAAGGCCCGCCATGTGAACCGGATGACCCACGGGGTGTGCGACGTGGTCAACGGCATCCAGTACCAGAACATCCTCCAGAACCTGGAGCGCGTGTCCGACCAGTGCTCGGACCTGGCGGTGTACATGCTCAGCCGGGCCGACGCCTCCATCACCGGCCAGGAGCACCGGTACATCCACGACCTGCACCACTCCGACAACGAGGCCTACCGGCGCATGTTCCGGGAGAACTACCGCAAGTATTTCCGCGAGCTTCATCTGGAGGCGGCCAGGGAACAGGCGGAGAACGCCAATAAATAATACTTGACAAAATCAGAAGTTTCCCTTATAATAGCCCACAGCAAGAGCAAAGACGTTCTTTTTGGACGGCTTTGCTCTTTTTTTGTTTTGGACAAGGAGAGAGCATCATGTGCGCGATCATGGGATTTACGAAACGGACCCTCTCCCGGGAGGAGCTGGAGCCTTTCTTTGAAAAGACCCACTCCCGGGGGCCGGATATGAGCCGCGTGGAGCAGGCGGGCTCCGGGTGGCTGTGCTTCCACCGCCTGGCCATCATGGGCCTGCACCCCGAGGGGATGCAGCCCTTCCATCTGGACGGGGACATGGCGGTATGCAACGGCGAGCTTTATCTGTTCCGCCCCTTAAAGGCGGAGCTTGCCAAAGAATACGACTTCATCAGCGAGTCGGACTGCGAGATCATCCTGCCGCTGTACCACAAATACGGACTGGACATGTTCAAAATGCTGGACGCAGAGTTCGCCATGCTCATTTACGACAGCCGTCGGGACGAACTCATCGCCGCCCGGGACCCCATCGGCATCCGGCCCCTCTATTACGGGTACCTGGCCGACGGGTCCATGGCCTTCGCCAGCGAGGCCAAGAACCTGGTGGGCCTGTGCGAAAAGATCCTCCCCTTCCCGCCCGGCCACTACTACGCCGGCGGAAAATTCGTCCGCTACGCGGACCTGACCACGGTGGATACATACCTTCCCGACGATGTGGAGACGGTGTGCAAAAACATCCGGGAGAAGCTCATCCTCGCGGTGGATAAGCGGCTGGACGCGGACGCGCCATTGGGCTTTCTCCTCTCCGGGGGGCTTGACTCCAGCCTGGTGTGCGCCATTTCCGCCCGCATATTGGGCAAGCACATCCGCTCCTTCGCCATCGGCATGGACACGGACGCCATCGACCTCAAGTACGCCCGCCAGGCGGCGGACTACATAGGCGCCGAGCACACGGAGGTATACATGACCCGGGAGCAGGTGCTGGCGAGCCTGGAGGAGGTCATCGCCATGCTGGGCACCTGGGACATCACCACCATCCGGGCCAGCATGGGGATGTATCTCTGCTGCAAGGCCATCCATGAGCGCACGGACGTGCGGGTGCTGCTCACCGGCGAGATCTCCGACGAGCTCTTCGGCTATAAGTACACCGACTTCGCCCCCTCCCCGGAGGCTTTCCAGCAGGAGGCGAAAAAGCGCATCGACGAACTGCACATGTACGATGTCCTCCGGGCGGACCGGTGCATATCCGTCAACTCCATCGAGGCCCGGGTGCCCTTCGGGGACCTGGAATTCGTCAAGTACGTCATGAGCGTGGACCCCAAATTGAAGGTGAACAGCTACAACATGGGCAAGTACCTCCTCCGCCACGCCTTTGAGAAGGACCACATCCTCCCTGACTCCATCCTCTGGCGGCAGAAGGCGGCCTTCTCCGACGCGGTGGGCCACTCCATGGTGGACGACCTGAAAGAATACGCGGCGGAAAAGTATACCGACGAGGAATTTGAGACAAAGCGGATGCAGTACGATTTCGCCCGGCCCTTCACCAAGGAGAGCCTCCTTTACCGGGAGATTTTCGAGAAGTATTACCCCGGCCAGGCGGGGATGATCGCGGACTTCTGGATGCCCAACAAGTCCTGGGAGGGCTGCGACGTGGACGACCCCAGCGCCCGGGTGCTAACAAACTACGGGGCCAGCGGCGAATAAGACATACAATAAACATCCCCCGGCGAAGCCGGGGGTATTTCATATGCGGGCAAAGCCCTATGTTCCTCGCGGACACGTCAAACGTGTAAGTACGGTCTGCCAACTGCGTAAGATTGCTACTTGCTGCCCGTAAACGGGCCTATTGAATCTATTCTTAACTGTTCGCCCAGCGCATCTTCTTTCAGCTGGTTCTTTATGTACTCCGCAATTCGGCTCTCGTTCTTTCCCACTGTGTCCACATAGTACCCCCTGCACCAAAATTCCCGGTTCCGGTACTTGTACTTCAATTCGCCGAATTGCTCATATAGCATTGTGCTGCTCTTTCCTTTCAGATACCCCATAAAACTTGACACTGCCAGCTTTGGGGGTATCTCTACAAACAGATGGATATGATCCGGGCAGGCTTCTGCTTCTATTATCCTTACTCCCTTCCACTCACATAACTGCCGGAGTATCTTTCCTACTTCTTTCTTCTTCTCGTTGTAAAACACTTTCCTTCTGTACTTCGGTGCAAACACTATGTGGTATTTACAATTCCATTTCGTATGTGATAAACTTTTTACGTCATTCATTCCCATATGGATGCCTCCCTGTTTTGATGCCTGAGCAGTTGGCCAACCGCTCTCTTATCTTAACAGGGATTCTTTTTCATCGCCATAAGGCTTCTTTTGTACCACTCGCCTTGCGAGTGGTTTTTATTTCACAAAAATACCGCCGGAGCAGTTCGCTCCGGCGGTTTCGTTATGCGCTTTACAAACTCTTGATGTACTGATCGATGCCAGCGGCGGCGGTCTTGCCCGCGCCCATGGCCTTGATGACCGTGGCTGCGCCGGTCACCGCGTCGCCCCCGGCGAACACGCCGGCCCGGCTGGTGGCGCCGGTGGCCTCGTCCGCCACGATGCCGCCCTTCTTCGTGGCCTCCAGGCCCGGGGTGGTGGAAAGGATCAGCGGGTTGGGGCTGGTGCCGATGGCGATGATGACCGTGTCGACATCAATAACATACTCGCTGCCGGGCACCTCCACGGGACGGCGGCGGCCGGTGGCGTCCGGCTCGCCCAGCTCCATCTTTACGACCTTGATGCCCGTCACGTGGTCGCCCTCGTCCCCCACGATCTCCACGGGATTATTCAGGAGCTTGAAGGTGATCTCCTCCGCCTGGGCGTGCTCCACCTCTTCCTTTCGGGCGGGCAGTTCGTCCATGCCCCGGCGGTAGATGATATACACCTCGTCGGCGCCCAGACGCTTGGCGCTGCGGGCCGCGTCCATGGCCACGTTGCCGCCGCCAACCACGGCCACCTTCTTGCCGATCTTGATGGGGGTGTCGTACTCGGGCAGATAGGCCTTCATGAGATTCACCCGGGTCAGGATCTCGTTGGCGGAGAACACGCCCAGCAGGTTCTCCCCGGGGATGTGGAGAAACTGGGGCAGGCCCGCGCCGGAGCCCACGAACACGGCCTCAAAGCCCTGTTCAAAGAGCTCGTCTATGCTCTCAGCCCGACCTATCACCGCGTCGGTGACGATCTTCACGCCGAAGTATGTAAGCTTTTCTATCTCCTTGGCAACTATCGCCTTGGGCAGCCGGAACTCCGGGATACCGTAGACCAGTACGCCGCCGGGCTTGTGGAAGGCCTCGAACACCGTCACGTCGTAGCCCCTGCGGCTGAGGTCGCTGGCGCAGGTGAGGCCCGCCGGGCCGGAGCCGATGATGGCGATCTTATGGCCGTTGGCCTCGGGGATGGCCGGGGGCCCGTCCTTGTGGCCGTGCTCCATGTGCCAGTCCGCCACGAACCGCTCAAGCCTACCTATGCCCACGCTCTCGCCCTTGATGCCCCGGATGCACTTGCCCTCGCACTGGTTCTCCTGGGGGCACACCCGGCCGCATATGCCGGGCAGGGCGTTAGTCTGGGTGATCACGTCGCAGGCCTCGTCGAACTTCCCCTCCGCCACCAAGGCGATGAAGTCGGGGATGTGCACGGCCACGGGGCAGCCCTCCATGCACTTGGGCTCCTTGCAGTGCAGGCACCGCTTGGCCTCGTCGATAGCCATTTCCGGCGTGTAGCCCAGGGCCACCTCGTCAAAGTTCTTGTTCCGTACCAGAGGCTCCTGCTCCGGCATGGGGTTTTTGTCCATGCGCATATTAGCCATGCTCTCTCACCCCTCCCGTGATGCGGCAGATATGCGTTGCCGCTTCCTTCTCCTCCGCCTCGTAGTAGGTGCTGCGGGCGATAACCCCGTCCCAGTCCACCAGATGGCCGTCGAACTCCGGCCCATCCACGCAGGCGAACTTCGTCTCGCCGCCCACCGTCAGCCGGCAGGCGCCGCACATGCCCGTGCCGTCCAGCATGATGGGGGCCAGGGACGCGATGGTCTTGATCTTATAGGGGCGGGTGGCGTCGCAGACCATCTTCATCATGCGAAGGGGCCCGAAGCATATGACCTCGTCGTAGGTCTCGCCCCCGTCCAGGAGCTTGCGGAGCTTATCCACGTTGAAGCCCTTTTCGCCGTATGTACCGTCGTCGGTGGTGGGATAGAAGTTCACTGAACAGGCCCGGAGCTCGTCCTCTAAAATCACATACTTCTTCGAGCGGAACCCGGCCACCATGTCCACGGCGATGCCCCTGTCCCGCATGCCCTTGGCCACGGGATAGGCGATGGCGGTGCCCACGCCGCCTACGACGATGCACACCCGTTTCAGCCCCTCCATGGGCGTGGGATGGCCCAGGGGGCCGACCACATCCGCCAGGCAGTCGCCCACCTCCATCAGATGGAGCATCCGGGTGGATTTCCCCGCCCGCTTCACCATGATGGTAATGGTGCCCTTCTCCGGGTCCGTGGCGGAGATGGTCACGGGGACGCGCTCGCCGTATTCGTCCAGCCGGAAGATGATGAACTGGCCGGGCTTGGCCTTCTTGGCCACCAGCGGCGCCTCGATCACAAATTCGATCTCCAGCCCCGACTCGTTCAAGGGCCGTTTGCTCACGATCTTGAACATATTCTTCCCCCTCGTCCTGTGTCGGTAAGACTCCGTTATCATGGACGAAATCTTTTCTTATATATTATACCACAAGGAACGATTTGTGAAGTGTTTTTTCGGCGATTTTACGAGTTTTGTTTATTGTTTGTCAATCTTTTCCAGCCGCTCCACCACGGCCTCGAAGCCCATGGCCCGACTGGCCTTCACCAGCACCGCGTCCCCGGGCCGGATATGCCCCGGCAGGGCCTCCAAGAGCTCCTCCAGGGTGGGGTACCATTTTGTCCCCTTTCCCGCCCCGGCGGCGATGGGCTCCGACTCCGGGCCGCATGCCACGACCTCGTCGCAGAGGGAGGCGGCGTAGGCCCCCGTCACGCGGTGCAGCTCGGGGCTCTTTTCCCCCAGCTCCCGCATGTCGCCCAGGATGGCCACATGCCGGCCCGGCAGGCGCACGAGGCTCTCCAGGGCGCTCTTCACGCTGGTGGGGTTGGCGTTATAGCAGTCGTCCAGGATGAGGATGGAGCCGGTGTCCACCAGCCGGCCCCGGCTGCCCACGGTCTCGTAGGCCGCCACGCCCGCGGCAATCTCCTCCTCCGTCAGCCCCAGCTCCAGGCCCACGGCGGCCCCCATGAGGGCGGCGTAGACCATGTGGTCCCCAAAAGCGGGGATGCGCACGGGAATGCGCCGCTCGCCGGCCAGAATAGTACAGCTCATGGCTTCGGTGCCCTCCGGTCTCACATCCACGGCCCGGACAGCGCAGTTCTCCCCCAAGCCGAACAGCACCGTGCGCCGGCCGAAGTCATGGGCCTTCAGGAGCTCGTCGTCCCCGTTGGCGATGATGACGCCGCTTTCGGGCATGCCCTTCACCATCTCCCCCTTGGCCCGCAGGACCCCGGGGCGGTCGCCCAGAAATTCCAGGTGTGCGTCACCGATGAGGGTGTATACGCCGATGTCGGGCCGGACCATCTCCGTGAGCCTCGTCATCTCCCCGAAGCCGGAGATGCCCATCTCCACCACGGCGGCCTCGTGCTCCTCCCCCAGCCGGAACAGGGTGAAGGGCACGCCCAGTTCGTTATTAAAATTCTTCTCCGTCCGCAGGGTGTGGAACTTAGCGGACAGGACCGCCGCGATCATCTCCTTGGCGGTGGTCTTGCCCACGGAGCCGGTGACCCCTATGAAAGGGATGTCAAACTGCTGCCGGTACCAGGCCGCTATGGCCTGCAGGGCCGCCTGGGTATCGGGCACCACGATGTGGGCCACAGGCGCGTCGGTGACATGATTGCACAGCACGCAGGCCGCGCCCTTTTGGGCCGCCACGGGGATGAAGTCGTGGCCATCCACCCGGGCGCCGGGGATGGCGGCGAACAGACAGCCGGGTACTGCGGCCCGGCTGTCGGTGGTGACGGCGGTGATCTCCCCCGCCGGGAGCGTCCCGGCGGCGGTGCCGCCTGTCACGTCAAGTATAACGGATGGTGTGAGATGGCGCATAGCTTACCTCCCGTATTTTTTCAAAGAAGCCTCGATGAGCCTGTCGCAGAGCTCACCGTAGCTCAGGCCCATGGCCCGGCCCATCCGGGGGATGAGGCTGGTGGGAGTCATGCCGGGCAGGGTGTTGGCCTCCAGACAGTAGAATACCCCGTCCTCGCCCATGATGAAGTCCACCCGGCCGTAGGCCTGCAGCCGCAGGGCCTTATATACCCGCTCTGCCAGGGCCTGTATGGCCGCCGTTTGCTCCGCCGTGATGGGGGCGGGACAGGGCTCGTCGGTCATGCCGGGCTGGTATTTGTTCTTGTAGTCATAGAAGCCGGACTTGGGGATGATCTCCGTCACAGGCATGGCCTTGCCGTCCAGCACGCCCACGGTCAGCTCGCGTCCGGCGATGAACTTCTCCACCATCACCCGGTCCTCGTATTTGAAGGCCAGGGCCAGGGCCGCGTCATACTCCGCCGGGCCGTTCACGATGGTGGTGCCCACGCTGCTGCCGCCGGAGCAGGGCTTCACCACGCAGGGAAAGCCCACGTCCGCCTTTTCGCCGCCCTTTTCCACCACCACGCACTCCGCCACGGGCACGCCCGCCGCCCGGAGCACGGTCTTGGACAGGTCCTTGTCCATGGCGATGGCACTGCCCAGATAGCCGCTGCCGGTGTAGCGCACACCGCTGATGTCGAAATAGGCCTGGAGCTTGCCGTTCTCCCCGTCCTCGCCGTGGAGGGCGAGAAAGGCGATATCCGCCGCCCGGCAGATGTCCAGGACATTAGGGCCCACCAGCCCCTGGCCGGGGCGCATGGCCCGCACGGCGGCGAGGTCCGGGGCGTCCTCCCCCACGGCGAAGGACACGCCCGCGTCCTCCCGGGTGAATACGTCCTCTATATGTTCAAAGGGCTCCGTCCAGCCCAGAAACAGGTCCAGCAGCGCCACCGCGTGGCCCTGGCTACGCAGCGCCCGGGCGATGCCCACGCCCCCCGATAAGGACACGTCCCGCTCGTTGGAAAGTCCTCCGCAAAGCACCGCTATCTTCATATCAGGCCCCTCCTGAATCTTTCAATTTTTGCCGGTCATTCCCTATTTTATCCGCTGCGAACCGCAAGCAACATTGTGCTTTGTGCCTGAAACAATGCAAAAAATGCTGGATTATGATTCCTAATTGATTATTTTAGCATAGAAGGAAGATTCGTGCAATTGTATTGTCATGTTTTCAAAAATATGCTACAATATCCGCCGGCGTGTTTTTTCTCGCCAGGAAGGACATATCATGCCATACATTGTCATTGACCTGGAATGGAACCAGGCCATGAGCGCAAAATCCTCCGTATTCAACCATCTGCCCATCCACCTGCGGGGCGAGATCATCCAGATAGGCGCCGTGAAGCTGAACGACGACTTCACCCCCGGCGAGGAATTCCAGTGCGACGTGAGCCCCGTGTGGTTCAAAAAGATGCACTATAAAGTCAAGAAGCTCACCGGCTTCGACAACGACCGCCTGGCCCACGGCATCCCCTTCCCCCAGGCGCTGGAGCAGTTTTTGGCCTGGTGCGGGCCCGGGTGTACCTTCATGACCTGGGGCTACGACGACAGCGGCATCATGGAGCAGAACTGCATCATCCACGACCTGGACATCGACTGGATGGGCCAGTGGGTGAACCTGCAGGTGGTGTACAACATCCTGACGGAGGACACGGACCACAACCAAAAATCCCTGGAGACCGCCATGGAGCACTTCGGCATCGAGCAGACCCGGGTGGCCCATGACGCCCTGGGCGACGCCTACAATACCGCCCTGGTGTGCTCCCGGCTGGACCTAACTGAGGGCCTGGCCCGGTACGCCGAGCGGGCCGGCCAGCTCACCCGAAAGACCCATGGCAGCCTTGATAACGGCGGCAATGGTCCTGACCCCATCGAGCACACCGTCTCCCCCGCCTATCCCACCCGGGAGGCCCTGTGGCAGGCCGCGGAGCAGGCAAAGGCCGTCTGCCCCGTGTGCGGGAAGGAACTGGAACGGACCGGCTGGGTCAGCCAGGGAGACCACCGGTATATGTCCCTCGCCAAATGCCCGGAGCACGGGGCCTATCTCTGCCGCATCCGCTTAAAGCAGGAGGATGTGGGCTGCTGGGTGGCCAACCGGCTCCTCTACGAGGCCGACGAGGAGATGGAAGCGAGCTTTCTCGCCCGCCAGGCAAAGCCCCGCCGCCGCAGAAGAAGAGGCGGCCGGCGGCCTGAACAGTAAAAAACGCCCGGACCTTGCGGTCCGGGCATTTTCATGCTCTCTTACGCCCTGGGATGGGCCTTGTTGTACACGTCCTTCAGCTGCTTTTTCACCAGCTGGGAGTATATTTGCGTGGAGCTTATGTCCGCGTGGCCCAGCATCTCCTGGATGGAGTGCAGGTCCGCGCCGTTCTCAAGAAGGTGCGTGGCAAAGCTGTGGCGCAGGGTGTGGGGCGTGATGTCCTTTTCGATGCCCGCCTTCTGCTGGTAGCTCTTGACGATCTTCCAGAAGCCCTGGCGGCTCATCCGCTCTCCGCCCACGTTCACGAACAATGCCCGCTCGCTGGGAGAGGCGATCATCTCCGGGCGTATGAAGTCCACGTAGTCCTTGAGGGCCTTCACCGCCTTGGGGTACAGGGGGATGGAGCGGACCTTGTCCCGGCCCCGGCAGTTGATGATGCCGGCGGACAGGTTCACGTCCGTCACGTCCAGGCCGATGAGCTCGCTTACCCGGATGCCCGTGGCATAGAGAAGCTCCAGCATGGCCCGGTCCCGGTAGCCCTTGCGGTCGGTGCACTCCGGCTGGCTGAGGAGCAGCTCCACTTCCTCGGCAGTGAGGATCTCCGGCAGCTTGTGCATTGCCTTGTCCGGCACCAGCTTCCCGGTGGGGTTTTGTTCCACATAGCCGTGGAGCTTCATCCACACGTAGAAGTTTTTGAGAGACGCTATATTACGGGAAACCGTGGCGACCGATTTGCCCGCAGAGCGGAGGTGGTCTATGTAGCCGTTCAACTCCTCCTCCCCGGCAGTAACATAATCGACGTCCGTGTTGGCGTCCAGGTAGTCGCCGAACTGGCGGATATCCCGCAGGTAGGAACTGAGGGTATTGCGGGAGGCCTTCTTCTCATCGGCCAGATACCGCTCATACTTTGCCAGGCATTCGGAATTTGTCACCGTGACCACGCTCCTCTATGTCATTTGACATAATTATCGTATGCTCACTATATAACAAATTCA
>CANRKN010000001.1 GCA_947631215.1 uncultured Oscillospiraceae bacterium | reverse complement strand
GTATCTCACTCCTTCCCCTCATTCTAGCACAAAAGATGGTAGGCACTTTCGTGTCTACCATCTTTTTACCACGTCACGTCGGGGCGGCTGCCTTTTTCATTCACGTCGGTATTCCCCTAATCCTCCGTGTTTATAAGTTTTTCCATCATCTGGTCGATGTATTTCGTCGCCTCGGGGTCGCCCTGGTCGGACGCTTTCTGATACCACTCCAACGCCTTCACATAGTCCTCATCCCGCTCATATATAGCACCGATGTTGACCATCGCGGCGGTGTTCCCCATATCAGCCGCTTTTTGAAACCATTCAATCGCCTTCTCATAGTCCTGCTTTACGCCCTGCCCCTCTCCATACATATAGCCGATGCGGGTCATCGCGTTGGTGTTCCTCCCCAGCTCCGCCGCGTTCCGGTACAATTTCAGCGCCTTCCCATAGTCCTGCTCTACGCCCTGCCCAGTGAAATACATGTTGCCAAGCTGGTACGCCGCATCGACGTAATCCAAGCCAGACGCTTTCTTGTAGTATTCCAGTAACACGGCATCTTTCTGCTCTAAACCCTCCTGGTAGAGGATGCTGATGTGGTTCTTCGCATGGACGTCGCCCCCATCTGCCGCTTTCTGATACCACTCCATCGCTTTCGCGTAGTCCTGCTCTACGCCCAGCCCATGCTCATACATATAGCCAAGGGTATACATAGCGACGGTGTTCCCCAGCTCCGCCGCTTTCTGGTACCATTCCAGCGCCTTTCCGTAGTCCTGCTCTACACTTTTTCCATCAAAATACATAGAGCCCTTACGGCAGGCCTCCAAAGCCTCGGCCTGCATCGCTTCATTCTCAAAATTATTCTCGCTCATGTTCATTTCTCCTTTTTACAAATCACAGTCAGGCGCCGTTTCAAGTTATCTGTTTTGAGGATAATATCCTCCTGTTCTTTTGTCAAGAGGGGAATTTTCTGTAAAAATACTACCACCTCCCTCGTAGAGGGAGGCGGTAAATTTATTTAAAAAATGCCTCTGCGTTGCTGGCTACCGCGTCGGCGGCCACCCGGGATATAAGGTAATATTCCTCCCCGTTCACCGTGCAGAGCCTATGGACGCTGTCGTAGCCGCTGAACACCGCGGTCACCTCCGGGTACAGCTCGTTGTCCTGCCGGAAGGTGAGGCGGAAGAGCTCCTCCCGCCCTTCTGTGGGCCCCGTGCGGCTGTCCGCAGGCAGGGCCGCCGCCTGGTCCAGCCAAGAGCTCACCTTCTCCGGGTCCAGGCTCCGATTCCCCACGGTATAGATGCTCTCCGGCTCCTCCCCCTCCTGGGCGGACATGGTCTTCGTCACCTCATAGGTCGCCTCCGGCAGGGTCAGGGTCACACCGGTGAGGGCGTCCCAATTAAGAGCCAGCGGATTCAAAGGCCGCATAGCCTCCGTATCCGGATATAGGAACCCGTCCAGCACCGTGCCGGGGACCTTGTACACCAGCGCGGAGCCTTTAAGGCGCGCATACACGTCCCCCTCGTCATAGGCCCCGAACTGGACCGTCACGGCGGGGACATTCTCGCCGCAGTACAGCTCCGCCTCCGCCTGGGGGGCATCCAGGCCGTAGTCCGCCTCGTCGGTCTCGTCCCAGCTGACGCACTCCGTGAGGGCCAGGTCCGTGAGGGCGCCGGCGAAGGTCTGGACCTTGGCGGTGTCCAGAGGATAGAGGGCCGCGCCCTCTCCGTCATACAGAAACCAGGGGAACGCATTGGTATACCATATGCTCTCCGGGTCAGCCTCCTTCGTCAGGGAATAGTCCCCCGCCTGGGAGCGGACGGAAAGCTCTGTCACGTCCTCCGGCTTGATATCAATGCTCTCCAGGGCCAGCACGTCGTCCAGTCCCACCTGGAAACTGCCGGCCAGGGTGCCGTTTTCAAGATATACCTTGTCCTCCCCCTCCAGGCGCACGTACCACACGCCCGCGGGGTTGGAGTCGCCGATATAATAGGTCATCACCTTGTCCGCCGTGGCGGCCATGACGGCGAAGGCCGGGTCGGCCAGGCCGTACTGGTCAAAGTCCGTCACGTCCTCGATAACCCCCGCGGCGGATGTCGTCGCCACCGCCTCCACCAGGGGCGCCACGGCATTGCTGTCGATGGGGCAGGCCTCATCCTCGGCGTTGACCCAGGCGTCCCCGTCCTTCTTGAGGTTCACCGCGTCGCCGAAGTAGTTCCAGGACAGGGCGTTCACTTCCTCCGCCGGGCCCACCGCGAGGGACATGGGCTCTTCATGGGCGTGCTCCGCCAGGGCCGTCTCCCGGCGGCCGGACAGAGTCTGGGCCAGGACCCAGGCCCCTATGAGCACCGCCAGCGCCGCCAGCAGCACCGCCAGACGCGCACCGCGCTTCATCAGCGCCGCCTCCTTCGTATGAATATGACCAGCCCCGCCGCCAGGAAGGCCGCGGGCACCACGATGGTCAGCGCCACCTTCACGGCCCCCGCCGCGCTGCCGTCAAAGGTGAGATAGTCGGCGGTAAGCTGCTTGGGGTGGATGGAGATGCTGTCCTCCAGCCGGCACAGCCAGTCGGCCGCGTTCAGGAAGAGGTCCCGGTTGGCCCCGGAGACCATGTCGCTGAAGTCCGATTCCATGAACCGGGTGGAGCCGAATACCACCAGCCGTGCGCCGGTGCGGCCATTTTCCGCCGCCGCCGCCAGCACGAAGGGCCCCTCCGGGTCCCCATCCGCCTTATCATAGCTGGACAGCCCCTCCACGCTCAGCTTCACGAAGCTGCCCGCGGAGCTTTCCAGCAGCGGCGTCACCGTAAGCTCCGGGTCCGGGAGCGGGTCTGAGACCGTCATGGCCTGGCTGTCGGGCATGACGATGGAATAGCTCTCCGCCCCGGTCAGGGGCGCGGTTATCTCGTGGTCCCGGATGGCGGGCAGGACCAGGTCCGTATAGCCGTAGCTATAGTACCGGCTGTCCCCCTCCATCACGTAGCCGCCCACCAGCTCCAGGCCGAAGCTGTTAAGAAGAGCGGTGAAGTTCGGCATATCCTCCGCCGTGTAGGCGGTGGTGACGAGTATTTGTCCGCCGTCTTCGGCGTACTCCTCGATGAGCGCCGCCTCCCGGTCCGTCAGGTCCCGCACCGGGCCGAAGATGGCCAGCAGCCCGCAGTCCGCCGGCACGGCCTTCTCGGTGAGCAGGTCCAGCTCCTTCGCCTCGATATTGTTGAGGGCCACGGCGTCCAGAACGCTGTCGGATACCCCCGTCTCCCCGTGGCCGGTGAGATAGTACATCACGGGCAGCTCCTCGCTGGTCACATAGCCCACGGCGGAGGTGATCTTCCCCTCCCCTACGAACACGTCCAGGTACTCCGTTTCCATATAGGTCATGTAATAGGCGTAGGTGTCGTAATCCGAGTAGGTCCACATGTCAGCGTAGGGGATGAACATGCTCCGCTCACCGCAGACCACCAGCACGCTGTTGGCGGTGACCTCCTCGTCGGTATATTCCCCGGCGAAGCCGGGATAGCGCACCGGGTCCACCTTCGTCACCGTCACCCGGTCAAATTCGGCGTACTTTTGCAGCACCTGCTCCATGGTGGGATTTTCATACCCCTCCTGGACCATCCAGTAGATGTCCACGTCCTTGTCCAGGGCCGCCAATATCTGCTCCGTGCCCTCGGTGAGGGAGTAGAGGCCGTTGCTGGTCATGTCCAGCTGGGTGGCGGAGGCGGGCAGGGCGTTCACCGCCAGATTCACCACCACCGCCATGGCGATGACGATGGCCGCGGCAAAGAGGCTGTAGGCCCCCGCCCGCCAGGCCCGGGTGCGGAAGGCCGCCTTGAGCTTCGCTCTCATGAGGCCCACCTCCTGCGCTCCATGACCTGCACGGTCAGGAAGAGGAACACCCCGGTCACGGACAGGAAGTAGACGATGGCCCGCAGGTCGAATATATCATAGGTGAAGTTGTCGAATCTGTCGAAAACGGCAAGCTCGGCCACTACCTGACCGAAAAGGCCGGAAAACCTGTCCGGCCAGATGGCGTAGCAGGCCCCCAGGCCCCCTTCCAGCACCAGGGAGAGGATGAGCGCGAACATCCCGTTTTTCGTCACCCGCCAGAACAAGAGGCCCACGATGACCACGATCAGGGTAAACGCAATGAGGGACACAAGCCCTGACGAGGAGATGAACCGTGCCAGGGGGGAGAGAAAGTGCAGCACCAGCATCACGAGAAAGCACGCCCCCGCCGCGAGCCCTACGTTCTCCATGAGGCTGGATATGAACAAGCCGATGGCCGTCAAGGCCATGCCCAGGAAGAAGTAGCCTATGAGGGCGCCGTAGGCGCTTTTGAGGGCCACATGCCCCGCCGTGGCCGCGGCGTTCAGCGCGAGAGGATAGAGAGCCATCACCGCCAGCGGCATGGCCATGACCGTGACCAGCGCCAAATATTTGCCCACCACGATCTTCGTCATGCCCAGCGGCAGACTGTAGAGGAGCTGGTCCGTCTTCTGGTGCCGCTCCTCGGCGACGGAGCGCATGGTGAGAAGGGGTATGGTGATGAGGGCGATCCACTTCATGCTGTAGAGCACGCTTGTAAAGTCCGGGGAACCCTCCAGGTTGAAGGCCATCACGTAGATGCCCGCGAACAGGAGCATGATGGCCCCGTATACATAGCCGGTCAGGCCGTTCAATTGGCTGTCCAGCTCCCGCTCATAGATAGCGGTCATGCCCTTGCCCCCTTTCCGCCCCGCTTTTGGGGTTTATTCTCCGCCGGCGCCGGCTCATCCTGGGCCAGGGCCAGGAACACGTCCTCCAGACTGGTCTGCTCCCGCTCCAGCCGCAGCACCGGTATGCGCCGGTCGCTGAGGGCGAAGCTCAGCTTCTCGTCCATATCCGCCCCGGCGTCCGAGGCCTCCACCACCGCCTCCGTCCGGCCGCCGTCGGCGGCCTCCGCCGTCACCTGCGTCACCCCGGGCAGGTATTCCAGCGCCTGGCGCACCTCCGTGGGGGCCGCCTTGGCGGTTATCTTATAGACCACCTGACCGGAGAGCTGCCGCTCCAGCTCCTCCGGCGTGCCGCTGGCCACCAGGCGTCCCCGGTGGATCATCAGCACCCTGTCGCACACCGCCTGGACCTCGCTCAATATATGGCTGGAGAGGATGACGGTGTGGTCTTTTCCCAGCTTTCGGATGAGCGCGCGTATCTCCACGATCTGCAATGGGTCCAGCCCCACGGTGGGCTCGTCCAGGATGACCACGGCGGGGTCCCCCAATATGGCCTGGGCCACGCCCACCCGCTGGCGGAAGCCCTTGGAGAGGTTCCGTATGAGCCGGTCCGCCACCTCCGTCACCCCGGTCACGGCCATGGCCCGCTCCAATTGCTCATCCAACTCCCTCACGGCCACGCCCTTGGCCCGGGCCACGAAGGACAGATATTCCCGGGGCGTCATGCCCATATAGAGCGGCGGCTGCTCCGGCAGGTACCCCACCTGCCGCCGGGCGGCGATGGGCTCGTCAAAGATGTCGTGGCCGCCGATGGTGACCGTGCCCTCCGTGGCGGCCAGGCACCCGGCCAGGATGTTCATGGTGGTGCTCTTGCCCGCCCCGTTGGGGCCCAAAAAGCCGTAGACCACGCCCTTCTCCACGGTGAAGGTCAGGTCCTCCACCGCCGTATGGGCGCCGTATCGCTTTGTCAGGTGGCTCACTTCGATCATATCGCCGCCTCCTTTTGTTCCCGCCGGCTATTCTACCGCGTTCCGGCAGGCCGTTTGTGACAGAATGATGAAATTTTAAAGATTTTTTCCCGCCCGGAACTGGGTGGGGGTGCAGCCCTGGGTGCGCTTGAAGAGGGTGCTGAAGTACCGGGCGTCGGAAAAGCCCGCCCGCCAGGCCGCCTGCTCCACGGTGAGGCCCCCGTCCCGCAGGAGGGTCCGGGCCAGTTCCATCCGCCGGGCGGTGACGTACTCGGTGAAGGTCACGCCCAGCCTCTTGCGGAAAAGGGCCGACAGGTGCCCCGGCGTCACGCCGGCCTGGGCCGCCGCCCCGGCCAGGGACAGGTCCCTGTCCGCCCGGTGCTCCCGCACATAGGCCGCCGCCCGGCCCAGTGCGCCCTCGTACACGGCGCCCTTGGCCTCGTCCCGCAGGGCCAGCGCCGCCGCGAGCACGCCCTCCATATACCTGGCCAGGCCCTTGGGGTCCTCCTCCCAGGGGGGCAGGCGCCTGTGGAGCGCCTCCCGGGAAAGGTCCATGTCCAGCACCGCCCGGGCCGCGGCGGACCGGGCGCACAGCATCAGGTAGTGCCGGTAGGGCGTGAACCCCAGGGCCGCCTCCCGCCGGACCAGAAATCCCTCTACAAAATGGCGCACCTGCTCCCGGCGGCCGGTCCTCAAAAAGGCCTCCAGCTGCCCGCTCTCGTCCCCCGCCGGGTCCAGAAGCCCCAAGGCGCCGTCGTCCGCCGGGACAGCGGGGGCCGTCTGGCCGGGCCGGAACACCCGCTCGCCCGGGTGCAGACACCCCAGGCCCCACAGGCCCTCCGCCTGCCGCCGGCAGGCGGGCAGCTCCTCCAATGAGTCCACCGGGTCGCTGACAGCCATGTGCCACCCCGCCGGGCCGCCGGAAGCGTACCCGCTTCGCACCGTGTCCACGCACCGGCGGATGAGGTCCGGCATCTGATCCGCGGCGCCCAAAATGAGCACCACGCACCGGTCCGCCCCCCAGGGGATGGGGATGAATTCGGAATATTTATAAAAGTATGCCAGAAGGCGGCTCCTGGTCTCCGCCGCCGGGTCGGCGAGATAATCCGCCGCCTCCCGTGGGGCGGAGGGCAGGGTGAACACGGCGATGGCATAGCGCTCCGCGGCGATATCCAGGTTCAGCCGCCGGGCGGCGGCCATGGCCTCCTCCCCCGTGAGCCGCCCCCCGGTCAGGTCCTCGAAAAACGCCCGCCGCACATAGGGCGCCAGCTCCGGCTCCCGCAGAAGGTCCTCTCTCGTCATGGCTCATGCCCCCTCACCGGCTGCTGCCCCGCTCCACCAGCTCCCAGTCCAGGGAGCGGCTGGTGCCGGGCTGGCCCTGGAGGATGTGCAGAAGCTCCTCCGCCGCCACCTGGCCCATGCGGCTGTGGCGGTGCCAGAGGGAGGTGATGTGCACGGGGCCGATCTGGCTGTAGTAGCTGTTGTCGAAGCTGACCACCGCCACGTCCTCCGGCACCCGCTTTCCCATGGCCAGCAGCTCCCGGATGAGGTGGAAGGCCACCTCGTCGTTATAGCATATCACCGCCGTCACATCCTCCAGCCGCTCGGTGAGGAACCGGCGCAGCAGCAACCCCCGCTGCTCCACCATCTCCTGCCGGTCCTGGGTGTCGTACCAGCAAAACCGCCGGTCGGAAAGGGGCAGGCCCTGGTCCCGGATGGCGGAGACGCTGCCGTGGTAGCGCTGGGGGCCCTGGACGTCGTCGGATTTAAAAATGCCGCCGATGCGCCGGTGGCCTTTATCTATAAGGTATTGGGCCAGCTTGTAGCCGCCTCCGTAGTTGTCGTCGGACACGCAGGGGATGCCGGGCAGCTCCGCGTAAGCCCCGTGGAGGAACACCATGGGCACCCCGGTCTGCCGCAGCCGGCGATAGAGGTCCGAGTTGGGGTTGGGCAGGGCCGTCTTGGACCCCTCCACCAGTATGCCCCCCACGGGCTTCTCCAAAAGCCCCTGCAGGATCTCCCGCTCCCGGCTGACCTGGTTCTCCGTGGCGAACACCAGCGTGGAATAGCCCTGGCCGGCGAAGACGCTCTGGGCGTCGTGGAGGACGGTGGGAAAGATATAGTCGTCCAGGAAGGAGGACACCACCGCCACCTGCCGGGACCCGCCGCCCATGTTGCCGGTGGTGTAGGTGCCGCTGCCCTGGCGGGACTGGACCACGCCCTCCTCCGCCAGCACCTGCAGTGCCTTCCGCACCGTCTGGCGGCTGACGCCGAAGCGTGCTGTCAGCTCCGTCTCCGTGGGCAGCCGCCGGCCCGCCTTCCAGTCCTGCAGGCGCATCTCCTCCCGCAGCTGGTCGGCCAGCACCCTGTATTTCAGCGCCATTCGTGCCCCTTCTTTCCCCCGTTTTTGTGATTTTGCCCTGTTCAAAGGCCACGAAAAGGTCCGAACATGGCAAAATGCCAAAAGGCTTTTCCAATTTCTGGAATTCACGCGTCTGAAAATCGCACACATATTTTACCACAAAATCGTAAAATTGCAAACATAATCCCCATGCAACCGGCCCACTTTTCACAAACTTGTATTCAAATTCAAAAAATGCGGGCAAATTTGTATTATTAATTGGTACGAATTTGTCGGAACCGACAAAAAACGGATTGACTTCCCCGGGCTTTTTTGATTTAATACATATATCATAACACTCGGTGCTTCCGAGTTGATTTTAGGAAGGAGATACCCCCCATGAAGAAGATCCTCGCTATTGCTCTGGCGCTGGCCATGGTCCTGAGCCTGGGCGCCATCGCTTTCGCCGCTGAGGAGCCCATCTATGTCGGTTTCGCTCAGGTCGGCCACGAGTCCGACTGGCGCACCGCCTCCACCCAGTCCGCCCAGGACGTGTTCTCCGCTGAGAACGGCTATGAGCTGTCCTTCGTGGACGCCGACAACGACTCCGCCGTCCAGCTGGACGCCATCCGCAACTTCATCCAGCAGGGCATGGACTACATCATCGTTGACCCCATCGTCGAGACCGGCTGGGACGCTGTCCTGACTGAGTGCGAAGACGCGGGCATCCCCGTCATCGTCATCGACCGTACCATCACCGACTCCGACAAGTTCGACGCTTGGGTCGGCTCCGACTTCATGGTCGAGGGTCTTGCCTGCGGCGAGTGGCTGAAGGCCTATGCTGAGGCGAAGGGCATCGAGGAGATCAACGCTCTCGTGATTGAGGGCAGCACCGGCGCCGGCGCCACCATCGGCCGTACCGACGGCTTTAAGGAGATCGCCGACCGCGAGGGCTGGACCATCCTTGACTCCCAGTGCGGCGACTTCACCGAGGCTGGCGGCCAGGAAGTCATGGAGTCCTACTGCCAGAGCTATGCCGGCCAGTTCAACGTCGTTATCTGCCAGAACGATAACGAGGCTGCCGGCGCCATGACCGCTATGGACCAGGCCGGTATCAGCTACGGCGTGGGCGGCGACGTCATCCTGGTGAGCTTCGACGCCAACCGCTGGGCTCTGCAGAACGTCCTGGACGGCAAGTGGAACGCCGACTTCGAGTGCAACCCCGTGGCTGCCCCCACTGTCGACGAGATCATCAAGGCCATGGAGGCCGGTGAGGACTACGAGGCTGAGGTCTATGTTCCTGAGTCCTGGTTCGTGGCTGAGGATGACGTGACCTCCATCGAGATCGACGGCGAGGAGCAGGAAGTCGTCGTTCTGACCCAGGAGATCGTGGACGCTCGTCCCTACTAATATAGGAACAGCGAACGTTTGACTTGATTTAGTCCCTACGGGAGGGCCCCGGGTTTCCCGGGGCCCTCTTTGTCATATATATCCTGAATGAGAGGTGAGACATTATGGAAGACGGCGTCGTTTTGACGATGCGGGGCATATCCATGACCTTCCCCGGCGTCAAGGCCCTGGACAACGTGGACTTCACCCTCCGCAAGGGGGAGATACACGCGCTCATGGGCGAGAACGGCGCGGGCAAATCCACCCTGATCAAATGCCTCACCGGCATCAACGATTTTGAGGCCGGCGAGATCCATGTGGACGGCGTGGAAGGACCCGTCAAAAACCATTCGACTTTGGACGCCCAGAAGGTGGGCGTCTCCACGGTGTATCAGGAGGTCAACCTCTGCCCCAACCTGAGCGTGGCGGAGAACCTGTACATAGGCCGCGAGCCCCTGACCCCCATGCACACCATCGACCGCCGGGCCATGAACAAGAAGGCCAGGGAGCTTACCGAGCGGCTGAAGATCAGCGTGGATGTGACCCAGAACCTGGAGAACTACTCCCTGGCCATCCAGCAGATGATCGCCATCGCCCGGGCGGTGGATATGGAGTGCAAGGTGCTGATCCTCGACGAGCCCACCTCCTCCCTGGACGACAGCGAGGTGGAAAAGCTCTTCGGCATGATGCGGGACCTGAAGGCCCAGGGCGTGGGCATCATCTTTGTCACCCACTTCCTGGAGCAGGTCTACGCCGTCTGCGACCGGATCACGGTGCTGCGTAACGGCCAGCTGGTGGGCGAGTATCCCATCGCCGAGCTGCCCCGGGTGAAGCTGGTGGCGGCCATGATGGGCAAGGACTTCGACGACCTGGCGGAGATAAAGCCCGAGGGCTTCGAGGCCCACGCGGACGCGCCCGTAGTCATCGACGCCAAGGGCCTGAGCCACAGGGGCACCATCAAGCCCTTCGACCTGGTGCTGCACAAGGGCGAGGTCATAGGCCTGACCGGCCTTCTGGGCTCCGGGCGCAGCGAGCTTGCCCGGACCATCTACGGCGCCGACAAGGCCCAGACCGGCACCTTAAAGGTCAAGGGCCAGGAGGTCAAGATATCTCACCCCATCGGCGCCATCCACCTTGGCATGGGCCTGCTGCCCGACGACCGAAAGGCCGAGGGCATCATCGGCGACCTGTCCGTCCGGGAGAACATCATCCTAGCGCTCCAGGCCCGTGAAGGCATGTTCAAGCAGATGAGCCGGGCCAAGCAGGAGGAGCTCGCCGACAAGTACATCGACATCCTCCAGATCAAGACCGCCAGCAAGGAGACTCCCGTATCTCAGCTCTCCGGCGGCAACCAGCAGAAGGTCATCCTGGCCCGGTGGCTGGCCACCGACCCGGACTTCCTCATCCTGGACGAACCCACCCGCGGCATCGACGTGGGCACCAAGACCGAGATACAGAAGCTCATCATCCAGCTGGCCGGCGAGGGCAAGAGCATCATGTTCATCTCCTCCGAGATCGAGGAGATGCTCCGCACCTGCAACCGCATGGCGGTGCTCCGGGACGGGGCCAAGGTGGGCGAGCTGGACGGCGACCTGACCCAGGAGCGGGTCATGGCGGCCATCGCAGGAGGTGCTGAGAATGGATAAACTGAAAAAGCTGACCAAAATGAAGCTGTTTCTGCCGGTATTCTGCATGTTTTTGGTGCTGTGCGTCAACATGATCTACGACGCCTCCACCGGCAAGCCCTTCTACAGCTTCTTCCAGGTGGGCATCACCAACGGGCTGCTGTCCGGGCGTCTCGTGAACATCCTGAACCGGGGCAGTGAGGTGGCCATCCTGGCCATCGGCATGACGCTGGTGGTCTCCGCCTCCGCCGGTACCGACATCTCCGTGGGCTCCGTCATGGCGCTTTGCGCGGCGGTGTGCTGCCGGCTGCTGGCCGGCGCGGCGGCCCCCAAGGCCACGGAGCTGGCCGTGCCCCTGATCGTGGGCGTGCTGGCCGCCATCGGCATGGGCTGCATCTGCGGCGCGTTCAACGGAGGGCTGGTGGCATACCTGGGCATACAGCCCATGGTGGCCACGCTGATCCTCTGGACGGCGGCCCGGGCCATCGGGCTTCTGGTGTGCGACAACCTGATCGTATACGTGCGCAACGACACCTTCGGCATGATCGGCGGCTTCGTGGGCTTCTTCCCCACCCCCATCCTCATCGCGGCGGTGTGTATACTAATTGTATCGATCGTATTGAAAAAGACCGCCATGGGCATGTATGTCCAGTCGGTGGGCATCAATAAATCCGCCAGCCGTATCGCGGGCCTGAACTCCAAGCGGATGATCTTCATCTGCTACCTGCTGTGCGGCGTGTGCTCCGCCATCGCCGGCGTGGTGGCCGCCTCCCGTATCACCAGCGCCGACTCCAACAACATCGGCCTCAACCTGGAGCTGGACGCCATCCTGGCCGTGGCCATCGGCGGCAACAGCCTGGGCGGCGGCAAGTTCAACCTGGCCGGCTCCATCATCGGCGCCTACACCATCCAGGCCATCACCACCACCATGTACAACATGGGCGTGTCCTCGGCCGTGGCCCCGGTGTTCAAGGCCGTGGTGGTCATCATCATCGTGGCCATCCAGGCGCCTCCCGTGAAGGCGTTCTTCCGCAAGCGCAGCGCCAAGCGGGCCTCACTCAAGTCCGGGAAGGAGGCGGCAGCGGCATGACTTCCACTACCGAAAAGCCGGCGAACGCCATCAAGGAGCGCCGCCAGATGAACGGCAACACCGTTCTGCTGCTCATCACCATCATCCTGTTCTTCGTGCTGTACGCGGCGGGCTGCGCGGTCTATTCCGGCAAGGGCTTCGCCACCGTGCAGACCTTCCTCAACATCCTCCGGAGCAAGGCGGGCCTGCTGTGCGTCACCTGCGGCATGACATGCGTCATGCTCACCGGCGGCATCGACATCTCCGTGGGCTCCCTGGTGGCCATGGACTGCATGCTCCTGTCCTACGGCATGGCCAACTGGGGCCTGAGCGCCCCGGTGATGTGCCTGATGGTGCTGGGCATCGGCGTCCTCTTTGGCCTGTTCCAGGGCTACTGCGTGGGCTATCTCAACATTCAGCCCTTTATCGTCACCATGGCGGGCATGTTCTTCGCCCGGGGCATGACGGCGGTGATCTCCACCGACCAGCTCTCCATCACCGCGGACATCAACCAGACCTTCTATAACTGGGCCAACTACCGCATCTACCTGCCCTTCGGCGGCACGCTGAACCGCAAGGGCGTCATGATCATGCCCTACTTCGGCATCGGCGTGGTCATCTCTCTGGTGGTGCTGGTGGTCATCTTCCTGATGCTCCGCTACACCAAGTTCGGCCGGAGCCTCTACGCCGTGGGCGGCAGCGAGCAGTCCGCGGCCATGATGGGCCTGAACGTGAAGAAGACCAAGCTGAAGGCCTATGTGCTCAGCTCCTTCCTGTGCTCCATCGGCGGCATCTGCTACTGCATGAACACCATGAGCGCCTCCGTCAGCCAGGCCACGGGCCTGGAGATGGACGCCATCGCCTCCTCCGTCATCGGCGGCACGCTGCTGACCGGCGGCGTGGGCAACGTGATCGGCTCCTTCTTCGGCGTGCTCATCAACGGCACCATCTCCACCATCGTGCAGACCAACGGCAAGCTGGCCTCCTCCTGGCCCAACATCCTGACCGCCGCCCTGCTGTGCTTCTTCATCGTGCTGCAGAGCATCTTCGCCCTGCTGCGCGACCGGAAAAAGTAAGGAGGGGCCATGAGCGAAAAACTGACTCTCGGCGTGGAGTTCGGCTCCACCCGTATCAAGGCCGTGACCGTAGACGGGGCGTTCCGCCCCGTCTCCTCCGGCGACTATACCTGGGCCAGCACCTATGAAAACGGCGTTTGGACCTACTCCCTGGACGAGGTCTGGGCGGGGCTCAAAAAGGCCCTGGCCGGCGTGCAGGACCGGGAGAGCATCGCCGCCATGGGCGTGTCCGCCATGATGCACGGCTACCTGGCCTTTGACGAAAACTGGCAGCTTCTGGTGCCCTTCCGCACCTGGCAGAACACCATCACCGGCCCCGCCGCGGCGGAGCTGACGGCCCTGTTTGGCTTCAACATCCCCCAGCGGTGGAGCATCGCCCACCTCTACCAAGCCGTTCTGAACGGCGAGGAGCATGTCTCCCGCGTCCGCCACATCACCACCCTGGCCGGGTATGTCCACTACATGCTCACCGGCGTCAACGCCGTGGGCGTGGGCGAGGCCAGCGGCATGTTCCCCATCGCCCCCGACGGCAAGGGCTATGACGCCGGGATGATGGCGAAGTTCGACGCCCTTGTGGCGCCCCGGAAGCTTTCCTGGAAGCTCTCCGACGTGCTGCCTGGGGTGATGCAGGCCGGCGAGAACGCGGGCTCCCTCACCGAGGCCGGCGCGGCTCTCCTGGACGGCCTGCTGCCGGCGGGCACTCCCTTCGCGCCCCCCGAGGGCGACGCGGGCACCGGCATGACCGCCACCAACGCCGTGGCGCCCCGCACCGGCAACGTGTCCGCGGGCACCAGCATCTTCTCCATGGTGGTGCTGGAAAAGCCCCTGGAGCATGTCCACGAGGAGATCGACGTGGTGACCACCCCCACGGGCAAGCCCGTGGCCATGGTCCACTGCAACAACTGCACCAACGACACCAACGCCTGGGTGGGCGTATTGAAGCAGACGGCGGAGCTCTTCGGCGCAGCGCCCGACGCCGGCGCGCTCTACACGAAGCTCTATGAAAAGAGCCTGGAGGGCGAGCCCGACTGCGGCGGGGTGCTGGTGTGCAACTACCTCGCCGGCGAGGGCGTCACCCATATGGACGCGGGCCGGCCCCTGGTGGTCCGCACCCCGGACGCCAAATTCACCCTGGCCAACTTCTTCCGGGCCCAGCTCTACGCCACCATGTCCACGCTGAAGATCGGCATGGACATTCTGGCAGAGGAGCACGTGGCCATCGACTCCCTCACCGGCCACGGCGGGCTCTTCAAGACCCCTGTGGTGGGCCAGAAGTATATGGCCGCCGCCTGCAACGCCCCGGTGACATGCATGGAGACCGCCGGCGAGGGCGGGCCCTACGGCATGGCCCTGCTGGCCGCCTACATGCTGAACGGCGGCGGGGAGAGCCTGGAGCAGTTCCTCTCCGCCCGCGTGTTTGCCGGCGCCAAGGGCACCACCCTGGCCCCGGACAAGGCGGACGTGGACGGCTTCAACGCCTATATCGGGCGGTACAAGGCCCTGCTGGCCGTGGAAAAGACCGCCGTGGAAACACTGTAAGGAGCGCGTTATATGAGCAAATATGAATTTTGGTTCGTGGTGGGCTCCCAGTTCCTCTACGGACCCGAGGTATTGGAGACCGTGGAGGCCCGGGCGAAGGAGATGGCCGCCGAGATGAGCAAGAGCCTGCCCTATCCCCTGGTCTACAAGGTCACCGCCAAGACCAACAAGGAGATCGCCGACGTGGCCAAGGAGGCCAACTACGACGACAGCTGCGCCGGCATCGTCGCCTGGTGCCACACCTTCTCCCCCAGCAAGATGTGGATCAACGGCCTGGCGGCCCTGCAGAAGCCCTACTGCCACTTCGCCACCCAGTACAACAAGGAGATCCCCAACGAGGAGATCGACATGGACTTCATGAATCTGAACCAGGCCGCCCACGGCGACCGGGAGCACGGTTTCATCGCGGCCCGCCTGCGCATGCCCCGGAAGGTCATCGCGGGGTACTGGCAGGACGAAAAGGTCCTGGGACGCATCGGCAGCTGGATGAAAGCGGCCGTGGGCGCGGCGGTGAGCCGGGGCATGAAGGTCATGCGCTTCGGGGACAATATGCGGGAGGTGGCCGTCACCGAGGGCGACAAGGTGGAGGTCCAGACGAAGCTGGGCTGGCAGGTGAACACCTGGGCCGTGGGCGACCTGGTGAAGGAGATGAACGCCGTCACCGACGCCGAGATCGACGCCCTGGTGGCCGAGTACGAGGCCCATTACGACGTGGCCACGGACAACACCGCCGCCATCCGCTACCAGGCCCGGGAGGAGATCGCCATCAAGAAGATGATGGACGCCGAGGGCTGCAAGGCCTTCTCCAACACCTTCCAGGACCTGTACGGCATGGAGCAGCTGCCCGGCCTGGCCTCCCAGCACCTGATGGCCCAGGGCTACGGCTACGGCGGCGAGGGCGACTGGAAGGTGTCCGCCATGACCGCCATCATGAAGGCCATGGGCGAGGGCGGCAACGGCGCCTGCGCCTTTATGGAGGACTATACCTACCACCTGGTAGAGGGCCAGGAGTACAGCCTGGGCGCTCACATGCTGGAGGTCTGCCCCTCCCTGGCGGCGGATAAGCCCCGCATCGAGACCCACCACCTGGGCATCGGCATGAACGAGAAGGACCCGGCCCGGCTGGTGTTCGAGGGCAAGGCGGGCAAGGCCATCGTGGCCAGCCTCATCGACATGGGCGGCCGCCTGCGCCTGATCGTCCAGGACATCGAGGCGGTGAAGCCCATCATGCCCATGCCCAACCTGCCCGTGGCGCGGGTCATGTGGCGGGCCATGCCCGATCTGACCACCGGCGTGGAGTGCTGGATCACCGCCGGCGGCGCCCATCATACCGTCCTTTCCTACGACGTGACCGCCGAGCAGATGAAGGATTGGGCCAACATCATGGGCATCGAGTTTGTCCACATCGGCAAGGACACCACCGTGGAGGGACTGGAAAAGGAGCTCTTCTGGAACGACGTCGCCTGGAAGCTGAAGGCCATTTGAGGTATAATGCCATGCTGGAAGAACTGAAAAAACTGGTATGCGACGCAAACCTGCTGCTGCCAAAGCACGGACTGGTGACCTTCACCTGGGGCAACGTGTCCGGCATCGACCGGGAAAAGGGCCTGGTGGTCATCAAGCCCTCCGGCGTGGAGTACGACCACATGCAGCCGGAGGACATGGTAGTGCTGGACCTGGACGGAAACCGCGTGGAGGGCCGCTATAAGCCCTCCAGCGACACCCCCACCCACATCGCCTTCTATAAGGCGTTCCCCAACGTGGGCGGCGTGGTCCACACCCACAGCCGCTGGGCCACCTCCTTTGCACAGGCCGGCCGGGGCATCCCCGCCTACGGCACCACCCAGGGGGACTACTTCTACGGCGAGATCCCCTGCACCCGGAAGATGACCCCTGCCGAGATCGGCGGCGAGTACGAGCTGGAGACCGGCAATGTGGTCATCGAGACCTTCCGGGACCGGCATATCGACCCGGACCAGGTCCCCGCCGTGCTGGTCCACAGCCACGGTCCCTTTGCCTGGGGCACGGACCCCATGAACGCGGTGCACAACGCCGTGGTCCTGGAGGAGGTGGCCTTCATGGCCTTCCACGCCCTGGCGCTGGAGCCGGGCCTGCCCCCCATGCAGCAGGAGCTTCTGGACAAACACTATCTGCGCAAGCACGGCCCCGGCGCCTATTACGGCCAGGGCTGAGAAGCGCGGAAACGAGGTAACACATTATGACTGACAAGGAAAAGAAAGAGCTGGCCATCGCGGCCTGCAAGGTGCGCATGGGCGTCATCGAGGGCACCCACGCCGCCCACGCTGGCCACCCCGGCGGCAGTCTCTCCGCCGCGGACATGTTCACCTACCTGTATTTCAAGGAGCTGAACATCGACCCGGCCCAGCCCAAGATGGAGGACCGGGACCGGTTCGTCCTCTCCAAGGGCCACACCGCCCCCGGCCTTTACGCCACGCTGGCGCTGCGGGGCTTCTTCCCCTGGGAGGACCTCAAAGGCCTGCGGCAGATCGGCTGCCACCTCCAGGGCCACCCCAACATGGACATGACCCCCGGCGTGGACATGTCCACCGGCTCTCTGGGCCAGGGTGTCTCCGCCGCGGCGGGCATGGCGCTGGCCGCCAAGTTCCAGGGCAGGCCCATCCGGGTCTACACCCTGCTGGGCGACGGCGAGATCGAGGAGGGCGAGGTCTGGGAGGCCATGATGTTCTCCCATCACCACAAGCTTGACAACCTCTGCGTCATCGTGGACAACAACGGCCTGCAGATCGACGGGCCCATCGACAAGGTCATGAGCCCCTATCCCATCACGGATAAGCTGGCCGCCTTCGGCCTGCACGTTATTGAGATCAACGGCCACGACTTCGGCCAGATGGAGGCGGCCTTTGCCGAGGCCCGGGCCACAAAGGGCGTGCCCACGGCCATCGTCATGAAGACCACCAAGGGCAAGGATGTCTCCTTCATGGAAAACCAGGTGGCCTGGCACGGCAAGGCCCCCAACGACGAGGAATACAAGATCGCCATGGACGACCTGAACGCCGTCCTGGCCGGACTGGAGGGCGGCAAAAATGAGTGATGTGAAGAAAATGGCCACCCGTGACGGGTATGGCAACGCCCTCAAGGAGCTGGGCGGGGTGCACGATGACGTGATCGTGTTCGACGCGGACCTCTCCAACGCCACCAAGACCAACGTCTTCCAGAAGGCCTACCCAGAGCGCCACTTCAACTGCGGCATCGCCGAGGGCAACATGATGGCGGTAGCGGCAGGCGCGGCGGCCATGGGCCTGGTGCCCTATGCCTCCAGCTTCGCCATGTTCGCCTCCGGCCGGGCCTTTGAGCAGGTGCGCAACTCCATCGGCTACACCCATCTGAACGTGAAGATCGGCGCCACCCATGGCGGCATCTCCGTGGGCGAGGACGGCGCCAGCCACCAGTGCTGCGAGGACTTCGCCCTCATGCGCTCCATCCCCGGCATGGTGGTCATGAGCCCCGCCGACGCGGTGGAGGCCCGGGCCATGGTGTTCGCGGCCTACGACTACAAGGGGCCGGTCTACATGCGCTTCGGCCGGGCGCCGGTGCCCATCATCCATGACGAGGAGACCTTTCAGTTCACCATCGGCAAGGGCGAGACCCTGGCCGACGGCACGGACGTGGCCATCATCGCCAACGGCCTGTGCGTGGCCGAGGCCCTGGGAGCCCGCGACATCCTGGCCCAGGAGGGCATCTCCGCCCGGGTCATCAACATGGCCACGGTGAAGCCCCTGGACACGGAGCTGGTGCTGAAAGCCGCCAGGGAGTGCAAGAAGATCGTCACCTGCGAGGAGCACAACATCATCGGCGGCCTGGGCGAGGCGGTCTGCGCCGTCATCGCCGAGGCAGGGGTGCCCTGCCCGGTGAAGCGGGTGGGCGTCCGGGATGTGTTCGGCCACTCCGGCCCCTTCGGCCCCCTGCTGGAGGAGTTCGGCCTCACGGCCCCGCATATCGCAGAAGCTTGCAAGTGACCACATAATGTATAGCAGAGACGGCCCCTTTTCCGGGGGCCGTCTTCTTCCTTTTTCCGGGACTACGTGAAAATCAGGTCCGATTTCGTGAAAGTCAGGACGGTCTTCTTGCGGGCGGCGGGGAACGATGCTATTATATCAGTATGATCTGATCTCTGGATAAAGGAGGCATATCCATGAAACGCATATTTACCCTTCTGCTGGCCCTGGTCATGGTCCTGGGCCTGGCCGCGCCCGCCCTGGCGGCGGAGGACATATTCGAGATACCCGAGGCGGAAGAGGCCGCCGCGCCTGAGGCGCCTGTGGCCCCCGAAGCTCCCGTGGAGGAAGCTCCGGAGGCTGAGACCCCCGCCGAAGCGCCCGATATGCCCCAGGCCGCCGCGGCGGAGCCCGAAGATACGACGGCGCCTGAGGACACGGAGCCTGCCCCCGACGACACCCAGACCGGCAAGCTCACCATTCTGGGCGAGGTCGACAAGCTCTGGTTCGTCCATGTGATCAGCGACGCTGGCACCGGGACGGACTATGTAGGAGAATATGACAATATCGTTCTCCATGTCGGCGATGAAGTATATCTGATCATGGACTACCGCTATACCATCCAGTGGGATCAGGACTGGCAGCCCGAGGATCGCTACGGCGTACTGACTGATGCGGTGATGGACGGCGGACTACATGCCGGTGACGTGGCCAACTCTGTGGGTTTCGTCGTCACCTCTTTGGACGACAGCGACCACGACGGGACCATCACCATCGTGGAAAATCCCAACGTCCCCCAGACCATCCCCGTGACCTGGACAGCCCCGGAGGGCGTCACCGTGGAGACGAGTGATTTCGTTCTTCTCCTTCCCAATTTCTTTAGCGTATTCATCTGCGACGAAGACTATGTCCCGTTCTTCGACGGCGCCGAGCCCCGGACCTTCTCCGATTGGGGAGACGGCAGCGTCACGACTTTTTTCACGCCCAGCAAAGGCGCCCAGAGCGTCCAGATAGACGTGAAGAAGGCCACGGGCCTTCTGAACCTGACCGACCCGGAGGACAGGGTCGTATACGCCACCGAGTTCGATGACTCTCTGGCCATGGCCAACGCCAAAAGCGGCCTGGTGGGCGGCATGGTCCTGTCGATCGTCGTGGAGGCGGGATACGACGTCAAGTCGGACGTAGAGCCCTACGGTGAGAAATACTTCGAGTATGATGGCGGCAGCGTCCATGCCTACTGGTACGACGTCCCCGAGACCGGCGACATCAACGCAGAGGTCGTGAAGGCGGACCTGCCCGTGACCGCGCCCAAGTCCGGCACCGGCTGGAGCTATGACAAGGCCACCGGCGACTACTATTACTTTGTCGATGGTGTACAGAAGTTCAACTACTGGGCCGCCTCCCAGCATGGCCTCTGGTATTACATAGGGTCCGACGGGAAGCTGGCCACCGGGTTCCAGTACGTGGAGAACCCGAACGGCACCGGCTGGTACATGTTCCAGCCTACCAACAAAAACGGCTGCATAGGCCGGATGCTCACCGGCTGGCAGTGGACCTATACCGACGCGGGCATGGGCTGGTTCAATACCGCCCACGGCGGCCTGAACGGCCAGTGCACCTACACCACCCAGTGGGGTGCCTACGATGCCGCCGCCGGCACCTGGGCCGACGGCTGGTCCCACTGGTATCTTGATGAAATCATTTGAAAATAGGAGGAAGAAAAATGAAACGCATCTTTACCCTTCTGCTGGCGCTGGTCATGGTCATAGTCCTGGCTGCGCCCGCTCTGGCGGCGGAGGACGTCTTTGAGGTCCCCGAAACGGAAGAGGCCGCCGCCCCTGAGGCGCCGGAGGCCCCCGAGGAGGAAGAAGCCCCTGTGGAAGAGGCCCCTGCTGAGGCGCCCGATATGCCCCAGGCCGCCGCGGCGGAACCGGAGGATACGGCGGCTGAGCCTAAGACCAGTACGCTCACCGTTTTGGGCGAGACCGACAAGCTCTGGTGCGTCGATGTGCTCAGCGACACGGGCGCCGCGACGGACTACGTAGGAGAATACAACGATATCCCCCTTCAGGACGGCGATACGGTGTACCTGGTCATGGACTACCGCTATACCATCCAGTGGGATGAGGACTGGCAGCCCGAGGATCACTTCGGCATAGCGGATGATTCTATGCCGGGCGGCATACATGAGGGCGAGCTGATCAACGAGGTGCGCTTCGGCATGTCTCTCGAGGACGGCGAATATCTCGATGTGACCCTCTCTATCGTGGAAAACCCGAATCCTCCCAAAACCATCCCCGTGACCTGGACGGCCCCGGAGGGCGCCCAGGCGGAGACGAACGATATCGTCCTTCTCGATTCCTTCGGCGTTTTCACCTGCGACAAGGGCTATGTGCCCCTGTTCACCGGCGTAAGGGCTCTGGGCTCCACCGATACGGAGGACGGCCGCTTCGAGACCTACTTCACGCCCAAAAGCGACGCTGAGAGCGTCCATGTGGACGTGAAAAAGGCCACGGGCGCTCTGGACCTGACCGACCCTGAGGACAAAGCCGTGTACGTCGGGCTCCTCGACGGCGACGCCACTGGCGAAGCCTACCGTGGCCTGGTGGGAGGTACGACCCTGAGGGTATACGTGGAAGCGGGATACGACGTCAAGGCGAACGTGGAGCCCAACTATGAATCCTATCGCACATATGCCGGCGGCAACGTCCACATCTACCGGTACGAGGTCCCGGAGACCGGCGACATCAACATAGAGGTCGTGAAAACAGAGCTGCCCGTGGACGCGCCCGCGTCCGGCACCGGCTGGGCCTGTGACGAGGACACCGGCGATTATTACTACTTCGTGGACGGTGTGCAGAAGTTCAACTACTGGGCCGGCTCTCAGCGGGGCCTCTGGTATTACATAGGCCTCGACGGCAAGCTGACCACCGGCTTCCAGTACGTGGAGAACACAAACGGCACCGGCTGGTACTTGTTCCAGACCGACAATAAAGACGGCTGCATCGGCCGCATGCTCACCGGCTGGCAGTGGACCTGGACCGCTGCGGGCACGGGCTGGTTCAACACCGCCCACGGCGGCAAAAACGGCCAGTGCACCTACACCACCGCCTGGGGCGCTTACAACGCCGCCACCGGCATGTGGGCCGACGGCGTGGTCCACTGAGATAAATCAAGTTTTTCACCAAAAAGGAGGAAGAAAAATGAAACGCATCTTTACCCTTCTGCTGGCATTGGTCATGGTCCTGAGCCTGGCCGCGCCCGCCCTGGCGGCGGAGGACGTCTTTGAGGTCCCTGAAACCGAGGTCACCGCCGAAGCGCCTGAGGCTCCCGTGGAGGAGGCTCCCGCAGAGGAAGCCCCCGTAGAAGAAGTCCCCGCCGAAGCGCCCGATATGCCCCAGGCCGCGGCGGTGGAACCGGAAGACGCGGCGCCCGAGGATACGGAAACCGCCCCTGATGACGCCCAGACCGGCAAGCTCACCATTCTGGGCGAGGTCGACAAGCTCTGGTACGTCCAGGTGGAAAATGAAGCCGGCGAGACGAGCTACGTAGGGGATTACGACGATATCACCATCCAGGACGGCGATACGGTGTACCTGTTCATGGACTACCGCTATACCATCCAGGTGGATAAGGACTGGCAGCTCTACGATGAATACGGCGTACTGGTCGATGAGACGCCGGAGGGCGCACATGCCGGCGACGTGACCCACGGAGTGGCCTTCGACGTCTCCGCCGAAGGCGGCTATGACGTGACCGTCACCATCGTGGAAGACCCCAACGCGCCCCAAGCCATCCCTGTGACCTGGACGGCCCCGGAGGGCGTCACGGTGAAAACGAATGATTTCATTCTTCTCGTTCCCTATTACTACGGCGTGTTCACCTGCGACGCCGGCTATGTGCCCGTGTTCACCGGCGCCGAGCCCCGGGGTTTTCGCGCTATGGAAGACGGCACCGTCAAGACCTACTTCATGCCCTACAAAGACACCCAGAGCATCCAGGTGGACGTGAAGAAGGCCACAGGCTCTCTGAACATCACCGGCCTTGAGGAAGGGCTGGTACGGGCTTTCCTGGGCAACGAGGCCGGCGCCTATGCCAACGCCGAACTCGGCCTGGTGGGCGGTATGTACCTGACCGTAGGCCTGGAGCTGGGATACGACGTCCAGGCGGACGTGGAGCCCATTCATGAAACCTATGGAAGCTATAATGGCGTCGACGTCCACGTCTACTACTTCGCGCCTCTCGACAGCGGCGACGTCAACATGGAGATCGTGAAAACGCCCCTCCCCGTGGACCCGCCCAAGGCCGGCACCGGCTGGGCCTGTGACGAGACCACCGGCGACTATTACTACTTCGTGGACGGCGTGCAGAAGTTCAACTACTGGGCTGTCTCCCAGCGGGGTCTTTGGTATTACATAGGGCCCGACGGCAAGATGGCCACCGGCTTCCAGTATGTCCAAAACCGCAACGGCACCGGCTGGTACATGTTCCAGACCGACAATAAAGACGGCTGCATCGGCCGCATGCTCACCGGCTGGCAGTGGACCTGGTCCCTGGCAGGCACAGGCTGGTTCAACACCGCCCACGGCGGCGTCAACGGCCAGTGCACCTACTCCACCGCCTGGGGCAGCTACGACGCCGCCACGGGCCTGTGGGCCGACGGCCAGTATCACCACGGCGCGCTTTAAAAAGGAGCAAGGAAAATGAAACGTATCTTTACCCTTCTGCTGGCGCTGGTCATGACCCTGGCCCTGGCCGCCCCCGCCCTGGCGGCGGAGGACGCCTTTGAAGTCCCCGAAACGGAGGAGGCCGCCGCCCCTGAGGCGCCCATCTCCCCCATAGAGGAAGAAGCCCCTGTTGAAGAGGTGCCTGCCGAAGCGCCCGATATGCCCCAGGCCGCGGCGGCGGAGCCCGAGGATACGGAGCCTGCCCCCGACGACGCCCAGACCGGCAAGCTCACCATCCTGGGCGACACCAGCAAGCTCTGGTTCGTCTCGGTGTGGGAGGACTACGGCAGTACGGATTACCAGCTGGATTATTCGGATATCCCCATCAAGCCGGGCGACATGCTGGTCCTGGCCACGGACTACCGCTATACCGTCCGGCCGGACAGGGACTGCACGCTCTACGACGGGCGCAGCATCCTCGCCGTCGCGCCTTTTGACGAACACCTGGGCGACCCGGCGAACTCCATCACCATCTTCGTAGAGGCGGCCGACGACGGCATCTGCGACCTGACCCTCACCGTGGAGGAGGACGCGGAAACGAATATCCCCGCCCTCATCCCCGTGAACGTGACGGCCCCGGAGGGCGTCACGGTGGAGACGGACAGCCAGGTCTTCGCCGGCACGAACGAAGGCATCCTCTGTGAACCCGGCTATGTCCCGTTTTTCGGCGGCGCAGAGCCCTGGGACACTTCCGTTGCGTATAACGACCTCATCCTGACCATGTTCAAGGTCGATGACGATGCGGAGAGCGTCGAGGTGGACGTCAAAAAGGCCACGGGCTGTTTGAATATCACCGGCCTTGATGATAAAGTGGTCGTGATGGAGATGGGCGACACCAGGACCATGTACGTGGCCGACGCTTCCAACGGCCTGGTGGGCGGCATGTTCCTGGCCGTGGGCGTAGAGGCGGACTGTTCCATCAGAACGGACGTAGAGCCCCTCATTGACGGTCACACGGAGTATGAGGGCGTGCTCCTCCACGCCTATGGTTTTGAGATCCCCGCCGACGGCGATTTCAACATGGAGATCGTGAAGACGCCGGCCCCCATAGACCCGCCCAAGGACGGCACCGGCTGGGCCTATGACGAGACCACCGGCGATTACTATTACTTCGTGGACGGCGTACAGAAGTCCGACTACTGGGCCGCCTCCCAGCGGGGCCTGTGGTACTACATAGGGTCTGACGGCAGGCTGGCCCGTGGTTTCCAGTATGTGAAAAACCTGAACGGCACCGGCTGGTACATGTTCCAGACCGACAACACCAACGGCTGCATAGGCCGCATGCTCACCGGCTGGCAGTGGATCGGGCCGTATTGGGGCACGGGCTGGTTCAATACCGCCCACGGCGGCGTCAACGGCCAGTGCACCTATACCACCGAGTTCGGCAACTACAGCGCCGCCACCGGCCTCTGGGCCGACGGTCTGAGCCACCAAGCTGCGGGCTGACAGCGGATATTCCGGCAATATCCCGCGATCGATATATCCCATTTTGAAAAAGGAGCGAGAAAAATGAAACGCATCTTTACCCTTCTCCTGGCGCTGGTCATGGTCCTGAGCCTGGCCGCGCCCGCCCTGGCGGCGGAGGACGTCTTCGAGGCGTTCGAGGCCGAGACCGCCGCCCCGGAGGCGCCCGAGGCCCCCATAGAGGAAGAAGCCCCCGCCGAGGCGCCCGATATGCCCCAGGCCGCCGCAGTGGAGCCCGAGGACGCGGCGCCCGAGGATACGGAGCCTGCCCCCGACGATACCCAGACCGGCAAGCTCACCTTCCTGGGCGACGTCGACAAGCTCTGGTACGTCATAGTGGCGACCGAGACTGAGCAGACAAACTACGACTCGGATTTTGAGGATATCCCCCTCAAGCCGGGCGACATGGTGGTGCTGGCCCTGGATTACCGCTATACCGTGGAGCTGGACAAGGACCGGCCTGTCACGAGCCGGCGCGGCATACTGACGGAAGGCTCGCCGGTCACCGCGCATATCGGCGAAGCGACCAACGCCGTGGGCATCCGCGTCCTCGGGGAGGACGGCTGCGACGTGACCGTCACCATCGTGGAAGACCCCGAGGCCCCCGCCCTCATCCCCGTGACCTGGACGGCCCCGGAGGGCGTCTATGCGGATGCGCCTGACGTCGTCTTCTCCGATGAGTACAGCACGTTCATCTGCGACGCCGGCTATGTCCCGTTTTTTGACGGTGCCAACCCCGAGGCCTCTTATGAGACGGAGGACGGCTATATCGTGACCTCCTTCACACCCTACGACGATGAAGTGGAGAGCATCCAGGTGGACGTGAGAAAGACTACGGGCGAGCTTCACATCACCGACCCGGAAGACAAAGTCGTGTACGCCTTCATGTACGACGATGACGACGCCGAGGCCGACGCCGGCTGCGGCATCGTGGGCGGCACGTACCTGGCGGTGCAGGTGGAGGCAGGCTATTCGGTCAAGGCGGACGTGGAGCCCTTCGCTGAGGAATACTTTGAGTATGAGGGCGAGGATCTTCACGGCTATTACTACGACGTCCCCGCCGCCGGCGACATCAGCGTGGAGGTCGTGAAAACGGTCCTGCCCGTGGAGCCGCCCACGTCCGGCACCGGCTGGGCCTGTGACGAGGCCGCCGGCGATTATTACTACTTCGTGGACGGCGTACAGAAGTCCAACTACTGGGTCTCCTCCCAGCGGGGTCTCTGGTACTATGTGGGCCGGGACGGCAAGCTGGCCACCGGTTTCCAGTACGTGGAGAACCCGAACGGCACCGGCTGGTACATGTTCCAGACCGACGATACCAACGGCTGCATCGGCCGGATGCTCACCGGCTGGCAGTGGACCTGGACCAAGGCGGGCACGGGCTGGTTCAACACCGCCCACGGCGGCAAAAACGGCCAGTGCACCTACACCACCGCCTGGGGCACCTATAACGCCGCCACCGGCATGTGGGCCGACGGCGTGATCCACTGATAGGTAAAAATATTTCAAAAAAAGGAGCGAGGATAATGAAGCGAGACCTGAAACGCACGTTCATCCTCCTGCTGGCGCTGGTCATGGTCCTGAGCCTGGCCGCGCCCGCCCTGGCGGCGGAGGACGTCTTTGAGGCGTTCGAGGCCGGGGAAGCCGCCCCTGAGGCGCCCATCGCCCCCGAGGCCCCCGTAGAGGAGGAAGCCCCCGCCCCCGAAGCGCCCGACATACCCCAGGCCGCGGCGGTGGAGCCGGAGGACGCGGCACCGGAGGATACGGAAACCGCCCCTGATGATGCCCAGACCGGCAAGCTCACCGTCCTGGGCGACGTGGACCAGCTCTGGTACGTCCTGGTGGATAATGAAGCGGGCGAGGAGATAGCCTACATAGGAGACTATGAGGATATCCCCCTCCGGGTGGGCGACACGGTGTACCTGACCCTGGACTACCGCTATACCGCCCAGTTGGACGCCGGCGAGATACTCCTGGATATCCGCGGCACACTGGGTAGCGCTACGCCGGAAGGCCTGCATGCCGGCGATCTGGACCACGCGATCGTCGTCTACATCCCAACCGAGGGCAGCTGCGACCTGACCGTCACCGTCGTGGAAGACCCGGATGCCCCCACCCTCATCCCCGTGACCTGGGAGGCCCCGGAGGGCGTCTATGTGGAGACGAAGGATACCATCGTTCCCGGGGGCTATGGCCTATTCACCTGCGACAAGGGCTATGTGCCCCTGTTCACCGGCGCGGAGAGCTATCTGCGTTTCAACGCGGGGAACGACCGCATCCTGACCATGTTCGAGGTCCACAAAGACGCCGAGAGCGTCCATGTGGATGTGAGAAAGGCCACAGGCGAGCTTCACATCACCGACCCTGAAGAGAAGGTCGTGTACGCCGGCGTGTTCGACAGCCTCCTGGCTGATGGCGACGCCGGCAACGGCCTGGTAGGCGGTTTGATCCTGTCGATCGTCGTGGAAGCGGGATACGACGTCAAGGCGGACGTGGAGCCCTACAACGACGCATATTTTGAGTATGAGGGCGAAAACGTCCATGCCTACTGGTACAACATCCCCGAAACCGGCGACATCAACGCGGAGGTCGTGAAAACGGTGCCTCCCGTGGCCGTGCCCGCGGCCGGCACCGGCTGGGCCTGTGACGAGGACACCGGCAATTACTACTACTTCGTGGACGGCGTGCAGAAGTTCGACTGCTGGGTCTTTTCCCATCAGGGCCTCTGGTACTACATAGGCATGGACGGCAAGCTGGCCACCGGCTTCCGGTACGTCCAGAACCCGAACGGCACCGGCTGGTACATGTTCCAGACCGATAACACCAACGGCTGCATCGGCCGCATGCTCACCGGCTGGCAGTGGACCTGGACCGAGGCGGGCACCGGCTGGTTCAACACCGCCCACGGCGGTCTGAACGGCCAGTGCACCTATACCACCCAGTGGGGCGCTTACAGCGCCGCCACCGGTCTCTGGGCCGACGGCTCGGTCCACTGGTTTTTCAATGGGATAATTTGAAGGAGACCGGAGAATAACCGCGCAAAAACGGCGGGGCAGATGCCCCGCCGTTTTCCTTGTGCTCTTTTTCAGCCGATGGGCTCGAAGTCCTCCGCCCCGTGCTTGCACAGGGGGCAGACGAAGTCCGCCGGCAGCTCGTCACCCTCGTAAACATAGCCGCAGATCTTGCACACGAAGCCCTTCTTCTGCTCCAGCACGGGAGGCTTGGGCTTGATGTGGTCGAAGTAGTACTGATAGGTGACGCTGGGCTCGTCGGACAGCTTTTTCGCCTCGGTCACGTCCGCGATGAACAGGGTGTGGGTGCCGCAGTCGATGGCGTTCACCACCTTACCGGACATGAAGGCGTTGGTGCAGCCGGGGATGAAGCTGACGCCGTTGGCGCTGCGGCTGGCCTCGGGCCAGTTGGCCAGCTTGTCCGCCTCCCGGCCGGACTGGAAGCCGAAGTGCTTGAACAGGTCCATACTGGCGGAGGTGGTCAGGGTGGAGACGTTGAACACCCCGGTCTTCATCACCATGTCGTGGGTGTAGTTCTCCTTGTTCACCGCGATGGAGATGCGCAGCGGCGAGCCGGTGACCTGCTGGACGGTGTTGATGATGCAGCCGTTGTCCTTGTCCCCGTCCCGGGCGGTGAGGACGAAAAGGCCATAGGAAAGGGTCCGCACGGCGGCGGTGTCCACCGCCTTTCCCTCCGGGGCCTTGGGGTGGTCCGCCTCCGCGGCGGCGTGGACCGACGCGGCCATGGCGTCCGCCAGGGCTTCAAGCTCGCCCAGCTGGTCCTCCTTGAGGGCAGAGCGGATAGTGAGCTTTTCATCCAGCACCGTGATGTTTTTGAGGCCGGAGAGCATCTCCGCCATGAGCTTGCCGGAGGTGGGGGCCCAGGAGCCGTTCTCCACGAAGGCCACGGTGCGGTTTTGCAGGTTGTGGGCGGCGATGTCGTGCAGGAGGTTCTCCATATTCACGAACACACCGGCGTTATAGGTGGTGGAGGCGAAGATGATGTGGCTGCAGCGGAAGGCCTCCGCCACGATGTAGCTGGGATGGGTCACTGACACGTCGTACAGCGCCGTGCGCACACCCTTTTCCGCGAGGCGCGCGGCAATGATCTCCGCGGTGTTCTCCGTGTGGCCGTACACCGAGGCGTAGGCGATGAGCACCTGCTTGTCCTCGGGGGTGTAGCCGCTCCACTTCACGTACTTGTCGATGAAATCCCCAACGTTCCGGCGCCAGACGTAGCCGTGCAGGGGGCACACCAGGGCGATGTCCAGCCCCGCGGCCTTCTTGAGGATGGCCTGGACCTGGCTTCCGTACTTGCCCACGATGTTGGTGTAATACCGCCTGGCCTCGGTCATGTAGACCTGGTCCTGGGCGGCGTGGTCGGCGAATATCTCCCCGTCCAGGGCCCCGAAGGAGCCGAAGGCGTCGGCGGAGAAGAGGGCCTTTTCCGTGACCTCATAGGTCATCATGACCTCCGGCCAGTGGACCATGGGGGCCATGACGAAGGTGAAGGTGTGCGCGCCTGTGCAGAGGGTGTCCCCCTCCTTCACCAGGTGGAGATGGGCGTCCACGTCGAAGGTGAAGTACTGCTTCATCATGGCCGCGATCTTCTGGTTGCAGACGATCTTCACCTCCGGCCAGCGCAGCACGACTTCTTCGATGGTAGCGGCGTGGTCCGGCTCCATGTGGTCCACGACGAGCCAATTGAGCTTCCGCCCATGGAGCAGGTGGCGGATGTTCTCAAAGAACACATCCCGCACGGACCTGTCCACGGTGTCCAGCACCACGGTCTCGTTGTCCTCCACGAAGTAGGAGTTATAGGAAACGCCGTTCGGCACCGGGTAGACGTTCTCAAAAAGGGCGATGCGCCGGTCGTTGCCGCCGATCCAGGTGATGGCGTCGGTGATCTTCTTCACACAGTACATTTCATGTCCTCCTGGCAGTCATATGAGTATGGCGCTATTATACCAGTTTTTCCCCCGATTGCAAGGATATATGGCGGCTTGCGGTTTTATGGGGGCAGGGGTATAATCATGGAAACAGAGCACAGATCGGGAGTTGTGGGGGCGGTGAAAAGTTATGAGGAGTGATATTATGGTGAAAAAGAACAGTATATGCACGTTGTGTTCTGCAATGATCATGCTGCTGCTGCCCTGGTGCGCCGTCACTTTTGCGAAAGGGGCCAGCGGTATGGCGATTTGTATCCTTCTGTTCTTTGCCGTTGACCCGATGGCAGCAATATGTGTGGGCGTGTTCGCGGGCAGAAAGCTAAAGGCGGCTTGGTTCCAGCCCTTTCTCTTATCCGCCCTGTTCCTGCTCGGAGCGTGGGTTTTCTTTGACATGGGAGAGCAGGCGTTTCTGTTTTATGCGGTCGTCTATCTGGTTCTTGGTTATTCGGCCGCGGCCATAGCTGCGATCCTCAGTAAGAAAAAACTTTGAGTTGTAAAACCGGGTCCTATCGTGTAAATTAATATTGAAAACAGTCGGGCGGCGTCCGCCCGTGACGGAAAGGACGATAGCTATGCAAAAAGGCGACATGCTCCACGGCTTCCGGGTCCTGGAAAGCCAGGAACTGCCCGAGATCGGGGCCGTGCTGTGGCGGATGGAGTACGAAAAAAACGGGGCCCGGCTCATATGGCTGGACCGGCCCGACGACAACAAAACCTTCTCCATCGCCTTCAAGACCATCCCCCGGGACGACACGGGCGTGTTCCACATTCTGGAGCACTCGGTGCTGAACGGCTCGGAGAAGTACCCGGTGAAGGAGCCCTTCGTGGAGCTTTTAAAAAGCTCCATGGCCACCTTCCTGAACGCCATGACCTTCCCGGACAAGACCATGTACCCCGTGTCCAGCCGCAACGCCCAGGATTTCCTGAACCTGATAGACGTATACATGGACGCGGTGCTGCACCCCCTGAGCCTCCGCGACCCCCACGCCTTCCGGCAGGAGGGCTGGCACTACGAGCTGGATGGGCCCGAGGGGGAGCTTCGCTTCAACGGCGTGGTCTATAACGAGATGAAGGGCGCCTACGGCTCCGCCGACCGGGTCATGGAATCGGCCCTGGACCGGCTGCTGTTCCCGGACAATTGCTACGGCTATGAGTCCGGCGGCCACCCGGACCACATCCCGGAGCTGACCTATGAGGAGTACCTGGCGAACCACGCCCGGTTCTACCACCCCTCCAACAGCTATATCTGCCTGGACGGGCAGATGGACCTGGACGCGGTACTGACGAAACTGGACGGGTTCCTGGCCCCCTATGAGCGCATCGACCCGGACGCGGACATCCCCATGCAGGCCCCCGTGGCCCCGCCGGAGCGGACCTGTTATTATGAGATAGGCGCCGAAGAGGACGAGCGCAACAAGGCTATTCTGGCCGGGGGCTGGGTGTTTGGGACCTACGACGACATCGAGCCGGACCTTGCCTTCTCCGTGCTGAGCCAGTACCTCTGCGGCTCCAACGAGGCGCCGCTGACAAAGGCCCTGCTGGACGAAAAGCTGGCCGAGGACGTGGTGCTGGACAAGATGGACGGGGTGCAGCAGCTCTACGCCGTGCTGGAAATAAAGAACGCGGACCCGGCCCAAAAGGACCGTATATGGCAGACGGTGGAGGGTACCCTCTCCGCTCTCGCGGAAAAGGGCCTGGACAAAGAGCGGCTGCACAGCATTCTTGACCGGCTGGAATTCACCATCCGGGAGAAGGACTTCGGCACCACGCCCCGGGGGCTGGTATACGCCATCTCCTCCCTGGAGACATGGCTCTATGGCGGCGACCCCGCCCGGAACTTCAGCTACAGCGCCCTGTTCGCCTCCCTGCGGGAGAAGATAGACGCCGGCTGGTTCGAGGGCTTTTTGCGGCAGGTGCTGCTGGATAACAGCCACCGGGCGCGGGTGCTCATGCTCCCCAGCAAGACCCTGGGCCAGGAGAAAGCCCGGGCCGAGGCAGACCGCTGCGCCGCCATCAAGGCCGGCTGGGACGGCAAAGCCATCCAGGAGGTCATGGAGGAGTTCCGTATTCTCCGTGAGCGGCAGAGCAAGGTGGACACGCCGGAGGAGCTGGCGAGCCTGCCTGCCTTGAAACTTTCCGACATCCCCGAGGAGGGCATGCCCTTCCGGCAGGAGGTCCTGTCCCAGGAGGGCGTCACGGTCCTGCACCATCCCGTGGAGACCGACGGCATCACGTACCTTGACCTCTACTTCGACGTGTCCGACCTCCCCCTGGAGACGCTCCAAAAGGCGAAGCTGCTGACCCGGCTCCTGGGCCAGGCTGCCACGGCGCGGTACGACGTGCTGGCCCTGCGCAGCGCCATTGAGGGTACCCTGGGCCGGTTCAGCGCCGCGGTCACCGTGTTCGGCCCCGCGGCCGACACCAGGCACGCCACACCCTATGTGCAGGTGAGCATCTCCATGCTGCCAGACCACAAGCGTGACGCCGCGGCCCTGCTGGGGGAGATATTGAACGCCACCCGTTTTGACGACGGCGGCTTCATCTACAACATCCTCCGTCAGGAACGGCTGGGGCTGGAGCAGTCCGTCACCATGAGCGGCAACGCCTACGGCTCCATGCGCGTGGCCGCCCAGGGCTCCGCCCGGGGCGCCGTCAGCGAGGCGGTCCAGGGTCTGTCCATGCTCCGGGCCTATCAGGCCTGGGACAGGGCGTTCAGCGCTGACGGTGAGGCCCTGTGCCGGGAGATGGCGGACCTCTGCGGGCGGCTCTTCAGCCGGGAACGCCTCACCGTGAGCCTCACCGGCCCCCGGGACGATGAGTTCGTCTCCTCTGCGATGGCCGTACTGAAGAGCGGCGCCATGGGTGAGAAGGCCGTCTACACGCCCCTGCCCGCCCGCAAGGAGGGCTTCGTCATCCCCGCCCAGGTGGGCTTTGCCGCCCGGGGCGCCAACCTGTACGGCCTGGGCGGCGCCTTCACCGGCGCGGACCTGGTGGCCGGGCAGCTGCTGACGCTGGACTACCTGTGGAACCGGGTGCGGGTCAAGGGCGGAGCCTATGGCGTGAACCTCTCCGTCCGCGTCCTGGGCGACGTGGCCTTCACCAGCTACCGGGACCCCAGCCCCGCCGCCACCCTGGACACCTTTGCCCAGGCGTCCCAGGCCCTGCGGGAGGCCGCAACCGGGCTCATCGACAAGTATATCATCAGCACCATCTCCTCCACGGAGCCGGTGCTCTCCCCCTGGATGGAGGGCCTGCGGGCCGCGGGCGTATACCTGAACGGCCAGTCCGCCGAGGACTTGGCCCGCCAGCGCCGGGAGATATTGCACACTACGCCGACGGAACTGACCGCCTTCGCCGATACCCTGGACGCGGTATGCGCCGCGGACCGGATATGCGTCATCGGCGGCCAGGCCGTGCTGGGCGCCTGCCGGGGTCTGGACACTGTGGAGCCCGTGCAGCAGTAACTTGATAATATACGCGCATCCCCCGGACAGCCGTCCGGGGGATGCTTCTTTTGGATGAATGCGAGCCGGTCAGCCGGCCTTGCGGGTCTGCCAGAAGCAGAAATCCATCAGGCGGCACTCGTCCTCGCTCCTGCGGGCAAACAGCTCATACTCGCCGTCGTCGTTCTCAATCAGCTTTGCCACGCCCTGGAAAAAGCCCAGGTCGTCTTTCAGGTCCACCCGCTCGCCGCGGATATTCTCTATCCACACGTCGCCGCCGCACTGCCGCAGCGTCTCCTGCAGCTTCTCCACTTCGGCCTTGGATGAAATAGTCATAATAATGCATTCTCCTTTCCTGCGCCGCCTTCGCGGCGCCGGCAGCCGCTTGTTTTCCTTTTGCTGCCTGGGGCATTATAGACCCATCCGCTGGGAAATGATAGGTCGATTTCGACCAAGAATGGGCCCGGAAGCGCGGCAAACTTTCGTCACCGGTGACATAATGCCCAAGCCGGCCGCCACGTGCTCCCCGCCTGTTTCGTCCTTATGCCGGGAAGAGGGCTTTTCGTTATATCTATGTCTGAACTACAAAACCACCCGAAAGCTGTACCGTTCCCCTTGCAAATCGTTATCATATATGGTAACATATCAATCAAACCAGAGATATGAGGGGACACCATGCGCAGACAGGATATCATCGCGCAGCTTGTGGCGGCGCGGCTGGAAAAGGGCATATCGCAGGCGGAACTGGCCCGGATGATCGGCACCCAGCGGTCCAGCATCTGCCGGCTGGAGAGCGGCGGGCAGAACCTGACCCTGGATATGGTCCTGAAGATCGCCGCCGCCCTGGGCAAGACGGTATCGCTGTCCTTGGAGGAGCAGGAAGAAATGGCGTCAAGCGTTTACAGCCTCCGCATTTATGACAGGTCGCTCATGAAATTCACCCTGGAAAAGCGCGGCCTGGAGGGGCTGGTGGCGGAGGTTTTGTCCGTCAACGAGGACGCCCGCCACCTGCTTCCGCTGGACATGGTCTGCACCGGCGAGGGCGTCGTCAAGTGGCTGGGCCGGCGCGTGATCCCCAAGAACCGGGCTTTTGTGGACGAGATACTGAAGACGCTGAGGCTGAGCCAGAACGACACAAAGGGCATCATCGATGTGTGCCAGGGGCTGTCCCTCAACGACAGCTATTGGGTCGTGCCGGACGGCTTTGAGGGGAAGTTTGCCGACTGCAATCTCTATGAGAACCGCTTTTCGGAGATGCTGGCGCTGGTGGCCTATACCGGCGCGGGCCAGAGCCGGGAGGCGTTCACCACCTCCCCGGAGCTGACCACCAATGGCATGCTACCCAAGGCATGGCGTTTCATCGAAAACGACGGCATCTACCTCTACAAGGGCGGCTCCAGCGGTGCGCACAATGCCGGGCGGGAGCCCTACTGCGAATACTACGCCTCCCAGATCGCCCAGACCATGCGGCTGAATGCGGTCCATTACGATTTGGAGAACTGGAAGGGCATCACCGCCTCCAAGTGCGCGCTGTTCACCGATGTGGACACCTCGTATATCCCCATCGGCAGCTTGGTGAAGTCCGGGGGCATCCAGGGGTGCCTGGAATACTTCGACGCCCTCGGCCCGGCGTTCGGAGAGCAACTCCGCAGCATGCTGGTCTTTGACGCGCTCATTTACAACGAGGACCGGCACCTGGGGAACTTCGGCGTCCTGCGGGACAACCACACCGGCAGGATCATTGTTCCCGCTCCCATCTTCGACAACGGCCTGTCCCTGCTGCGCTATGTGGGGCAAGAAGAGATCAGGGATTTTGAGAAGCTGAAGGAATACGCCGGAACGCGGATGAACCCTTACCGGCTGTCCTACGAGGAGGTATGCGCCGCCGTGATAGGCGCGAAGCAGAAGCAGCAGCTCCGCCGGATGATCGGCTTCACCTTCCGGCGTCATCCCAGCATCAACCTGCCGGAGGAACATCTACAGGCGCTGGAGCGGCTGTTGGAACTGCGTGTCCGGCAGCTTCTGGCAATCCCCACCAGAGGGAAATAAATCAGGAAAAACACGAAAAGCAGCTTGCTCGAACGCAGGCTGCTATTTTGTGTTTCTCTTTCGGGCAGTAACCCCCGCGGGGGATGTAAAACCGTGCAATTAAATGCAATATACCCGCAAGCATCACGTTTGTACTCCCACAAACACATTTTTACAGGGGCGAGCACCTGTGACCCCCACTCACCTACTGAAAAAAGGAAGCGGTCAGAACCATCACCAAGGCCACAATCCTGCCCAGGAGAATGAGCGGAGAAGATGTCCCTCTCACTCATGGGCATAGAGAAGAACCTCCTCCGATGTGGAAGCGAGGAGTTTGCTTTGCGCTTATGGGTGTTCTTTTTCTTCCAGCTGCTTCTCGATCTGCAGTTCCAGATCCAGGCGGCTATATAGCAGCAGCTGGGCCAGGAAAGTGATATACCAAAAGCCGAGAAAGGGGACCAAGACCAAAGTGAAGGGCGCGAAAAGGATGTATATGGCCCAATAGGCGGCCTGGAGAGCCGCGACGCCCAGCACACGCCAGAGGTATTTGGACGTGAACAGGATGATATTGCGCAGCCGGCCCGCCGCCGTCTGGCGGAAGAGCACCAGCTGGGGCCAGTAAAGGGTGCTCAGGAGCAGGAACAGGAATCCTGCAAACAGGTACAGCGCCACGGTCCCGGCGGAGGGCGGTACCTGCGCCCACCAGAACAGGGCGGTCATAAAGGAGAACACGCCCAGGAAAAGGCCGGTCAGGGCGCCGGGCAGCAGGCTGTCCTTCCAATTCTGCCGCCAGCTCTTCTTCCAGGCCGGCCACCATTTGCCGGGCGCGTCCCGCAGGCCCCGGTATACGGCGTCGTAAAGCCCCGCCAGGAAGGGCCCGAAGATCATCCCGCCCACGATGGAGGCCGGCAGCAGCACCGCCACGCTGGAGGCCACGATGGACGCGCTGACGGCGAAGGCCAGGGGCAGCGCCCCCAGAATGGTGAGGAAATTGACCTTGGCCCAGTCTGTCCAGTGAAAGCTGATCAGCTGCTTATACCGGTTGAAGCCGGTCTGGCGCACGCTCTCGTCATAGCTGGGGTCGTCCGGTGTGAATAGTCCCATGGCGATGGCCTCCTTATGAGATATCGGCGCTGTAATGGCAGCGGCTGAGCACGTCGGCCAGGATGGCGGCCTCGTCGCCCTGATAACCCTCCCGGCAGGTCAGCTCCGCGCTGACGGCATAATTGCCGTACACCGTGAAGGCGGTCACGCCCCGCTGGTAAGGGTTGGTGTCGGAGACGCAGTCATAATAGAGCATCTCGTACTCCTGGCCGTTACAGACCGCCGAACCAGTCTCGCGGACAGCGTTGGCGTCCGTTTCCCAGTCCGTCCACTCCTGCACGGCTTTGGCGGCGTTTTCTTCGTCGGCGCAGCCCACCGCCAGCATATAGAGCTGGGCGTCGTATACGTCCACCTCGTCCCCGTCCTCGTTGGTGAATTTCACGCTGTCCCCGGCGGTCCAGGTGGCGTAAAAGATATCGTCGGCGGTGAGGATGGCGCTGTTATTGAGCAGAGTCAGACCGCTGCCCGGCTCCTCCACGCCCAGCACGGGCCCCAGCATCTCCCAGCTCTCGTCCCAGGCCGCGCCGTCCGCCGCCCGGGAGGGGTAGCGGCTGCCCGCCGTGAAATACACCGCCGCCGCCACGGCTATGACCAGGATCAGCGCTGTCAGCAGAAGGATCATCGTGCGTTTTTTCATAAGTCGGCACCCTCCGTGAGAAGTTCCCACAGGCCGTCGCATTCCGGCAGGAAAGCGGCGGTCTTTTCCGTCCAGAAACCACGCCGGGCGATGTACAGCCCGGCCATCAGCGTCTGGCTGTCTCCGGTGACATGCTCGCCCAGGACCGTCTGGGTATAGGACCCAAGATCAAGGCTGGCCAGCACGGGGCAGTCCGCCCAGGCCAGGGCAAAGGGCCTGTCGTCCCCGCTCCCTTCGTCGGGCAGCGTCCCGTCCAGAAGCCGGAGGATCTGATGCTCCCGCTGGAACCTGTCCGGATCGTCCAGCAGGAAGAAATAGCTCTCGCAGTCCTCCATGTCCCCCATGAGCCGGGTGGCGGAGGCATAGGCGTAGTCGGCGCTGCCCTCCCCGCCGGAGACATACTGATTGAGCCGCACCACGGTCCGGCCGTCCCCGTTGCAGTCCTGGCCCAGACCGGCCAGAGCATTTTCCACCGCGGCGGCGGTGTCCTCCGGCAGCGGGTCGGCGCCCACATAGGCGATCTCGTAGTCAGGCCGCACCTGGCCGATGCCCAGCGCGTGCCAGAGGATGTCCCCCAGCGCCAGCGCCAGGACGATGCCGCCCAGCACCAGCCATTTGTGGTAATGCCACCAGTTGGCCCGCTTGGCCCGGCCGGTGAGGGGCGCGGGCTTTTCGTCGGGCTTCACGTCCCGATATTTCCATTTCAGGTACTCGCTGGCCATGGTCAGCCGTCCAGAGTCGTGCCCCCGGGGGCATAGCTCACCGGCAGGCAGATGAGGCTGGGCAGGGCGGAGCGGTCCTCCTCCAGCAGGATGTTCACGCTGGTCTCCGCCAGCTGCCCAACGGGCTGGACGATGGTGGAGCAGTAGTAGCCGTCGTTCCCGAACCGGCGCACGCCGTCGAAGCCCACCAGCTGCACATCCTCCGGGACCCGCAGACCCAGTTCGGCCAGCATGTTCTGTACATAGAAGGCCAGCCGGTCCGTGTTGCAGAAGATGCCGTCGTAGGAAAGCCTGCCGCCCTCCACATGGGACCGGAGAAAGACGCGGAAGGGCTCATAGCCGTCCCTGTCGTTCAGGGCCAGGGCCTCATGCTCAAGTCCCCGGGCCTGACAGGCGGCCTGAAAGCCGCCCATGCGCTTGTCCGGTTCGCCGGGCACATCCGCGCCGATGCGCAGAAACAGCAGCCGCCGGCAGCCTCGCTCCGCCAGCTTCTCCACCGCGAGCTGGCCGCCGCCGAAGTTGTCCGACGCCACGCAGGGCACCGCCGGGTTGAAATACCGGTCGATGCTGACGAAGGGGATGGAGGCGGGGATCTCCAGCGCCGGGTTGTAGGTCAGGCCGATGATGCCGTCCACCTTATTCTGTTCCACCATGCGGATGCACTGCTGCTCCGCGTCCGGGTCCGAACCGGTGACCGCCATCAGCATACGGCAGCCACGCCGGGCGAGGGTCTGGCAGACACTGTCCGCCAGAGCGGCGAAATAGGGGTCATAGGCGTTGGGCAGGATCAGGGCCACGGTTCCGGTCCTGCCGGCCTTGAGGCCCCGGGCATAGCTGTTGACCTGGTAGCCCAGCTTTTGGGCCGCGTCCAGCACCCGCCGGCGATAGTCCTCGCCCACAGGGATGTCGTTGAACACCTTGGACACCGTCCCCAGGGCCACGCCCGCCTCTTTGGCCACATCTTTCATGGTAGGCATCGTTCCACGCTTCATACAGCCGCTCCTTGTTGTGTGAAATGTTTCATGGAATTTTGCGTTCCTTGTTCACAGAATAACTTATGAAACGTTATTTTGCAAGCGGAAAACGCAAAAAAGCAGGAATTCCACCACGATACGGCGGGTTGCACAAAAAGAAAAAGCAGTTTTTGGTGAATAGGGAAAACAGTAAAACCGCACAAAATATTATCTTGACAGCGCGCCAGATGTGGGCATATTATAGGCTTATCTTAATGATGTAACGTTTCACGACGACAAAGCCCGCGCTTCGGCGGATTTTTTCGTACCGCGGCATGAAACGTTACACAAAAGGAGTGGAGCAGACAATGAACGAAGCGATCAGCAAAAAACCTGTTCGCGTGGGCAAGCCGCTGAAGACGCGCTTGCTGAACAACTGGCAGCTTTATCTTCTGCTGCTGATCCCGGTGGTCATCACGTTTGTTTACAAGTACATCCCCATGTACGGCATCCAGATCGCCTTCCGGGATTACAAGGCCAATCGGGGGTATCTTGGCAGCGAATGGGTGGGCCTGGACTGGTTCCGGCGCTTCTTTAACGCGCCCACCTTTGGGCGGATGATCAAAAACACCATCCTGCTCAGCTTTTACAGTCTGCTGTGGAGTTTCCCGGTGCCCATCATCCTGTCCCTGTGCATCAACCAGCTGCGGTTCAAGCGCTACCAGCGGATCGTGCAGACCGTGCTGTACGCGCCGCACTTTATTTCCACCATGGTCATCTGCGGTATGCTGCGCATCTTCCTGAGCCCCTCCGGCGGCCTCATCAACCTGCTTCTGGGCACCCAGGTGGATTTCCTTATACAATCCTCCGCGTTCCGGACCATCTACATAGCCTCCGGCATCTGGCAGGACGCGGGCTGGGGCTGCATCATCTATCTGGCAACGCTGTCCAACGTGGACACCAGCCTGTACGAGGCGGCCAAGGTGGACGGGGCCAGCGTGTTCCAGCGGATCATGAACGTGGACGTGCCGGCGCTGCTGCCCATGGCCATCCTGAACCTCATCATGAGCGCGGGCTCGCTGATGAACGTGGGCTTTGAGAAGGTGTGGCTGCTGCAGACCGATCTGAACAAGGCCACCAGCGACGTTATCGCGGTGTATGTGTACCAGCAGGGCATCGAAAACGCCAAGTACAGCTACTCCACCGCCGTGGGCCTGTTCAACACGGTCATCAACCTGGTGCTGCTGATCATCGTCAACAAGATCGCGTCCAAGACCTCGGACGTGGGCATCGTGTAAGGAGGCGGACGCTGTGAAAAAGACGCGCGGACTTTCCGATAAGACCAGCGACGTTATCCTGGTCGTGTTCTGCACCATCATCATGCTGCTGGTGGCTTATCCGCTCTACTATGTATTGGTGGCCTCCGTGTCCAACCCCTACGACGTGTATGCCGGCAAGACCTTCCTGTTCCCCAGCGAGTTCACCCTCAAGGGCTATACGGCGGTGTTTGCGGACGACAGCCTGCTGCGGGGCTTCATCAACTCCGTCAAATACACCGTCATCGGCACCATCTTCTCCGTGGTGATGCTGTACATCACTGCCTATCCCCTGGCCCAGAAGGATCTGCCCGGCCGCAAATTCTTCAGCGTGTTCTTCCTCATCACCATGTACTTCGGCGGCGGTCTGGTCCCCACCTACCTGGTGGTGAAGCAGACGGGCCTTTTGTACAACATGTGGGCGCTGTTTCTGCCCGGCGGCGTGGCCGTGGGCAACATGATCATCGTCCGCAACTATTTCCAGAACAACATACCCCACGATCTGATTGAGGCGGCGGAAATAGACGGCTGCTCCAAGATGCGCACCTTCCTGCGCATCGTCATCCCCCTGTCCAAGCCCATTCTGGCGGTCATGGTGGTGTTCTCCATGGTGGCCTACTGGAACGACTGGTTCACCGCCCTGATCTATCTGAAGGCCAACCAGGCGCCCATGCCTCTGGTCATCCGCAACATCCTCATCAAGAGCTCCGCCAGCGCCAGTCAGGCCAGCACCATCTCCGGCGGCTACGCCGAGCTGAACAAGCTGACCGAGATGCTGAAGTTCTCCTCCATGATCGTGGCGGCCGCTCCCATGCTCATCATCTACCCCTTCGTGCAGAAATACTTTGAAAAAGGCTTTATGGCCGGTGCCGTGAAAGGCTGATCACGGACCGAACTTGAAAATTTTTAAAAAGGAGAGTAAAACATGAAAAGGATCATCGCTGTTGTGCTGGCCCTGTGCCTGGCGTTCACCATGAGCGCGACCGCCTTTGCCGCCGAAGACGCGACCCAGACCGAGTTCGAGATCATGGGCGGCATGTCCGCCCTGAGTCCCGGCTATGACGACAATGTAGTGCTCAACCAGCTCCAGGACAACCTGGGCATCCACATCACCTGGGATACCATGAGCGACTCCCTGGCCGAACAGGTGAACATCCGTATCGCCGGCGGCGACTACCCTGACGCCTTCATGGGCGTGGGCTTCTCCAACTATGACCTGATGCGGTACGGCGAGGACGAGACCTTCATCGACCTGACTCCCTATATCACCCCGGAGATCATGCCCAACCTCTCCGCCATTCTGGAAGAGCATCCCGGTATCCGCTCCGCCATCACCATGTCCGACGGCAAGATCTACGGCCTGCCCGCCGCCGAGCAGATGGGCACCGCCGGCATCGGCAAACCGGAGGACTACTCCATCTATACCATTCCTCAATTCTCCATGATCAACAAGGCGTGGCTGGACGATCTGGGCCTGGAGGTGCCCACCACCCTGGATGAGCTGCACGACGTGCTGGTGGCCTTCAAGGAGAACGACATGGCCGCCAAGATGTACGGCGCCGCTCCCGGCAGCACCCTGCCCATGTCCACCGGCTTCGACCAGTGGTGCTGGGGCCAGAATATCTTTTACGCCGGCTTCGGCTTCACCAACTGGATCAACGACGTGTGTAACGACCTGGTGCTGGATAAGGACGGCAAGGTCAGCTTCGTGTGCGTGGACGACCGCTACCGCGAGGCGCTGACCTATTTCCACGACTGGTACGCCGAGGGCCTGATGGACGTGGAGATGTTCTCCCAGTCCGACACCCAGCTGATGGCCAAGTGCCAGCAGGGCTATGTGGGCGTGTCCACCTGGTGGTACATTGAGGAGCTCATGGGCGACTACGCCGACGACTATGTGTTCCTGCCCGTTCTGGACGGCCCCGACGGCACCCATAACGTGACCGTCCGCACCGGCGGCGCCACCAACGCCGGCCAGCTCTCCATCACCTCCGCCTGCGAGGACCCCGCCACCCTGCTGAAGTTCTTTGACCAGTGGTACGACGGCGAGATCGTCATGCAGCTGCAGTACGGCCCCATCGGCACCTACTTCCTGGAGCAGGACGAAAACGGTATCTGGCAGTCCATCACCGAGGAGCAGTCTCAGGAGATGTTCGGCAAGGGCGCCGGCGAGCTGAAGATGGCCAACGAGGTGGCCGGTCCCAAGCTGATCCTCTCTGAGTATTACAGCGACACCTTCGCCATGGAGGACCGGGCCATCGAGCGGCTGACCGACCTGTATGATTACTGGATGCCCTTTGTGGACGACACCAGCGTGTACCCCGTTGACTGCGTGTTCACACCGGAGGAGCTGGAGACCATCGACCTTTACAAGGCTGATTTTGAGTCCATGGTGGCCGAGCAGGAGGGCCTGTGGCTCCGCGACGGCGGCATCACCGACGATAGCTGGGAGTCCTACAAGGAGATGCTCAGCGACTCCTGCGGCATGGACGAACTGCTGCAGGTCTACCAGGACGCTTATGACCGCTATGCCGCGGCCCAGGCTGAGTAAATCTTAAACCCGATCCATATATTGCCGCCCGCTCCTTCGGGGGCGGGCGGCATTGAGTGCTATTTCGGAAGGGAGACCCCTTATGACCAGTGAGAAATTACAGCAGGCGCGGGATTTTGAGGCCCAGTATGTGCCCTTCATCCCGGACAGCGAGCGGCCGCTGTTTCATGTGACGGGTGGTATCGGCTGGATCAACGACCCCAACGGCTTTTCCTGCTATAAGGGGGAGTACCACCTGTTTTATCAGTACCACCCCTATTCCACCAAGTGGAACAGCATGCACTGGGGCCACGTCAAGACCCGGGACTTCATCCGCTGGGAGCGGCTGCCCGTGGCCCTGGCCCCGGACCAGGAGTACGACCGGGACGGCTGCTTCTCCGGCGGCGCCGTGGAGATGCCGGACGGCCGGCAGCTTCTCATGTACACCGGCGTGCAGCGCAAGCGCCGGGAGGACGGCCTGCTGGAGGAGTACCAGACCCAGTGCATCGCCGTAGGCGACGGGGTGGACTATGAGAAGTACGAGGGCAACCCCGTCCTCACCGGCGCGGACATCCCCGAGGGAAACAGCCCCCTGGATTTCCGGGACCCCAAGCTCTGGCGGGAGCCGGACGGCACCTACCGGGCGGTGGTGGGCAACCGCACCGCCGACGGCAGCGGCGCCGTGCTGATGTACAAAAGCGAGGACGGCTTCCACTGGCGGTTCGTCACCGTGGTGGACGCCTGCCGGAACGAGTACGGCCTGATGTGGGAGTGCCCCGACTTCTTCCCCCTGGACGGGAAGCTGGTGCTGGTGGTCAGCCCCCAGGACATGCTGGCCCTGGGCCTGGAGTTCCACGCGGGCAACGGCAACATCGCCTTTTTGGGCTCCTGGGAACATGATCGGTTCACCCGGGAGAGGGTGCAGTCCATCGACTACGGCATCGATTTCTACGCCGCCCAGACCATGGAGACCTACGACGGGCGGCGGGTCATGATCGCCTGGATGCAGAACTGGGCCACCTCCAACTGCCAGCCCCTGAACGCCCGGATATTCGGGGAGATGACCCTGCCGAGAGAGCTCACCATCCGAAATGGCCGGCTCATCCAGAACCCGGTGCGGGAGCTGGAGCATTACCACGGCCACAGGGTGGCCTACAGCGACGTGCTCATCACCGGCGAGACGAATCTGCCGGGGGTCAGCGGCCGCATCCTGGATATGACTGTCACCGTCCGCCCCGTGGGGAACGCCTACCATGCCTTCCGGCTGAATGTGGCCAAGGACGGGGAGCACGTGACCTATATCCGCTATAAGCCGGAGATGAACGTGCTGCGCGTGGACCGGAGCCGCTGCGGCATCCGCTACGACGTGGTCCATGTGCGGGAGTTCCAGGTCCGGCCCCGGAACGGCGGGATCAAGCTGCGGCTGGTGATGGACCGGCACAGCCTGGAGCTTTTCGTCAACGACGGAGAGCAGGCGGCCACCTTCATCATCTACACGCCGGAGACGGCGGACTCCATCAGCTTCCAGGCCGAGGGCGGCGCGGTGCTGGTGGATGTGGAAAAGTACGAGCTGGACCTTGACAAGGAGGCGTGAGGATGGAGCGGATGTATGACGTGGTGGCCCTGGGCGAGATGCTCATCGACTTCACGGAAAACGGCGTGAGCGGCCAGGGCAATCCCCTCTTTGAGGCCAACCCCGGCGGGGCTCCCTGCAACGTGCTGGCCATGCTGCAGAAGCTGGGCCGTAAGACGGCCTTCATCGGGAAGGTGGGCAATGACGGCTTTGGGCGCATGCTGCGGCAGGTAGGCGAGAGCGCCGGCATCGACATGGCGGCCCTGGCGGAGGACGAGCGCGTACATACCACCCTGGCCTTCGTCCAGACGGCCCCGGACGGGGACCGGGACTTCTCCTTCTATCGGGACCCGGGCGCGGACATGATGCTGGAGCCCGGGGAGGTGCCCGCCGCACTCATCAAGAACACAAAGATCTTCCATTTTGGCACGCTGTCCCTGACCAGCGAGCCGGTCCGGGCCGCCACGGTAAAGGCGGTGGCCCTGGCGCGGAAAGCGGGAGCGGTGATCTCCTTCGACCCCAACCTGCGCCCGCCCCTGTGGCGGGACATGTACGTGGCCAAGGCCATGATCGCCTGGGGCCTTGCCCAGGCGGACGTGGTGAAGATCGCGGACAACGAACTGGCGTTCATGACCGGCAAGACCGATTTTGACGCCGGCGCGGCCATGCTCCTGGAGGAATATCCCAACATCCGGCTGCTGTGCGTCACGGCCGGCGCCGACGGCAGCTATGCCTACGCCGGCAGCCAGCGGGTGTTCGTCCCGGCCTTCCGGCTGGGCGGCACCATCGAGACCACCGGCGCGGGGGACACCTTCTGCGCCTCGGTGCTGAACTACATTCTGGACCGGGGGCTGGACGGTCTGACGGCGGACGAGCTCACGGAGATGCTGCGCTTTGCCAATGGGGCGGCGTATCTTGTCACCACGAAAAAGGGCGCCATCCGCTCCATGCCGGAGCGGGAACAGGTGATGGCGCTGCTGGAGAAACAGCATGACGGCATTTGAACGACGCCTGGCTGTACGCCGGGAAGAGCTGGAGGGGCTTTATTTGTCCCTCTACGGGGACCGGGAAATGCTGGCGGCCCTGGAGCGGGTCATGGCCGACGCCTGCGCCGCCCGGTCCATGGCTCTCAAGCGGCTGGACGGCCGCCGGGAGCGTGACCCGGACTGGTACCGCCGGGGGAATATGCTGGGCATGACCATGTATACGGACCTGTTCGCCGGCGATCTGCGGGGTCTGGAGAGGCGGCTGGGGTATCTGGCGGAGCAGGGGATCACCTATCTGCATCTGATGCCGCTGCTCAAAATGCCCCACCCCGACAACGACGGGGGCTATGCCGTGGAGGACTTCACCCAGGTGGACCCGGCGCTGGGGACAAACGAGGACCTGGCGCGCCTGGCGGCGGCCATGCGCCGGCGGGGCATGAGTCTGTGCCTGGATTTCGTGATGAACCACACCGCCGACAGCCATGAATGGGCCGTGCGGGCCAAGGCGGGCGAACAGGCGTACATAGACCGGTATATCTGTTTTGACAGCCCGGACATCCCCAGGGAGATGGAAAAGACCATCCCGGACGTGTTCCCCGCCACGGCCCCCGGCAGCTTTATTTACGTGCCGGAGATGGGAAAATACATCTGCTCCTCCTTCCACCCATACCAGTGGGACCTGAACTACAAAAACCCCGCCGTGTTCAATGACATGGTGTCTGCCATGCTGACGCTGGCGAATATGGGGGTGGAGGTGCTGCGGGTGGACGCCACCCCTTACCTCTGGAAGGAAATGGGCACCACCTGCCGGAACCTGCCCCAGGTGCACACCATCATGCGCATGGTGCGGATCATCACCGAGTGCGTCTGCCCCAGCGTGATCCTCAAGGGAGAGGTGGTCATGGCGCCGAAGGAGCTGGCGCCCTATTTCGGCTCGGCGGGACGGCCAGAGTGCCACATCCTCTACAACAGCTCCACCATGTGCACCCAGTGGAGCGCCCTGGCCAGCGGGGATACGCGGCAGCTGAAGCACCAACTGGACGAGCTGCATGCCCTGCCGAAGCACTGCGTGTTCGTCAACTACCTGCGCTGCCACGACGACATCGGCTGGGGCCTGAACGAGGCGTTCGGATATTCCATCGGCCAGGACGCGCTGCTGCATAAAAAGTATCTTTATGAGTTTTATGAGGGCAGCTTCCCCGGCAGCTGGGCCAGAGGCGAGCGGTATAACTATGACCCTGTCACGCAGGACGCCCGCACCTGCGGCACCACCGCCAGCCTGTGCGGCATAGAAAAGGGACTGGACGAAAACGACGGGGCGCAGATAGCGCTGGGTATACAGAGAGACCTGATGATGCACGCGGCGATGATGGCTATGGCGGGGTTCCCCATGCTCTCCAGCGGGGACGAGATCGGTCAGCTCAACGGCTACGATTACCATAACGACCCAGACCGGCGAGAGGACAGCCGAAACCTGCACCGGACCGCTTTCAACTGGGAAAATGCCGCCAGACGGACCCGGCCGGGCACAGTGCAGCAGCGCGTCTGGGACGGACTGCGGCAGCTGGAGCATATCCGGTCCGCGGACCCCTGCTTCGGCCCGGATGCCTGGGTCACCACCTGGGACGCCCACAATGACCATGTGCTGGCCCTGGTGCGGAGGACGGACGGCGAGACGCTGGTGTGCCTTTTCAACTTCACCGGCGAGGAGCAGAGCATATCTTTGAATGCCCTGCCGGGAGAGTATACCGATCTCGTCACCGGCGAAACGGCCCGCTGTGACCGCCGGACCCTGGCGCCGTATCAGTATATAATCACCTCCTTCAAGCAAAAAATCACGGTATCGTGATTTTTAACACTCCATGGCCATAGACGATCAATATCATAGAATTGCGGAAAATATATGGCTGCTCCTATGACGAGTTTTTCCTGGGTCTTGACGAATAAATATTCCCCGATGTCAGAACGCCTGTCTCTCCTATGCGGAAGTGACAGGCGTCTTCATTTTGATCGGGCCGTTATTCTGCAAGACCCTACGCCGGGAACAACGCCTTTTTGATTTGGCCCACGGCGTTTTTCTCAAGGCGGGACACCTGGGCCTGGCTGATGCCGATGGCCGCGGCCACCTCCATCTGAGTCCGGCCGTCGAAAAAACGCATGGACAATATACGCTTTTCCCGCTCCGCCAGCTTGTCCACCGCCTCCGTGAGGGCGATGCGCTCCAGCCACGCCGCGTCCGTGTTGCGGCTGTCGCCGATCTGGTCCATGACCGCCACGCTCTCCCCGCCGTCGTTGTATACCGGCTCGAAGAGGCTCACCGGGTCCGAGATGGCGTCCATGGCCATGACCACCTCTCCCGGCTCCAGCCCCAGCATCTTCGCGATGTCCTCCACCGAGGGCTCCCGCTGGTGCTCCGTCAAAAAGGCCTCCTTGGCCTGCATGGCCCGGTAGGCCGTGTCCCGCAGGGACCGGCTCACCCGCACAGCGCTGTTGTCCCGGAGATACCGCCGTATCTCCCCGGATATCATGGGCACCGTTATCTAAAGTGGAAATGGAATGCCCTATTTCCAAGGGTTTGCGGGTTTTCTCTCCCCTGTAGATTACCGTCGAACGATGACGTGTCGTAGACAAAAAAGAAAGGCGGCGACAAAAAACATGACGACTGCAAAGGCATTTCGACTGATCGTCCACTATCTGGATACCGTCGAGGGTCTCAGCGACAGCCTCCACCAGGCAAAAGATGTACTCGATGATCTGCTGTCAGACTACCCCGGCAAGAAGTGGGACGACCGCTCCATCTGCGCGGCTGTGGAAAGCTTCATCGCGGACCACGGCAGACCGCCAACGACCAAAGAACTGGACGCCCTCCCCGAGCTTCCCAGTCATCGGTGCGTGGAGCTGGAATTTGACATGAAGGCGGCTCAGTGGCTCCGGGAGAACTACCCCAGCAAGGACCAGCTGTGGTACAAATACCGCGCCGAGGACCACACGCCGGAGGAATACCGGGCCGTGTTCGTCAGCGAGTATAACCGCATCCACCCTCATTCCTGCCTGGAGTATAACCGCAAGCGGGACCCACGCTATCCCGCCTGGCAACACACCGCCAAGATGCTGGGCTGCCGCCTCTGGAGCGAGCTGATACATATGTGTGAGAAGGAACTGGATGTGCCCAAAAGCCGCGAACGCAGCTTCACGGTAGAATCCAGCATCCAGCTCATCTGCGGCCCATTGCATGACCAGCAGGTGTATCAGATACGGTAGAGGGACCGAACACAGGCCAAAGCGGCGGAGCAGATCATGCTCCGTCGCTTTGAGTTTCATAACCTCATTATTAGGGGGAAGAGATTGCATCACAATTCAGTTTGATATATAATGTTCTTAGAAATAGGACGGGGCAACCTCTGAACATATGCACTGCGCAATCGCGATTGGGGGACACTCACATTGGCAGCTACCACAGAATTCTTTAAAGATCAGACCGAGCAATCGGCAGTCAAAGCGAAAATAGTATCCGATTACTTTGTTGCTTGGGCTCGTGTTATCAAAAAATGGAATGTCCCAATGGGATATGTAGACTTGTTTTGTGGGCCTGGTAGATATGGCGATAACAGCCCATCGGCACCTGTGCAGATTATTCAAAGCACATTAAACGACTCGGGGCTCATTGATAAAATGCAGTTCCTCTTTAACGATAACGATGAAAACAACATTATGTCCTTGCGTAAAGAAATAGCAAGTATCGATGAGAAGTCATTACTTGCAGATAGAATAAAGTTCTATTCTGAAACTGTTGATAGTGGCTTCCATGACAAAATACAGATTCCAGATAATATGCCTATTCTGTCGTTTGTTGACCCATTTGGATATAAAGGTTTGACCATTGATTTAATCGATTTGTTGATTAGAAATAGTGGATCAGACTGTGTTTTCTTTTTCAATTATAATCGCATAAATATGGCCCTTAGTAGCAACACCAAATTTGATGAACACCTCAATAATATATTTGGAGAGAACCAAGTTGCAACACTAAAAGAACATCTGGCAGATTTGCCTCCTGAAAAAAGAGAACCAGCTGTTCTGAATGCATTAATTAAGTCCTTGACAAGGAACACGAGTAATTACGTTCTTCCTTTCAAATTTTATGGAAAAGAGCAATTAAGAACGAGCCATTTCATTGTCTTTGTCACCAAGCACCCTGTTGCATGCAGCATCATGAAACAAATAATGTATACAAATAGCGCGAAGGATTCAGATGGGGTAGCGACGTTTTCTTTTGAAGATAGTAGAAACTTTGATTCAGAGTTTGATCAATTATCTCTTTTTACAGGGCCAATACAGGAGTTGAAAGAGAGACTCCTTAAGTCTAATTGGGGCAAGCGAATGACGGTTAAAGCTCTTTGTGATAAAGAAGATTGCGATTTCTCCAGCCATTATATTGGCAAAAATGTGAAAGACGCACTGCGAATGCTAGAGGAAGAAGATAAAATACGTGTACTCTCTGGTCGTAAGTGTAAATATAGAAGTGGCAAGTTGACCATGCCTGATGGCGCAGTAATTGAGTTTATTTGATTAGGAGAGCATATGTCTATATCATCAAAAATTGAATGGACAGAGTCAACGTGGAATCCTATCACAGGATGCACAAAGTGTTCGTCTGGCTGTGAGCATTGCTATGCGGCAACACTAGCTCGTAGACTTAAAGCAATGGGGAACAAACGTTATAAAAATGGATTCGATGTGACTGTTCATAAAGACTTGTTCTTACGTCCTCTTGAATGGAAAAAGCCCCGAATGATCTTTGTCAACTCAATGTCAGACTTGTTCCATGAACGTGTATCAGACGAGGACATTCTCTCACTGTTTGACACAATGAACAAAGCGCATTGGCATACTTTTCAAATTTTGACAAAGCGCGCTGATAGATTAGTTTCTCTTTCTCCTAGGATCAATTGGTCAGATAACATTTGGATGGGTGTATCAATTGAAAATAAGGCTACCCTAAGTCGGTGTGAAAGTCTTAAACTGAGTGACGCAAAAGTAAAATTCATTTCTGCAGAGCCGTTGTTGGAGTCTATTGGTGAAATAGACTTAAATGGTATCGACTGGCTTATAGTCGGCGGAGAATCCGGAGCAGGTTGTAGGCCTCTAGAAAAGCAGTGGGTCGTTGAATTACGTGATTTAGCCAGAGCGAATAATACCGCTTTCTTTTTTAAGCAATGGGGTGGTTTTCACCACAATCAAGCGGGGAGCATGCTAGATGGGGAGTATTACAAAGAGTATCCTCTCGTGAAAGTTTCTACAGGCAGTTCTACGTAGCTATAATAAAAGCAACAGAATATCTATTGTCTCAATAGCCGTCCACATTTTCGTGGGCGGCTAAATTTATATCTAGGAGGAATAAACGATGTCAAAAGCAAGACCCAGTGCAGCATCCCTGCTGACCTCGCTGGACGACCTGTTCACCACCCAGGCCGAGCGGGACGAAGCTAAGCTGGAACCCATCCTCGAGATCCCGCTGGAACAAATCAGCCCCTTCCCCGGCCACCCGTTCAAGGTAAAGGCAGACGGGGACCTGGCGGCCCTCGCGGACAGCATCCGGGAGCGCGGCATACTCGTTCCCGCGCTGGTACGGCCCCTGGGCGACGGCTATCAGATGGTAGCCGGCCACCGGCGCATGGCCGCCGCGGAGCTTACAGGCGCGGAGGCGCTCCCATGTATCGTCCGTGACCTGACCGACGAGGAAGCGACCATCGTTATGGTGGACAGCAATCTTCAGCGGGAGAAGATACTGCCCAGCGAAAAGGCGTTTGCCTACAAAATGAAGCTGGACGCCATGAAACGGCAGGGCAAACGGACCGATTTAATTTGTGCCCCAGTGGGCGAGAAGTTGACCAGCGTTGCAAAACTGAGCAAAAGCGAGGAGGACAGTGCCCGGCAAATACACCGCTATATCCGCCTGACCAGCCTCATCCCGGAGCTGCTGAAGCTGGTGGACGACGGCAAGATCGCCATGCGGCCCGCCGTGGAATTGTCCTATCTCACCCAGCGGGAACAGGCATCGCTCTATGAGACCATGGTGAGCGAGAACCGCACTCCATCCAATGTCCATGCCGTAAAGATGCGTAAATTCTCCCAGGAGGGCCGCCTGTCCCCGGAGGTCATTCTCTCCATCATACGGGAAGAAAGAGGGGAGAAGAACAAGTATTTGAGCTTCTCCAAATCCCGTGTAGCCAGCTATTTCAAGCCGGATACCCCCAATGAAGTGATAGAGGACACCATCGTCAAAGCCCTGGAATACTACCGCAGTTTACAGCGGGGGCAGGAAAGATAGGCAAAATTGAAAAAGAGAATGCCCTACTCACAAGGGCGCACCATACCCATTGGCCCGTGACAGTTTTGCCGCCGCGTTCCCCCTCCCCACACCCCACCCCTGTTTACTGCCTGTACTACCCGAAAAAAGAAAACTTCCGGTGATTCGCACATTTGCAGTTATTCTCCATACGCCCTACAATGGAGCAAAAGGAGGACATGAACATGAACGAGATCGGCTACACCATGGTGAACGGCTATCGCATCCCCAACCTTCTCCCCCACCAAGAGCCGGAGATCCACCTGGGAAAATACGCCCTGCTGCGCCGGAGGTTTCTCATGCACTACCGGCCAGGGACATTCACCAATCTGTTGACATCCGGCGGTCTGAATCCGCACCTGCTGCAGGTGGAACAGGAGGCCCGCGCCAGGATGGAGCGGCTCACCGCTGAGATGGCCAGCTCACAAGGCGTCACGGAGGAACTGAAAGCGACAGACCAGATGCGCTGGGTAGGACTCATGAACAACATTCGCAGCGCCGCCGAGGAAATTGTTTTGAACGAACTCATCTACGTCTGAACCGCAAAGCCGGGAACGGGCTCAAACCCGCTCCCGGCTTTGCATATGGCCGCAGGAAACACAAAAGCCCATAAAGTTGCACAGTTCCCCTTGCAAAGTGTTATCATATATGGTAACATATCGATCAGACCAGAGATATGAGGGAGCACCATGCGCAGACAGGATATCATCGCGCAGCTTGTGGCAGCGCGGCTGGAAAAGGGCATATCGCAGGCGGAGCTGGCCCGGATGATCGGCACCCAGCGGTCCAGCATCTGCCGGCTGGAGAGCGGCGGGCAGAACCTGACTCTGGATATGGTCCTGAAGATCGCCGCCGCCCTGGGCAAGACGGTATCGCTGTCCTTGGAGGAGCAAGAAGAAATGGCATCAAGCGTTTACAGCCTCCGCATTTATGATACGGAACTCATGAAATTCACCCTGGAAAAGCGCGGTCTGGAGGGGCTGGTGGCAGAGGTCTTGTCCGTCAACGAGGACGCCCGCCATCTGCTCCCGCTGGACATGGCCTGCACCGGCGAGGGCGTCGTCAAGTGGCTGGGCCGGCGCGTGATCCCCAAGAATCGTGCCTTCGTGGACGAGATACTGAAGACGCTGGGGCTGAGCCAGAACGACACGAAAGGCATCATCGACGTGTGCAAGGGGCTGTCCCTCAACGACAGCTATTGGATCGTGCCGGACGGCTTTGAGGGGAAGTTTGCCGACTACAACCTCTATGAGAACCGCTTTTCGGAGATGCTGGCGCTGGTGGCCTATACCGGCGCGGGCCAGAGCCGGGAGGCGTTCACAACCTCCCCGGAGCTCACCACCAACGGTATGCTGCCCAAGGCATGGCGTTTCATCGAAAACGACGGCATCTACCTCTACAAAGGCGGCTCCAGCGGCGCCCACAACGCCGGGCGGGAGCCCTACTGCGAATACTATGCCTCCCAGATCGCCCAGACCATGCGGCTGAACGCAGTCCATTATGACCTGGAGAACTGGAAGGGCATCACCGCCTCCAAGTGCGCGCTGTTCACCGATGTGGACACCTCGTATATCCCCATCGGCAGCCTGGTGAAGTCCGGTGGCATCCAGGGGTGCCTGGAATACTTTGACGCCCTCGGCCCGGCGTTTGGAGAGCAGCTCCGGAGTATGCTGGTCTTTGACGCGCTCATCTACAACGAGGACCGGCACCTCGGGAACTTCGGCGTCCTGCGGGATAATCACACCGGCAGGATCATTGCTCCCGCTCCCATCTTCGACAACGGCCTGTCCCTGCTGTGCTACGCGGGACGGGAGGAACTTGAGGATTTTGAGAAGCTGAAGGAATACGCCGGGACCAGGATGAACCCCTACCGACTGTCCTACGAGGAGGTATGCGCCGCCGTGATGGGGGCGAAGCAGAAGCAGCAGCTTCGCCGGATGATCGGTTTCACCTTCCATCGCCATCCCAGCATCAACCTGCCAGAGGAGCATTTGCGGGCGCTGGAGCGGCTGTTGGAGCTTCGCGTCCGGCAGCTTCTGGCGATCCCCACCAGAGGGAAATAAATCAGGGAAAAACACGAAAAGCAGCTTGCTTGAACGCAGGCTGCTTTTTTGTGTTTCTCTTTCAGGCAGTGATCCCTCGCAGGGCTGTCAAGCCGTGCGGTCAAATGCAATATACCAACAAGCATCGTGTTTGTACTCCCACAAACACATTTTTACAGGGGCGAGCCCCTGTGACCCCCACTCACCTACTGAAAAAAGGAGCACTTTTATGAGAACACGAAACATCCGGCTCCAAGTCTGGGTAAGCGAAAAGGAACTGGCGATCCTGGACAGGAAAGCACAGCGGAGCCGCCTTACAAGGGCGGCCTATATCCGTCAGCTCATCAGGGGCTATATCCCCCGGGACGCTCCTCCGCCGGATTACTACGCCATGATGAAGCCGCTATACCGCATCGGCAATACCCTCAACCAAATAGCGCAGAAAGCCCATGTGCTGAATGTGATAGACGTGCAACGGTATGACGCCGGCGTCCGTCAATTCGAGGAGGCGGTCAGGGCTATCACCAAAGCCACGATCCTGCCTAAGAGAATGAGCGAGGATGACGTCCCTGCTACTCTGCCAGAACCCGGTCGCAGAACTCCCTGAGAAGAGGAATGTCCTGCTCGATCGTCTCCCACGTAGTCTGCACGCTGATGCTGCCATAAGCGTGGGCCATCACATTGCGCATCCCGCGTATTTCATTCCACGGCATTTCCCTGTGCGCCGACCGGAATTCCGGGCTCAGATGGCCGCCCAGCTCCCCTATCTGCAGGATGCACATCGCACAGCTGTTTCGATAGTCCTTGTCGGCCTTGAATGCCTCAAGGCTGTTCCCAAACCGCTCGTTTGCCTTTTCTATGTCCTCGCAGTAGGAGATGATATGCCGGAGGATCGATCTGTCGCGCTCACTCATGGTCATAGAGCAACACCTCCTCCGGGCGGATGTTGGCAAGGAATTCTGCGTCCAGGCTGTCAGAGGTGAGAAGATCCACCTTTCTGCCCAAACGCTCCTCCAGGGCAAGGTGGAGGCCGGACAGGGCAAACAGGCCGCGTATCTTACCCTTGTCGATCCGAAGGTCTATATCGCTGTCAGCCGCAGCATCTCCGCGGGCAAACGAGCCGAAAAGAAATATCCGTTCGGCACCATACTGTTTTCCCAAATCTGCCACAGTTCTCTGTATGTCGGCGATCTGAGGGGCCTGAGCCATCGTTCTCCCTCCTTCCCTGTCTTGTAATTCATTATATCCTACCGGGTGGCAAAACTCAACACGTTTCTTTTGGCTGCACACTTCGGCTCCAACAAGCATCAAAAACAGTTTGTGAGAGGAATATGTCTGTGGTATAATAGTGGCAAAATCGTTATTATACCACAATATGTCAGTCACGCTCACGGCCAACACCGGAACCGCGCAACATGATATATAAGTAGGATATACCCTCTACCCCAGCGTTCCAGCCGGGCAGTCTGAAAAACAGAAATGGAAGGTCAATTCCGATGGCAAAGAAAAAGACAGAAGGAAAAATGAATTTGGATGCCATCCTGTTCAAATGCCGTGATATTCTGCGTCAGGCGCGCAATTCCGGTTCATTCTTTGAAAAGCGCGACATGATGCTCACGCTTGTTTTTCTGCGTTTCATCGGAGAAAAATTCGAGGACGGCATTGAACGGCTCAAGCAAGACCTGATTGCCCAGGGCCTTGACCCCGAGGACGAGGAGATCAAAGCGGCGTTTTTTGATGACCCGACCTTTACGGATGGAACGTACAACCTGCCAATAGAAGCCCGCTGGTCTCCAACGATCATCAACACGCCTGCGCCGGACCTCAATGTGGCGCTGGATACCGCCCTGCACAGCATGGCTGCCAGCAATGACAAACTAAAGGGATGTTTTGTGGAGGGGACGTTTACCACGCGGAACCTTGCCCCGAACGACATTAAAAAAATCGTCGACGAGGTCAATAAGATCAGTCACAAGGCGTTCGGCGAGGAAAAAGACCTGATCGGCCGCGTATATGAATACTTCCTGAAAGAGTTTGCCGTAAACGCGACGAAGGAAGAGGGCGAGTACTACACGCCCCATGACGTGGTCCAGCTGATCGCCGCCATGATCGAACCCTATGACGGGACGCTGTATGACCCCTGCTGCGGCTCAGGCGGCATGTTCATTCAGAGCGCAGAACTCGTCCGGGAAAAACGTGGCGACATCAGCCGCATCAATGTGTACGGCCAGGAGAAAGAGCCAGCGACCTATCGGCTGGCCAAGATGAATCTGGTCCTGCGCAACATCAGCCACAACCTGGGCGAGATGAGCGATTCTTCCTTTACCCACGACCTTCACAGGGGGCTGTATTTCAATTACATCATGGCCAATCCGCCTTTCAATCTGAAAGGCTGGTATAATGAAAACCTAAAGTACGATCCCCGCTGGGCGGATTATACGACGCCGCCGGAGAGCAATGCCAACTATGCTTGGATATTGCACATCCTCTCGCATTTGAAGCCTCTCGACGGCGTTGCCGGCTTCCTTCTGGCAAACGGCGCTTTGGGCGACAGCGACACATTGGAGATACGGAAGAAACTTATACAAAAGGACAAGGTCGAAGCCATTATTATCCTTCCACGGGAACTCTTTATCACGACAGACATCAGCGTTACGCTCTGGATACTGAATCAGAATAAAAAAGGCGGCTCCTATCACGGGAGAAATCTGCGCGACCGCGAGCATGAGTTTCTCTTCATGGATCTGCGTACCTGGACGGAAAATCCGGTAAAGGGTGAAAACAAGAAGAAAGTGCGTTTGATCACCGAGCAGATCCAGAGAGCAGCGGACATCTATCACACCTGGCAGAGTGAAGGAACTGACGGCACGAAATATGAGGTGCCGGAGCTTTACCGCAGCGTGGGTATAGACGAGATCGAGAAAAACGGTTGGTCCCTTGTGCCCAGCAAGTATATCGAGTTTGTCGATCACGACTTGGATATCGACTTTCCGAAAGAAATGGCACGTATCCAAGAAGAGGTGAAAGCCATCATGGCCGCCGAAAAGCAGTCGCAAAAGATGCTCGAAGAAGCGTTTAAGGGGATAGGCTATGGCATTGACTAAATTTAGATTTGGAGACTTAATAAAGCAGAGAAGAGAAAAATATTCCGGTAATGAACTGCTGCCAATATGTGGAGTTTCTCAAGATGGTTTCATCCCTCCTAAGCAAGTTGATGCAGACACTTCAATATATAACATTTTTTACAGGAATGACTTTGTTTTTAACCCAGCCAGGATGGAGCTAAACTCTATTGCTTTCAATAACACATTTGATAAAGCAATGTGTTCATCATTATATGAAATATTCTATATCACAAGGAAAGACATTGTTTTGCCCGAGTATCTGAATTTATTTATTAAGCGGGAGGAGTTTGCCAGGAAATGCTGGTTTGAAGCGGTAGGCTCCGCAAGAAATTATTTTCGCGTTCCGGCGTTGTCAGAATTCGAGATTCAACTTCCAAGTATAACAACGCAGCGAAAATATGTCGATATTTATGATGCAATACTAGCTAACCAACAGAGCTATGAATGTGGGCTAGACGATTTGAAATTGGCCTTTGACATTTTGTTGGATAGACAAAAGAATTCCTCTCCCACAAAGCCGTTGGGACAAGTTTTTCAGGAAATCAACACACAAAATGACAGTGGTGCGGTTTCCAACGTCCAAGGAATTAACATAGACAAACAATTCATGCCATCCGTAGCAAATATGACCGATGTTGATCTGAAGAAATACAAGGTAGTCAAAAAGGGACAGTTCGCTTATTCGGGGATGCAGACCGGTCGGGATGAGTGCATAAGGATAGCGCTCTATACTGACAACGAACCCGCTATCATTTCACCCGCCTATTCTGTGATGCAGGTCATTGATGAAGAGGTCCTTCCTGAATACATAATGATGTGGTTTTTACGGAAAGAGAGTGACCGCCGCGGGTGGTTCATGAGCGACGCCAGTATCAGGACAAATCTTGATCTGCCCAGATTCTATGAAATTGAAATACCTGTGCCGCCGCTGCCAGAGCAGAAAGCGATTGTAGAGATATATGATACATACATAACCCGTCGTGAGATTAATAACAACCTCAAAGCAAGGCTTAAAAATATCTGTCCAATTCTGATCAAGGGATCGTTGGAGGAACAATCAGATGAGTTTATATACTGAACGGCACGGGATGCGTACGCCAATAGAAAAAACCGATGTGATAACTATAACAACATATTCGCTCCTGTATGACTGTTGCTCAGAGTATTTTGAATACCTGGCTTGGAAGTATCCTGAAGAATGTCCAGATGGGTGTGGCTGCTGTGGCATGGACTATGAGAAATTCAATGAAAATATGCAATTTGAAATTCCCGCGCTGTTCAGACGTTCCGGTAGCATTGCTAAACCACGGTCTACACATAACGTATTTGGGCATGAGGAAACAAGCGATAAGTACGACCAATATGCGCTCTTTGATTTGATTGAGTTTGTCGCGCAAAACGTCCGGGATATAAAGTCGAGGAATTATCACAGCTTCTTTCGGCATAATCACCTAATCTTTGGCTCCACCAATAACATTGCGCAAACGTTCGTGGAAGAAATCAACGATATTTTTCAAAAGACAGGATTGCTATATCACTTAACAGCAAACCTGGAGGTTGAGCGCATTGAGGAAGTTTCTGTCCTGTCAGATAAAATTGCAGATAATATAGCTAAAATCGACGAAAATGGTATTAAAGAACTATTAACAACTGCTATCCAAAAACATACGTCCCCACATCCAGATGATCAAAAATATGCTGTAGAAAAAATATGGGATGCTTTTGAACGGTTGAAAACGTATTACCAAAATTTGGACAAGAAGGGGTCCGCAGCCCAGATTATTGATGATATGTCCGGCGGCGTACCTGAATATATGGATTTGTTTGATGCAGAATTCCGCGCATTAACTACTATCGGGAATAGTTTTCGGATTCGTCATCACGAGACCAATAAGATTGATATTGTAGATATTCGACATTATGACTATTTCTTTAATCGATGTCTCTCCTTGATTGCCACAGCAATCCTTTACTTAAAACAAAACTCAACTAATGACAATTCTTGATCTCTTGTGACGCCGGAGGATCAAAGCCATGTCGAAACTACAGAACTACAATGGCCGCTACTGCGAGTGGGAATTCGAGTATGCCTTCCTGTCCTATCTGGAGGAGGAAGGCTGGCAGTACCTGCCCGGCGGCAGTATCCCCCGCAGTTCCCAAAGGGATGTTCTGTATTTGGACGATATGGAGCAGTTCCTGTGCAAGACCAATTCCGACCTGACGGCGGAGGACATTCGCCAGATTATGGATACGGTCAGGCTCGTCGGCGCGGACAGCCCCTTCGCAACGCTTCACAAGGTCTACGGCTGGATGGTCAACGGACTTCAGTTCATGCCCCAGAGCGGTCTGGCCAGGATGGTCGCGCTGATCGACTTTGAACACCCGGAAAATAATCTTTTCCGCGCCGTCAATCAGTTCACAGTTGAGTACACCAACAACGGACAAAAGCAGACCCGCCGGCCGGATATTCTCCTGTTCGTCAACGGAATGCCTCTGTGCGTGATCGAACTGAAGAACCCCTCTGATCCCAAAGCCACGATATATACCGCCTGGGAGCAGATCAACGGCCGCTACTGGCGGGATATTCCCCACCTGCTGCAATACTGTCCCCTCGCCTGTATTTCTGACGGCGTTAAAACGCGCCTCGGAACTGTTCACACCCCCTATGAGCACTTCTATGCATGGCGGCGTGTGAACGAGGGAGACAAGGTCTCTTCCCTTCCCTTTGACGAAGTACAAACGATGATAAAGGGCGTATACAGCCCCAGCCGTTTCCTGGAGATATTTCGGGATTACATATATTTTCAGGACAGCGAGTATGACCAAGAAAAACGGGAGATCGTGTGTCGGTATCCGCAGTTTTTTGCTGTGCGGCTGTTGAAGCAGAGCATCGTGAAGTCGGTCATTGCCAAGAGCGGCAAGGGCGGCACATATTTCGGTGCCACCGGATGCGGCAAGACCTATACCATGGCATTTCTTGCTCGCCAGCTCGCCTTGCGGTGCAAAGATGTGCCGGGAATGGGTTCGCCGACCGTTGTCATGATCGTCGACCGGGATGACCTCCAGACACAAGGGGCAAAGCTTTTCACAAAGAGCACAGAATTTTTGAGCCTGGGCGAAGTCAGCGTTGTCAAGGACCGCAACCACCTCAGGACCGAGCTTCGAGCCAGAGGGACAGGAGGTTTTTATATCTGCACGATCCAGAAGTTTTGTGACAGAAAAGAGGATAAGATCGGTCTGATCAACGACCGGGCGGACATTATCTGCTTCTCCGACGAGGCTCACAGGACACAGCTTGACCACGCACGAAGGATCAAATTTACCAAAGACGCGGACAAAAATATGCAAGCTCTGGTGTCCAAGCCATACGCAAAAGTTCTGCGTGAGGCGTTCCCTCATGCGACCTTCGTCGGCTTCACTGGCACACCCATCGACGAGACATACCAGACCTTTGGCGACGAGATCGACCGATATACGATGGATCAGGCCGTTGCCGACGGGATCACCGTGCGCATAAAGTATCACCCGCGCATAGCCAAAGTGCTGCTGGATCAGGAAAAGGTCAGACAAATCGAGGATTATTACAAACAGTGCGCGGATGACGGCGCGACAGAAGAGGACATCGAGGCAAGCAAGAAGGCCATGAGCTCCATGGAGGTCATTTTGGGAGAGCCGTCCCGGCTGGAGCGTCTTGCAGTCGACATCCATGACCACTATGTTTCCTCCTGCGCCAACGATCCAGATAGGGTCCAGAAAGCCATGGTCGTCTGCTCAAACAGGAAGATCGCCTTTGATTTGCTGAAAAAGTTTCAAGCACTCTATCCGGAGTGGTTCGTAGAAAAGAAAGCCCCCGACGGGGTAAAGCCAGCAGAGGAAGAATTGCGGGAATTGACCCCAATGCCGTTTATGGCCCTGGTGGCAAGCGTGGGCAAAAACGACAACCCGGATATGTACAATTATCTCGGCGGTTTGAAGAACGATAAACGTTCCAGCGATCTCGCCGCCGCATTCAAACAGGATAAGTCCAATTTCTGCATAGCCATCGTTGTGGATATGTGGATCACCGGGTTTGACGTTCCTTCCCTCACCTACATGTACAACGACAAGCCCCTGAAAAAGCATATGCTGATCCAGACCATAAGCCGCGTGAATCGAAAATATCCTGGAAAGGACCACGGCCTGATCGTTGATTACATCGGCATCCGCGACAATATGCGCGAAGCTCTGAAAATATATGGCGGGGACAATTCCATCGCCCCCACCGCCGACGATATTGAGCTTGCGACCGATGTGTTCCGGGAAAAGCTGCAGATCTTGAAGGACCTCTTTACAGGGTACGACTTAGCTCCGTTTCTTGACCCGAACGGTGACCCGGCAGAACGGTACAGGCTTCTGGCAAAGGCGGCGGAATATGTATTCATCTCTGCGCAGGCGATGAATGAAGAAAGCGAAGATGGAAAACGCGTTCAGAAGGTATCCTTCAAGACATATTTTCTGAATACCGTCAAGAGAATGCGCGCCGCCTATGATATCTGCCAGCCCTCCGGGGAACTGAGCGAGGAAGAATCTTCTCTCGCACAGTGCTTTATGGCAATTGCCGGGTTCGTCCGCAAGATGAGCGGCACCAGCGAAATTGACACCGAGACCATGAATCGCAATGTAGCAAAAATGGTCGAAGAGGCATTAAAGTATAACGAGGTAGAAAGCATTCTCGAAAATGGTGAGCAGGAGGACATTTTCAGCCCGGAGTATTATGAAAAGCTGTCCGATGTGAAAATGCCTGCGTCCAAATTGGAACTGCTGGTCAAGATGCTTCGCAAGCAGATCAGGGAATACGGAAAAGTTAATCAGATAGCGGCCAAGAAGTTTCAGGAAATGCTTGAGGACACTATCAAACAATACCATGAGCGGCGCAAGCACCTCACCGCTGAAGAAGCCGGAGTTGCACAGGAGCAGACCGCCGATGAGATCATAAAGAACGCCACAGAGCAGGCATTGCAGATTCTCAAAGAGATGCAGGCCGACCGGGAAAGCTTCCGCAAAGTCGGATTGACCTTTGAGGAGAAGGCATTTTATGACATTTTGATGGCGCTGCGAGATCAGTACAACTTCGAATATGGCGAAGACAAGGTCGTAAACGGTGTCACCGTCAACGAGAAATGCAAGTCTCTGGCAAAAAAGATCAAGGAAATAATCGACACCAAATCGTCGTTCGCAGACTGGCTCAACAATCAAATCATCCGGGATCAACTGAAATTTGACATTAAGGTTTGCCTCATCAAAAATGGCTACCCGCCCCAGTACAGCCCTGAGGTTTTCCGCAAAGTCATGGAGCAAGTCGAAAATTTCGAAGAGAATAATTAAGCAATGGGTAAGTGTATTGTCTATTTCCATAGTTTATAGAATTAAGACAAATTGTCTTCATCTCACCCGAAATTAAGAAAACTCGGCCCAAGCGGGCCGAGTTTTTCACGCTACGGTTATTACCAGAAACAGCACGATCGCTAGCGCGAGAGACAGACGACCGACCAGCATGGTTTTATGAAATAAGTCATTTTGGTCGGAAAACCAACCAAAAACCTTGCCAATCCTGACCGCCCAAGGCTATTTCCTCATGCTACAATTAGTTCATGCCAAAGAGAACCCCGGCGGGTGCGCGAACCGTGCGGGGCTGCCATGACAACCGAATAGCCCATTCAACAGACACATTCCCATTGTTATTGCGATGAGCATAAGCCACTTCAGCGGCCGCGCCATGACCAGCCATCGGCAGAGAGCGACAGACGGCCCGCTGAGAGCGCCGGACGGCACCCGGCGCGGCGATGACAGGCAATGGGGACAATGATACTCCCGTCCAGCCACAGTCGGCGGCCCTCTTCGCTTGGCAAGCCCAGACCCGTCTCAGGCAATGGGGGCGGCCGCGTGAGAACCACGCGGGGGTGAGACGCCCGTGGAGCCGGCAAGCCGCCGACCGTCCGGTGAATGTTCCTATAACCCCCATGAAAGCCCGCTTTGGGCTTTCATGGGACCAGGAAGGAGGCGCGGCACCATGAAAACGCCGCCCTTACTAAAAAACACCTTCCGTGGCTATGATTTCACCAGCAGTCCCCATTTTTGCCGCTTGTGAGGCCCGCCATGGAAGTCATCAGATTCATAAACGAACAGCCCGTCAGCGCGATCCCGCCCATGAAGGTCGCCAACGAGGGCGTCATCCAACTCATCCGCGAGGTGCAGTCCCGGGCGGTCCAGGCCCAGCCGCAGCCGCCCAAAGACGAGCCTCAGCAGGAAACATCTCCCATAGCAGGTTAAATCTTCCTTTCCCTCCACCATTTACCTGCTTTGCACATTTGCATTTGGCATTTGCCGGAATTATACTGGGTATGAACTTGGTGGAGTTCGATCATCGAGGAAAGGAGTGTTATGAACAGCAATAACCCCAACGAGGAAAAGATCTGCGCCCTGTATATCCGTGTGTCCACCGACGCCCAGGCGGAGGAGGGCTACAGCATCCCCGCCCAGACCGAGAAGCTGGAGGCCTACTGCGCCGTAAAGGGCTGGAAGCGGTTCGACCTCTATGTGGACGGCGGATACAGCGGCAGCAATCTGAACCGGCCGGAGATCCAGCGGCTCATCGCCGACGCCCAGGCCGGCAGGCTGGAGAACGTGGCGGTCTACAAGCTGGACCGTCTGTCCCGAAGCCAGAAGGACACCCTCTATCTCATTGAGGACGTGTTCCTGCCCAACGAGGTGGGCTTCGTGTCCATCAACGAAAACTTCGACACCACGACGCCCTTCGGCCGGGCCATGATCGGCATCCTCTCCGTTTTCGCCCAGCTGGAGCGTGAGAACATCTACCTCCGCACCCGGATGGGGATGCTGGAGCGGGTCAAGCAGGGCCTCTGGCGGGGCGGGGGCAACGTCCCCTTCGGCTACGACTACGACCAGCAGCAGGGCATCCTGGTGCCCAACCAGGACGCGGAGACCGTCCGCAGGATATACGATCTCTACATCCAGGGCTACTCCACCAGAAAGATCGCCGGTATCCTGGGGCTGCTGCACGAGCGGCTGGTGTCGAACGTGCTGGGGCGCCGATGCTATCTGGGCTTGGTGACCTACAAGGGCCAGGAGTTTCCTGGCTGCCACGAGGCTATCCTCAGCGAGGATACCTATAATCTGGCCGTGCGGAAGATGCATGAACGCTCCGTTGCCCACGCCCCCGTCAAGGCCTCCCACCTGCTCACCGGGCTCATCTACTGCGGCTGCTGCGGCGGACGGCTCCGGTATCAGAAGTGGGGCAAGGCGGGCTTCAAGCTGGTCTGCTACTCCCACGACCCAGCCAAGGCCCACATGGTCAGGGACCCGGATTGCGCCTATGAGCCGGTCTGGTCCCACCAGATCGAGAGCACCGTCCTGGGCGACCTGTTCAACATCTCCGCCGATATGCGGTCCGGCAAGGAAACCGACGCCCTGGCGGTCATCGACCCGGTGGCAGAGCTGAAAAACCGCATCCGCCAGACGGAGAACAAACTGGAGCGGCTCTATACCCTGTACGCCGAGGGAACGGACGATACGCTCCTCAAGGTCATCGAGGACACCAAGCAGGCTCTGGTCACTCTCCAGGCTCAGTATGAGCAGGAGAAAGAGGACCAGGCCAGCGCCCGACGGCTGGCCCTCATCCGGGACCAGGTGGCCGGCATCGCGGAGACATGGCCCTATCTGACCGACCTGCAGAAGCAGACCATGATCCGGGACTGCGTGAGCCGGATCGTCATCACCAACGAGAGAGTGCAGATATTCTACACCTTCAAGGAGAGCGGCGGACAGCAAAAAAGCGCCTGATACCAAGGGTTTCAGGGCTTTTTCTCCGTATTTTTTCACCCTCAACCATCGGGCGGCACCCCGTAGGTGGAAAACTTCACGTCCTGGGTGATGTCAAAATTGTCGATGGCCTTGATGAGGCCGATGCAGCCCACCTGGAAGAGGTCGTCCACGTTCTCCCCCCGGCCAGCAAATTTCTGTATCACGCTCAGCACCAGCCGCAGGTTGCCGGATATGAGTTCCTCCCGGGCGGCCATATCCCCCGCCTTGGCCCTCACCAGCAGGGCCCTCGTCTCCTCGTTTTTCAGTACCTTCAGCCTGGCCGTGTTCACGCCACAGATCTCCACTTTGCATTGCAACGGACTATCCCCTCTCGTACTCTCGTCAGGCGAAGATAGTGTTGCCAGCGGAGGAAGATTTGATTCACCGGCCCAGAGAGGGAGAAAAAACGGCGCCGCCTCTTTCCTTTTTGATGATAATATGGTAGAATATTATGCCGTTTGTCGGCACAGCGATGCCAAAATCTGCTGAAAACCGAGGAAACACGCCTATGGCCCATCCCTACAAGACGCGGGAAGGCGGCGCCACCGTCACCGTGTTCGTGCCCTATGACTGCCGCAACCACTGCCCGTTCTGCATCAACAAGCAGGAGTACGCCGACATGTCGGGCTTCAGCCTGGAGAAGATATGCCAGAGCATCCGGCGCATGGACGCCATCACCCCCCGGTGCGACTTCGTGTTCACCGGCGGCGAGCCCATGGCCAATCTGGAGAGCCTGCAGGTCATGCTGGACTGCATCCCAACCACCCACCGGGTGTTCATCAATACCACACTCCCCGTGTTCGAGGGGGAGACGGAGGAGGACGTATTGAGCTTCTTCCGGCGCAACCAGGGCAAAATCACCTGCGTCAACATCTCCCGGCATATGCAAAAATACGTGGAGGAGTCCCCCGACGAGCTCATCGGGCGGCTGCCGGTGCCCGCCCGGGTCAACTGCGTGCTGTGGAAGAACTACCCCGCCCAAAACCTGCCCGCCTTCGTGGAGCGGTGGAAGGGCCGGCATGTATCCATCCAGTTCCGGTATGACTATACCGACACCACCCCGGAGAACCTGTACCGGGAGGAGGGCGACAACATCCTGCGGGACCTGAAGAAGTACTTCACCTACAAGGGCCTGGAGGGCTGCCGCATGCGAAACGGCTACCATTTTGAGTACGACGGCGTGGACATCACCTACCACAAGACCCTGCCCTACTCCACCATCGTTGAGACCGGCCCCGACGGGGTCACCTACGACATCCTCTACGACGTCATCATCAAGCAGAACGGGGATATCCACTCCGACTGGACGGGCGTGCCGATGGACGTGCCCGCCTACGAAAAGGTGGTCTTTGAGCCCGACGACCAGCACTGGATAGAGAAGTGCTAAGATAGCATATATAGTTCAAGCCCCCGGGCCGCTGGCCCGGGGGCTTGGTATATCTTATTTCACTCGCTGTACAGCTTCACGATATTCAGCAGTATCTCCACCACGGTCTCCATGTCCTCGGCGCAGACGCACTCCGCCGGACCGTGGAAGTTGAAGCCGCCGGTGCCCAGGTTGGGGCACGGTAAGCCCATGAAGCTGAGGCGGGCCCCGTCGGTGCCGCCCCGGATGGGCTCCACCGTGGGCGCCACCCCGGCCATCTCCGCCGCCTTTTTGGCGTTGTCGATGAGGTGCATGCAGGGCTCTATCTTCTCCCGCATGTTGTAGTAGCTGTCCTTCATATCCAGCTCTATCTTTGCCGTTGGATGGGCTGCGGCCACCGTTTTGCACGCCTTCTCCATCATGGCCTTGCGCTGTTCAAACTTCTCCCTGTCGTGGTCCCGGATGATATAGCCCATCTGGGCGGCAGTGGCGGTGCCCCTGAGCCCGTCCAGGTGGAAGAAGCCCTGGTAGCCCTCGGTCCGGGCGGGGATATCCGCCGGCGGGAGGAGGGCATTGATCTCCTGGGCGATGAGCAGGGCGTTTTCCATGACGCCCTTGGCGGAGCCGGGGTGGACGGACACGCCCTGGATGGAGACGGCCACGCTGGCGGCGTTGAAGTTCTCGTATTCGATGCTGCCCGCCGCGCCGCCGTCCACGGTGTAGGCGTACTTCGCCCCAAAGGTGGCCACGTCAAAATGGTCCGGCCCCTGACCTATCTCCTCGTCGGGGGTGAAGGCCACGCATATCCGCCCGTGGGGGATGTCCCCCGCCATGAGCCGGGCACACATCTCCACGATCTCGGCGACGCCCGCCTTGTCGTCCGCCCCCAGGAGCGTGTCGCCGCTGGCGGTGATGAGGGTCTTCCCGGCGAGAGAGGGCAGGAATGGGAAGTCGGCGACCCGGATGACCCGTCCCTCTTTGGGCAGAGCCACGTCGCCGCCATCGTAATGCTCGTGGAGAATAGGCTGCACGTTCTTCCCGGGGAACGAAGCTGTGTCCATATGGGCCAGAAAGCCGATGGCCGGGGCATCCTCATAGCCGGTTGTCGCCGGGATAAAGGCGGTGACGATGCAGTTTTCATCCACTGTGGGACTCTCCAGCCCCAGGTCCTCCAGCTCCCGCACCAGCACCTTTGCCAGGTCCCACTGGCAGGCGGAGGACGGTGTGACCCCCGACGTCTCATCCGAGGTGGTGTGTATTTTGGCGTAGCGCAAAAACCGTTCCGTGGCGCTCATGGCATTATCGCTCCTTTTGTTATAGATAAGGCCGGCCAGACGGCCGGCCTCGCTTTTGCTCAGATAGGCAGATGGGAGAAGAAATAGGGCAGCTGCTTGCGCCACCAGGGCCAGTCGTGGCACACATCGTAGCCCCAGTAGTCCGCCCAGACGGGGATGCCCTTCACGTGCAGGATGGACTCCAGCCGACGCTCATGGGCCATCATCTCCTCGTCCCAGGCGCCCTGGCCGGAGCAGAGGACGATGTTGCTCTCCCGGTAGAGCTGGATGTAGGGGTGGTCCTCCGGCATATTGGGCAGGAACTGCAGCGGCGAATTGGCGTAGGTCAGATCGTCGTGGTAGTCGCCGAAGAAGAAGTTGGCGTCGAAAAGCCCGCTCAGGGACACGACGGTATCGATGAGGTCCGGCCGGCGGAAGAAGAAGTTGGCCGCATGGAGCGCACCCATGCTGCAGCCGGTGGTGATGGCCTTGCGGTCGTCGCAGCCCAGCTCATGGAGCCGGGGGATGAGCTCGTCGGTCACGTAGGCGAACCACCGCTCCTGCAGTTCCAGCCTTGCCCGGGGGTCGCTCCCCTCAGCGGACCAGGTCTCCCCGTCGATGGCGTCCACGCCCGCGACCATGACGCGGCCCTCCTCCACCCAGGGGGCGATGGTGTCCACCATGCCGTAGTTCTCAAAGTCGTAGAACCGGCCGTTCTGGGGCGGGAAGGACAGGCACAGCTTGCCGCCCTCGCCGTAGATCTTGAACTCCATGTCCCGGCCCAGGATATGGCTGTACTCCTTGAAATAACGTGTGGTCATATGTCCTCCTTATATCAGGCCCGCTCCGACACGAAGCGGATGAATTCCTTTGCCTCATCCTCGCTGGATGCGTGGATGGTGTACATCTGGTTGCCCATGGCGTCGGACAGAGCGTCCGGCATGCGCTCGCACATGGCCATCTGCCCGCCCCAGCGGTCTATGATGTCCTCATGGCTGTGCCTGTAGACGGTCTGGTCCCGGCGGCTGGCGTAGGCGCAGAAGTGGTCCGGCCCGCCCGGGGTCACGTGGCTTTCGTCAAAGGCCGCCATGTCCGCCCATATCTGGTACACGTCCGTGCTGTGGGCGAAGTTTATCATGTCCGGGGTGTAGCCGCCCGCCGGGCGCATGTTGACCTCCAGGCCCACGAAGTCCCCTATCTCCCCCAGGCCGGGCTTGGCCTTGGTGAGCTCAAAGAACTCAAAATGCACAAACCGGCTCTTGGCCCCGAAAGACTTGGCCGTCCGCCGGCCCATGTCCGCCAGAGCCTCCGGCACCTTGTCCACCACGTAGTAGCACAGGTCCCCCTGGTCGTTGACGATGTCCGCGATGGAGGGCGGGAACACCGCCGAGGACTCGATCAGCGGCTCGCAGTGGGAGTCCATGATGGCGTCGTAGGAGCGGATGGCGCCCCAGATGAACTCCTCCATCACGTAGGGCACGTCCGGCTTCTCATTAAAGAACCAGTCCAGGTCCTGCTCATTTTCCAGCTTCCAGGTGTGGCTGGCGCCCACGCCGATGTCGGGCTTGGCGATGACGGGCCAGCCCACCTTTTTGATGAAGGTCTTGGCCGCGGTCTTGGTGGAGACCTTGTGGCAGCGGGCGGTGGGTACGCCGGCCTTGGCGTAATAGTGCTTCATGCCGGACTTGCTCTTGAAGGCCGCCACGCCCTGGGTGTCCACGCCGGTGGTGATGTGAAAATCCGTGCGCAGGCGGGCATCCTGCTCCAGCCAGTACTCGTTGTTGCTCTCCAGCCAGTCGATCTTCCCGTAGCGGTAGGTGAAATACGCCACCGCCTGGAACACCTGCTCGTAGTCCTCCAGCGTCCCCACCCGGTAATACTCGGTGAGGGCCTGCCGCAGGCCCGGCTCCAGGTCCTCATAGGCGCAGTCGCCCACGCCCAGCACATTGACCCCGTCCCGGCGGAGCCGGTCGCAGAAGTTCCAGTAGGTCTTGGGGAAGTTGGGGGAAATAAAAACGAAATTCATAGCTTTCTCTCCTTATTCCAACGGCGCGTCAGTGCGCCGGTCTGTCCACCTGTTCCGGGCGGAATTTGGAAAATACCAGCTTCTGGGCGCTGTAGAGCCCATAGTACCCGGACAGCATATAGCTCACCGCGCAGCCCAGGGCGTAGAGGATCATGCCCTGGCCGCCGAACAGCTCAAAGGCCAGCAGGAAGCTGGTCACCGGACAGTTGGTGGCGCCGCAGAACACCGCCGCCATGCCCAGCGCCCCGGAAAAACCCTGGGGCAGGCCCAGCAGGGGGCCCATCCAGGTGCCAAAGGCGCAGCCCACGCACAGCGCGGGCACGATCTCGCCGCCCCGGAACCCCGCCCCCATGGTCAGGGCCGTGAAGAGTATTTTTAAAAGGAACATGTACCAGGCGCTGCGGCCGTTCAGCATCTGCCGGATGAGCTCGTCCCCGGCGCCGGAATAGTCCTGGCTGCCCCAGAGCAGCGTCAGCGCCAGCACCACGCATCCGCCCACGGCGGCCCGGAGCACGCTGTTTTTTATGTAGGTCTCGTAAAGTTTATGGCCCTGGTGCATGGCCACGCAGAAGAGGATGGCCACCGCCGCGCAGGCGATACCCAGCACCACCGTCTGCCACATGCTGGCGGCGGACAGGGCCGGTACCGTCCCGGCGTTGTAGCCCACCAGGCCGTGCAGGCCCAGGGCACGGGCCAGGATGAAGCCGCTGACCGAGGACACCAGACAGGGCACGATGGCGGCGTAGTACATGACCCCCACGCTGGCCACCTCGATGGCGAACACCGCCGCGGTGATGGGCGTGCCAAAAAGGGACGAGAACGCCGCGGCCATGCCGCACATGACCAGGATGCGCCTGTCTCTTCCGTCCAATTTGAGCTTCTGCCCCGTCCAGGAGGCGATGGAGCCGCCCAGCTGCAGGGCCGCCCCCTCCCGCCCGGCGGAGCCGCCGGCCAGGTGGGTGGCCACGGTGGCGAAGAAGATGAGCGGCGCCATCCGCAGCTTCACCGGCTCGTTGTCCCGGACCGCCAGGAGGATCTGGTTGGTGCCCTTGTCCTGCTCCATGCCGCAGAGCTTGTACGCCAGGGCGATGAGGGCGCCGGCAATGGGCAGCAGCCATATGAGCCGGGGCTCCATGCTGCGAAGGGCCGTGACCGTGCCGATGCACCAGTGAAAGGCCACTGCCGCCCCACCCACGACCGCGCCGGTCAGCGCCGCCAGCACCGCCCAGCGCACAAACGCGCCCCACTCATAGACGATGCGCTTTATGTCTTGCTTGAACTGCTCCAACTTGTCCTCCCGGAGGCTTTGCTTGCTATATTTTTAGTCCACAGCGGCGTTGGCCGCCGCGATGGCGAGGCCCGCCATAGCCTGTCCGCCCAGGCTGCCCAGGGCCATGACCAGCTCGTTTTCCAGCTCCTCCCCGGTCATCCCGGTGAGGTCCGTGGCCTCGGAAGTGTCCACATCCAGCCAGGGGGCCTCGGCCACGCCGCCGCCCAGCAGGTCCAGATGGACCGTGCCCAGCTCTTTGCCGTCCTCCAGCGCGGTGACGTCCAGGCCCGTCTTGCCGGTCTCGGCGCCGTCGGCGACGATCAGGAAGCTGTAGGTGTCCTGCCCGGGCATGGCGATGTTGATGGTCAGGTCGGTATAGCTCTTCTGCCCGTCCTCACTGACGCGGAAGTCCCCCGTCATCCCCAGGGCCAGGCCCCCGTCCTCCAGGGACTGGGCCGCGCCGGTGAGGCCGCGGATGCGAAGAAGCTCGGCCACGTCCGCCTCGGTGACGTTGAGGGTCATGCCGGTATAGGTCATGCCCTCCAGCTCCATGGGCTCCGCCTCGGTGAGGCACCGCCCCATGAGGTCGGCATACGCCTGGGCCTGCTCCGCGGACGCCTGTATCTCCTCCTCGGTCAGCTCCGGCACGTCCAGCTCGCCCAGCCTCTCCTCCAGCTGGGCCATGTAGGCCTCCATCTCCTCGTCGGTCATGTTCTCAAAGTCCGGCATGATGAAGTCGCCTATGCCGTGGTACACCGCCTCGGCGGTGTCCGGGTCCGTGACGGTATAGACGCGGGAGCCGCTGGATTGGCCGTTGGCCGCGACGGCCACCTCATCGCCGGTGATGGTGACGATGAACTCGGCGTAGATCTGGCCCTCGTTCTCCAAATAGAGCCGGGCGCCCCTAGTGTCGTCGTTCTCCGCCACCTCCAGCACCGCGTTCAGGCCGGAGAGGTCCAAGCTCTCCCCGTCCAGGGCCGCCGACAGGCCGCCGAAGCCGTAGCGCACCCCCGCCTCGCCCGGGGCGATGACGGACGCGGCACAGCCGGACAGCAGCGTCATGAGGCACAGGAACAGGATAGCTATCTTTTTCATGTCATTTCTCCTTTCGTCAGACGAGACCCTGTATCAGGATAATGAGGATGAGCACCGGCAGGATGAACCGCAGGTAGAACTTCATGCATTTCCCCTCCGGCAGGCGCAGGCCCGCGCCGGTGTTGGCCTCGGCCATGTACTTGTCGTAGCCCCAGCCCCACTTGCTCACGCAGAAGAGAAGGTATATGAGCGAGCCGATGGGCGCCAGCAGATTGCTGACAAGGAAGTCCTCCGTGTCCAGCACGTCCCGGCCCCCTATCAGGCGCACATCGCTCCACACATTGAAGCCCAGCACACATGGCAGGCTCGCAATGAGCACGAACACCGCGTTTACAAGCACCGCCTTTTTCCGGCTCCAGCCCAGGTTGTCGATGCAGGCGGCAATGATATTCTCAAACACGGCGATGACCGTGGAGAAGCTGGCGAAGGTCATGAAGAGGAAGAACAGCGTCCCCCACAGCCGGCCTCCGGCCATATTCACGAACACCTTGGGCAGAGTGAGGAAGATGAGAGGCGGGCCCGCCGCGGGCTCCACGCCGAAGGCAAAGCAGGCCGGGAAGATGATGAGGCCGCTGGAAAGGGCCACGAAGGTGTCCAGCCCGCTGATGCGCACCGCCTCGCCGGCAAGGGTGTTGTCCCTGGACATATAGCTTCCGAATATCTCCATGGACGCGATGCCGAGGCCCAGGGTGAAGAACGCCTGGTTCATGGCCGCGGTGATGACCTTCCCCAGGCCCATCTCCATAGCCTGGCCCAGGTGGGGCACCAGGTAGAATGTAAGTCCCTCTCCCGCTCCGGGCAGGAGGAGGGAGTGCACGGCCAGCACCACGATGAGCACCAGAAGGGCGCTCATGAGCACCTTGCTGATGCGCTCCAATCCGCCCTGCAGGCCCAGGCTCACCACCAGAAAGCCGAAGAGCACCACTATGGCCATCCATAGGGTCATCTCCGTGGGGCTCGCCATCAGGGCCGAGAACACCCCGTCCACCGCCCCGGCGTCCATGCCATTGAAAGTCCCGGTAAGGAACTTGACGAAATAGCCCAGCATCCAGCCGGACACGGTGGTGTAGTACATCATGAGGATGTAGTTGCCGATCATGCACACCACGCCGTGGATGTGCCACTTGGTCCCCCTGGGCTCCAGCGCCTGGTAGGCCCGCAGGGCGCTCTTCCGCCCCGCCCGGCCCACGGCCAGCTCCATGGTCAGCACAGGCACGCCCATGATGAACAGGAACAGGAGGTAAAACAGCACGAACAGCCCTCCGCCGTTCTGGCCGGCCACATAGGGGAACCGCCACACGTTCCCGATGCCGATGGCGCACCCGGCGCTCACCAGCAGGAAGCCCAGCCGGGAGCCAAACGTCTCTCGTTTCATCCTCTCTCCCCTGTCTTGTTCACAAAATAAGGCCCCGGCACACCGTACCGGGGCCGTGAAGCGCGTATCAGTTGGTATAGACGAAATCGGAGGCGGTGACGTCGGATATCTCCGTACCGCTGTAGGTGCCGTTGTAGCTCCAGGTGACCGTCATGGTGCCGGAGGTGCCGGTGGGCACATCCATGCTGGTGGAGAACAGGCCGTTGGAGTGCAGGCCGTCTCCCGCGCTGATGCTGTTGCCCATGAGGGAGCGGGTATAGCCGCTGAAGCTGATGGATACCGGCAGGCTCATCACCTCCAGGGCGTAGGAGTTGACGGTGCCGTTGATACTGAGGCGTGTGGTGCCGTCGCCCAGGTCTGTGGCCGTCCAGCTCACGGACATGTTGAGGCCCACGCCGGTATAGGAGCTGAAGCTGTTGGAGGCCGTCACGCTCTCCACCGGAGGCGGCTCCGTGGGAGGCGCGGTGGGCTTGGGCGTGGCAGTGGCCGGCGCCCTGGTGGGCTCAGGCGCATTGGTCGGCGACGGGGCCCGGGTGGGGCTGGAATTATTGTTGTCGGCGCCCACGTTGTTGGGCGGGCTGGTGAAGCCGGGCCGGAACGTGTTCGTCATGGCCGGCGGCGCCGTAGGCGTGACGGCGGCGGGCACATCTGTGGGCTCCGGGCTGACTGAGGGCTGCGGCGTGGCCGCGGGGCCGCCGCCCCCGTTCCCGGTAAGGCTGCTCATGAGGAGCGCTTCCGCGCCGACCACCAGTGCCAGCACCAGCAGTACGATCGCAACACGCTTTGTCTTCATGATACCATCCCTCCCCCTGTTATAGAAAGCGCACGCAGGTGCGCAAGTCCATACTTATCTGTATTATACATCAGTCTTTCCCCAAACGCAACAGCGTTTCTTCACCCCCGGGCCGCCCGGAAGTGGTCCGTCTGCAGCACCCGCCCAGCGTACACATACCGCTCGTATATCTCCGTCCGCATCCGGGACACATACCGCTCCCGCTCCGTCTGGCTCATGCTCACCCCCGGCCCCGGGACGAATTGGTCCCGGACCGCCTCATAGCGCCCCTTCTCCGTCACCCAGTCGGAGAAAGCGCTGCCGTAGAGGCCCACCGGATGGTCACTCTCCTCCCCGGCCGGGGCGAACAGGTCCCGGCCGGAGAAGAAACGGCTGTCCATTTCCACCCCCAGCAGATTTAAAAGCGTGGGCGCGATATCCAGCTCCGAGCAGGGCATGTCCACGGTGAGGCCGGAGAGTCCATCGCCCCATAGGAACATATGCCCCCGCAAGGACTCGGCGCTCCCGGTAAGAACGCACATCGCCGTGTTCCGGGCAAGGCCCCGGCTCTCCAGCGCCGTTATGAGGGGTGTGAGCGCCCCCTCCCCTTCCCCCGGCAGGACCCAGTATGCCAGCCACGGCCCCGCGCCCAGGTCATCCAGACTGTCGGAGAGGGCCGTGGCCGGCGGCAGGATATGGCCGAAGCCCAGGGCACTGTAGGCATTTTCATACCCCGCCCGGGCGGGGAAGGCACATGTCTCATACCCCGCCCGGCCCATGCTTTGGGCCAGGGCGAAGGGCAGGCATATCCCCTGCCCGCCGGTCCAGGCCAGGGCGGTCCGCTCCTGGACGGTGACCGGCGTCATGCCCGCCAGCAGCGCGAACTCCCGCCCATCCGGCCCCTGGTACCAGTCCGGGGCGTATACGTCGGTGAACCGCGCCCCCTCGGCGGAGAGCCTGTCCAGCGTCGGGGAACTCTCATCCGCCCGCCAGTCCGGCGCGAGAACAAGTACCACGTTCTGCCCCGCCAGCAGGCCGGTGCAGCCGTTTTTCAGGGTGGGGACCCGCCCAAGATACCAGCTCTCTATCTCCGCCCTGGCCCCGCTGCCGGGGGTCTGAAGCTCCCCGTCGCCGTAGGGCTCCGCCATCACGTTATAGCGTTCCCCATCCCAGCGCACCGGCGCCAGGGCCGATACCGCCGCAGGCTCCTGCTCCACCCGCAGGGATATGATGATAGCCAGCGCCGCCGCCAAAAGTGTAAGTATCACGCGCCGCATAATGCCCGCCCCCTCTCCGTATGCCCCTAGCATGGTCCAAAGTGCCTGTCGAAAGGGGGCGGACGCCGTCGGGAAAGTAAAAAAATTCCCGGACCGGGCCAGGCGGGAATTGATTTTCTCTTGCCGGGATGATAATATTACAGATTACATGAGTCTATTGAGGCAGGTACTATCATGGCCGACTTGAAAAACGAGATCCACCGCCGGCGGACCTTCGCCATCATCTCCCACCCGGACGCGGGCAAGACCACGCTCACGGAAAAGCTCCTCCTCTACGGAGGCGCCATACAGCTCGCCGGGGCGGTGAAGGGCAAGGCCTCCGCCCGCCACGCGGTATCGGACTGGATGGAGCTTGAAAAGCAGCGGGGCATCTCCATCACCTCCTCCGTCATGCAGTTCGAGTATGACGGCTGCTGCATCAACATCCTGGACACCCCGGGCCACCAGGACTTCTCCGAGGACACCTACCGCACCCTGATGGCGGCGGACAGCGCCGTGATGGTCATCGACGCGGCCAAGGGCATCGAGCCCCAGACCAGGAAGCTCTTCAAGGTCTGCGCCATGCGCCATATCCCCATCTTCACCTTCATCAACAAGCTGGACCGGGAGGCCCGCAGCCCCTATGATCTCATGGAGCAGCTGGAGCAGGAGTTCGGCATCGGCACCTACCCCATGAACTGGCCCATCGGCTGCGGCCGGGATTTCAAGGGGGTCTATGACCGCCAGAGCGGCAAGATACTCTCCTTCGGCGACGCCCATCGGGGCGCCAGCCGCATCCAGGCAGAGGAGCATACCCTGGAGGACACCGCCGCCCTGGACGCCCTCTTGGGCACCACCTTACGGGAGACCCTGGAGGCGGACGTGGAGCTTCTGGACGGGGCAGGCTATGAGTTCGACCTGGACCAGGTCCACAAGGGGCAGCTGAGCCCGGTGTTCTTCGGCTCGGCCCTCACCAACTTCGGCGTGGAGCCCTTTTTGAAGAGCTTTCTGGCCCTGACGCCCCCGCCACTGCCCCGGGAGGCCGCGGAAGGCACCGTGGACCCCTTTGACGAGCATTTTTCCGCGTTCGTCTTCAAGATACAGGCCAATATGAACAAGGCCCACCGGGACCGCATCGCCTTCATGCGGGTGGTGTCGGGCAAATTCGAGCGGGACAAGGAATACCTGCACGTCCAGGGGGGCAAGACCCTGCGCCTGGCCCAGCCCCAGCAGATGATGGCGGACAGCCGCCAGATCATCGACGAGGCCTATGCCGGCGACATCATCGGCATCTTTGACCCCGGCATCTTCGCCATCGGCGACACGGTGTGCGACAAGGCGAAAAAGGTCACCTTCGAGGGCATCCCCACCTTCGCCCCGGAGATATTCGCCGCCGTGGAGCGCATCGACACCATGAAGCGCAAGCAGTTTGAAAAGGGCATGATGGAGATCGCCCAGGAGGGCGCCATCCAGATATTCCACGCTCCCGGCGCCGGCCTGGAGGAGGTCATCGTGGGCGTGGTGGGCGTGCTGCAATTGGAAGTATTGGAATACCGACTCAAGACCGAGTACGGCGTGGAGGTGCGCCGCCGGGGCCTGCCCTATCAGTTCGTCCGCTGGGTGGAGAATAAGGACATGGACCTGAGCCGCCTCAACCTGGGCACCGACAGCCGCTGGGTCCAGGACTTCCGCGGCAACGACCTTCTGGTCTTCGGCGGCCAGTGGTCCATCCGCTGGGCCGAAGAGAAGAACCCGGGGCTGGTATTAAGGGAATTTAAACAGAATTAAAATGGTTACGCCCCGGGGTCGTCCCCGGGGCGCTCAGTTGATTCTTCGTTATACAGGAATCTGCAGTTCAGATTTGGATCTGGAAATCTCCAAACTCAAATAATCCATTCCCTTGTTTGAGTTTGCCGTTCTTCTCTATTTGTGCAAACCCAGTTTCAATTTCGTCTATCATGGAAACAGGGATGCTTAACTGATGATGACCAGGTAAGATTTTTGTAATTTTATAGTTCTGTACGCGCTTTACGGAGTGATAGAAAAGCCGCGGGTCGGTCGTCGGATAAAACGCGTAAAGACAACCTCTATAAATCAAATCCCCGGAAAACAGATACGCTCTCCCTGGCTCATAGAAACAGCAGTGTCCAGGAGAGTGTCCCGGTGTGTGAACGACCTGAATCTTCCGATTGCCCAAATCCAGCCAGTCCCCATCATGCAAAATTCTTTGCGGTATACCTTGAAAAATGCGATAGGCATCAATATCAAATTCTGCCGGGAAATCACAAGGGAATTTTGTTAAATTATTTTTGACAACTTGCAGAGGTATCGGAAAATTAACAGAGAGCCATTCTTTCTCCAGTTCATGCACAGCTATGTTACCAAAATACCGGTGCCCGCCGATGTGGTCCCAATGAACATGGGTAGTAACTGCCAAAACAGGCAATTCTGTCAAGCTGTCCACGATTTTCCTGATATCAGAGACGCCCAAGCCCGTATCGATCAAAAGCGCTTTTTCTTGCCCGCATAACAGATAACAATGTGTTTCTTCCCAATGTTTGTATTCGCTGATCGCGAATGTCTGAGCGTCAATTTTCTCAACGGTAAACCAGTCAGTCATATATGTTTCTCCTCGGTAGCCCCGATTTGGGGCCCCGTTTGCCATGATTATAACCCCGCTCCCCCTGAACTACAAGGGCGGGACTACTCTTCATCGAATATACCCGCTTGACATATACACGTTAAGCGGGTATAATGCTGTCATGATAAAGAGCTTTGCGGACCGGGAAACGGAAAAGGTCTACCGTCAGATTTTTTCCTCCAAGCTCCCCCAGGCCGTTCAGCGAACAGCGCTTCGCAAGCTGATCATGATCGACGATGCAGGATGTTTGGAGGATCTGCGCGTTCCGCCCGGAAACCGTTTGGAGCGGCTTTCCGGCGACAGAGCGGGACAATACAGCATCCGGGTCAATGACCGGTACCGCATATGTTTCGCTGTGGATGGCAACGATTTTTGCAACGTTGAGATCGTCGATTATCACTGACAGTACAGAGGCATATTATGACCAGAATGGAGGATCCCAATGCCTGACACGATACCTACCCCCAAGATGAGCGAGATACTGTGGGAGGAATTTATGGAGCCGCTGGGCGTGTCGGCCTATAAGCTGGCCCAGGCCATCCATGTTCCCACATCCCGCATCCAGGACATTCTTCACGACCGGCGGAAGATCACGGCGGACACCTCTCTGCGCCTGGCAAAGTATTTCGGCGTCTCGGACCGCTATTTTCTGGATATGCAGAACGACATCGACCTGCGGGAGCTGAAGGCCAGCATGGCCAAAGAGATACAGGACATCCGCCCGTTCCAGTCCGCATCAGTATAAGCCATTCCAAAATAAACCGCGCCCCGGGGATGACCCCGGGGCGCATCCATTATTCCTCTATCTCCCCATAGTACCACCCGGAGACGCCGTCCTTTTTACACATGATGCCCCGGGGCGTTTTGCGCACCACGCTGATCTCGTCCCCCGCGTTCAGGGGCAGGCGGTAGTCGGTGATGTCGTTGATGGTCGCTTTGTCGCCCTCCCGGGTCAGGATGTGGTCCGCGGGGACGTTCTCCATCACGTACCCTGTGCGGATATGCCGCACCCGGCAGAAGCCGTCCGTCTCGTCCAGGATCTGGACGGCGTTATCCCCGTAGCGGATGTACCAGTGCCGCTCGTTGGCCTGTTGGGCAGTTTTCACCCGCGCCGTGGGAAAGCCATCATAGCTCGTCCACGTCATGTCCGGCAGGAAGAATGCGTTCAGCTGCCCGTCGTCCTTCAATACCCGCCCGCCGTCGATGCTGATGAGCTTCAGGTCCCCGTCCACGATGGGCCGGGCGTCCACCACGTCCTCATGGTACAGCACCAGCGGCCAGTGGCCCACCACGGTCCACTTCTCATGGGGCCGCGCCACAGAGCGGTAGGCGTCCAGCTTCATACAGGCGAAGGCGCCCTTTTCCGGCGCCAGGCCGCCATGGACGAAGGTATAGTCCTCCGTCTCGATGATGTGGGGCAGGGCCCGGAGAAAGTCCAGCTCGGGCCCATAATTGTCCCGCACCGCCGCCTTCGCGGCGGAAAGGTCCATGTCCGGGCGGATGGCTATCCCCTGCTCACGGAGCATCTGGGCGATGAGCCCGTCGCCCCAGCCCCGGTTGCGGCCCACGAGATATTGCAGGTAAAAGGCGTTCTGGCCTGGGTCCTCGGGGTAGTCGCAGAAGTTCTGCCAGAAGTCGCAGTTGCCGCACACGGCGTGCACCTCCCGCTCCCGGGAGAGCGCCATCACATACCGCAGCGTGCCCAGGGAGTCGGGCCCCTTTTCCAGGATGTCCCCCACCAGCATGAGCACGTCCCTATCCGTCAGGGCGCACTTTTCCAGCAGCCCCTTCAAGCAGGCCAAATCCCCGTGGATATCCGACACGCACACGATGCGCCGGTCCCGGCCTATGTGCACCCGCTCCACCTTGGGCGGGGCGTCCAGATACAGCGGCGACGGCCTCATGGCAGGCGCCATACCCGGGGGGCGATGTCCATCTCCATGAGGTAGAGCGGCCCGCCCACGCCCCGGGCCGTGCCGGTCTTCCGAAAGCCCACGGCCTCATAAAACCGCAGGGCGTCGTCGTTGGTCTGGGACACGTGCAGCCGCAGCTTGTCCCGGCCCCTATGGCGGAAATAGCTCACCGCATGGCCCAGGAGCTGGGCGCCGAACCGGCGCTGGCGCATGGCCTGCTCCACCCAGATGAGGCTGATCCAGCCGGCGCCGGCCTCCCCGCCCCTGTCCGGGTCCAGCTCGATGAGCCCGGCCAGGGCGCTATCATAGGATATTTTCACCAGGCACCGGGGGTCCTCCGCCGCCCGACGGGCGGCCTCGGTGAGGTACAGCGTGGGCACGAAGCCCGCGAGGCTCCCGTGGCTTGCCTGCCACGTCTCCCGGTAGGCACGGGTGTATAGCCCGCTCTCGGTCCGCGGGTCCAGGGGCGCGAAGGTCCCGTCCGCCTTTTTGCCCCGGTGGTCCGCCGCCAGGCCCTGCCGGGCGAAGGTGCTCAGTTCCCCCAGGTGGGATCCGTCGCCGTAGGCGGTCAGCCGCAGGGCGCCGCCCTCCGCCTCTATGGTGGTGACGGCGGTGTTGTCCCCGAAGGGCATCTCCCCGAAGGGGGTGCCGGACAGGTCCGAGGCCAGGGACCGGATGGCGAAGGCGTGGCTCACCGCCGCCACGGTCTTGCCGGGATATGCCTCCGCCAGGCCCAGCAGGGCCCCCTTGAGCCGGGCCAACAGCGCGGCGTAGTCCTCGCTGCCGGGCACATGCCACTTAGCCGGGTCATGGGTGAAGTTCCAGTACTGCTCGGTAAAGTCCCGGCCGACCTCCCCCCAGGTATGGTCCTCCCAGCAGCCCACGTCCACCTCCCGGAGATTTTTATCCGTGTGCATCGCAAGCTCGGGGTGGTACTTCAAAATGGCGCTGGCGGTGGACTGGGTGCGGATGAGGTCGCTGGCCCACAGGGCGTCAATATGTTCCGTTTTGAACCGCTCCGCCAGGGCGGCCACCTGCCGGCGGCCCAGCATGGTGATATTGGAGTCATACTGTCCCTGGGCCCGGCGGTAGAGGTTGCCCTCCGCCTCCGCGTGGCGTATGAGATAGAACCTGGTCATCGCTGCCTCCTGTGGCGCCGATAGTATTATGTAAATTGAATTATGTTAATTAACGAAGTCCTCCCGCATGGGAGAGAACACGTCCAGCAGCACGCCCGCCTCCAGGCACACGCACCCGTGGGGCACGCCGTCCTCCTTGAGGAGGGTGTCCCCCGCCCGGACCGTGCGGGTCTCGCCGTCGATGGTGAAGGAGAAGGCGCCGCTGACCACGTAGGTGATCTGGGTGTGGGGGTGGCTGTGCAGGGAGCCCACGGCGCCCTTTTCAAAGCGGTTCTCCACGCACATGACGTTGTCCGTGAAGGCCAGGACCCGGCGGGTCACGCCCTCGCCGCCGGATGTGGGGACGCACTTGGCGTACTCCACCCAGCGCTGTTTTTTCTCGGGATAGCTCAGCATGATATTATACTCCTTTCCGCAAGAGGAGGCAAACACCCCTGGGGGTATTTGCCTCCCTTTGTTTTTGCGACTGTCTTATTTCGCCAGCAGGTTGGGGACAAGCAGGCTGATCTGGGGCACGAAGGTGATGAGCAGCAGCGCGATCAGCATGCACAGGTAGAAGGGCAGGGTGGCCTTGACCACCTTTTCCATGGGCGTCTTGCCCACGGCGGAGCCGATGAACAGCACCGCGCCCACAGGCGGCGTCAGCAGGCCGATGCCGCAGTTGAGGATGACCATGATGCCGAACTGGATGGGGTCGATGCCGATGGAGGTGGCGATGGGCAGGAGGATGGGCGTGGCGATCAGGATGATGGGGGCCATGTCCATGATGCAGCCCAGCACCAGCAGGATCACGTTCAGCATCAGGGCGATCACGATGGGGTTGTCGGACACGCTGGTGATGAGCCGGGCGGCCGTGTCGGGCACGTGCAGCAGCGTCAGGCAGAAGCCGAAGGCGGAGGACGTGGCGATCAAGATCAGCACGATGGCCAGCGTATTGATGCACTGCTCCAGGCTCTGCCACACGCCCTTCCAGTTCAGGCCCTTGTAGATGAACACGCTGACGATCAGCGAGTAGATGACCGCGATAGCGGCGCTCTCGGTGGCGGTGAACACGCCGCCGACCACGCCCACCACCACGATGATGATGGCGGCCAGGGCCCAGAAGGAGGTGGCCAGCTGCTTGAAAAAGCGCTTGATGCTGAACTTATCTCCCTTGGGATAGTGGCGCTTGACGGAGATGATGTAGGAGCCCACCATCAGGCTCACGGCCAGCAGGGCGCCGGGCAGGTAGCCGGCCAGGAAGAGGCTGCCCACGCTGATGCCGCCGGCGGTGGTGGCGTAGATGACCATGTTGTGGCTGGGGGGCACCAGCAGGCCCTCGCAGGAGGAGGTGATGGTGACCGCCGTGGAGAAGTCCGCGTCATAGCCCTCGTTGACCATCATGGGGATGAGCAGGGAGCCCAGGGAGGCGGTGTCGGCGGAGGCGGAGCCGGAGATGCCGCCGAAGAAGTAGGAGGCCACGATGTTCACCATGGCCAGGCCCCCGCGCATCCAGCCCACCAGGGAGTTTGCCAATGCTATGAGCTTTTCCGATATGCCGCCGGTGCCCATGAGCACGCCCATGGTGATGAAGAAGGGCACGGCCATCAGGCTGTAGCTCCACACGCCCCGGACCATCTGCTGGGGCAGGACCACAAGCTGCTGACCCTGGGTCAGCAGGCACAGGACTGTGGACAGGCCCACCGCGTAGGCGATGGGGAAGCGGAGAAAGATCATGACCAGGAAACTTCCCAGCAGAACGACAGTACCTAAGGTCTCAGGACTCATACTTTCTTCCCCTCCTTTTCCGCCGGCACGAAGAACGCCTTGATGTGATTATAGACGGCTTCCAGCTCGAAGATGATCATGCCCACGCCCGCCACGGGGATGGGGAAGTACATCCAGAACCGGCTCAGCCAGGGCATGGACTCATACTTGCCGAACTTGGCCAGGGGGGACTGGCACACCTGCCAGCCGTAGTACAGGAAGATGATGCCCAGGGCCATCACGGCCAGGTCCGCAAGCACGTCCAGGACCATGATCAGCTTGTCGGGCAGATAGCGGTCCAGGGCCGTCATGCGGATGTGGGCCCCCTTGCGGATGGCAAGGGTGGCGGAGAGCACGGCCATATAGACCATGCAGGTGAGCACGACCTGCTCCGTCCAGGCGGGGTCGGGGATGAAGGGCACATATCGGCCCAGCACGGCGAAAGACGTGACCAGGATGTCGATGGTCAGCAGCAGCTTGCAGATGACCATGATCACCTTGTAGGCCACGTCATAGACCGGACGGATCTTGTCGAGCGTAACGAAGAATTTCGGCATATGTAACGCCCGCTCCTTTCCTCTTCATGAAACGAACGGCGGGAGCACAGGAGGACCCTGCGCTCCCGCCGCGGAGTTATGTTTTAGTTCTTAGGGGCAATGACTCAGGGAGCCATGTCCAGGATCTGCTGATAGAGCTCGTCGTTGCCGTTCATGTTGGCAGTGATGACGTCGGCGCAGGCGTCAGCCCAAACGCTCTTGTCCTCGACCTCGACAACATTGATGCCCTCGTCCTTCAGCTCCTGCAGGACCTCGTCCTCAGCAGCCTGGGAATTCTCAGCGTTCTTGTTGGAAGCGTAGTCGGCAGCCTCCATGATCCAGCCCTGCTGCTCCTCGGTCAGCTTGTTCCAGGCGGTGTCGGTGATGACCAGCTGCACGGCGCCCAGCGTGTGGCCGTCGAGGATCAGGTTGGGGGCGACTTCCTGGAAGGCGTTGGACTTGTAGTTGGCGATGGGCTGCTCAGCGCCGTCGCAGACGCCGGTCTGCAGGGCGGAGTAGAGCTCATTGAAGTTCACCACGGTGGGGCTGGCGCCCAGGCCCTTGACCAGACCGGTCATAACGGGGTCCTCGGACACGCGCAGCTTCATGCCGGCCAGGTCCTCGATCTTCTCAACGGGGTCCTTGGTGAAGAAGTGACGGAAGCCCTCCTCGCCGTAGCAGATGCCCCGCAGGGGCAGGCCGATCTCCTGGGGCTCCATCAGGAACTCGTCAGCCAGATCGCTGTTGGCGAAAGCCCAGAAGTGCTCGCGGGAGACGAAGGTGTAGGGCAGGCTCAGCAGGGTGGCCTTGGTGCAGCCGTAAGCGTTCAGCGCGAAAGCGGAGATACGGCAGATGTCAACGGACGTGCTGCCGCCCAGGATGCCGTCCAGGATCTGGGCTTCGTTGCCCAGAACGCCGTTGGGCTGCAGGTCGATGGCGATCTGGCCGCCGGAGATCTCTTCCACCTTGTCCTTGAAGTCCTGGGCCAGGGTGCCCACGATGGAATCCAGGGGGTTCAGCTCGGCATAGACCAGGGTCACCTCGGGCTCGGCCGCGAAGGCGCTGGTCATGCCCAGGCTGGCGATCATCATGACAGCCAAAAGCATGCAGAGAAGTTTCTTCATTTTCAGGTCCTCCTAAAAAATATTTGACTGTATGTTTTTGGCCCGCGCCCGGGCCGGGATCACGTTCTGGAGGGCCCCGTCATGGGATAGTGCCTATCCCATGCAAAACGGGTACCCGTTTTGCGCCATGTTCATTTGTGCCCAGAGAACGACTCTGAATACAAAAAATATAGCACAAATGCACAGCCTGGTCCATTCGCAGATTGAAGAAATTTTGGCAATTTTTTTGTTTAAAGCGACAAAATTGGCGGGAGAGACTTGCAAAAAACTGTTCGCTGTGCAAATATGATCATGGATGACTAGGATGATAGGGGGGCTATGCCCATGGATAAGCACGAATACCATATCGAAGGGCGCATCACCCCGGCGGTGTTCCGCTCCTTCTCCATCTATGACGTATTGGTCCGCCGCCGGCGCTGGAAGGGCCCCCTCCTCTTCGCCCTCATCATGTGCGCCTTCGCCGCGGTGTGTTTTGCTATGCGCTCCATCCGTCAGGGGGCGGTGATGCTGGGCACGGTGCTGCTGACCATTGGCCTGGTGCTGCCCATATGGTACATTCTGGCCTTCTTCCTCTCCATCCGGGCCCAGTCGAAGCAGTTAAAGCTCTCCACGGCCCCGCTGGCCTACACCCTGGACCTGACCGACGCCGGGATGAAGGTGACGGTGCGGGAAAACCACGTGGATTACCCGTGGGACAGCATCTATCTCGCCGTGCGCCTCAAGGTCTGCACGGCCCTCTATGTCAGCGACAACCAGGCCTATCTCCTGCCCGACCCCGGCGAGGGCAGCGGCCCGATGTGGGCCTTTATATGTACACACGTCCCCGAGGCCAAGCGCAAGGACCGGCGGGGCAGCAATACATAATGAAAAGGAGTTAAGCATCATGGCAAAAGCATTTATGGACAAGGATTTCCTTCTGGAGACCGAGACCGCGAAGCATCTTTTCCACGACTACGCCGAGCCCCTGCCCCTGGTGGACTACCACTGCCACATCCCGCCCCAGGAGATATACGAGGACCGGAAGTTCGAGGACCTGACCCAGGTGTGGCTGGGGGGCGAGAACCCGGACGGCAGCTTCTTCGGCGACCACTACAAGTGGCGCCTGATGCGCTCCAACGGCGTGAACGAGGACTATGTGTCCGGCCACAAGCCCAACAAGGAGCGGCTTGAGAAGTTCGCCGAGACCCTGGTCATGGCCATCGGCAACCCCATGTACCACTGGTGCAACCTGGAGCTGCACAAGTTCTTCGGCTACGAAAAGTACCTCTGCCCCGAGACCGTGGACGAGGTCTGGGACATGGCGAAGGATAAGCTGCAGAACGACCCCAGGATGACCGTCCGGGGCCTCATCGAGCAGGCCAACGTGGCCTTCATCGGCACCACCGACGACCCCATCGACACCCTGGAATGGCACGAGAAGATCGCCGCGGACCCCACCATCAAATTCAAGGTCTGCCCCTCCTTCCGCCCCGACAAGGCCATCAACATCAATAAGCCCGGCTTCGCCGAGTACATCGGCAAGCTGGCCGCCAGCGTGGGCAAAAAGTCCCTGGACAGCGTCGCCGACGTGTGCGCCGCGCTGACGGAGCGGCTGGAGTTCTTCAAAAAGCTGGGCTGCCGGGCCAGCGACCACGGCCTGGACTACATTCCCTTCCGCCCAGTGAGCGACGTGGCGGCCAACGCGGCCTTCAAAAAGGTCATGGACGGCGGCGAGGTCACCCTGGAGCAGGCGGAGGGCTATCAGACCGCCATCCTCCTGCACCTGGGCAAGGAATACCACCGTCTCGGCATCGCCATGCAGCTGCACTACTCCTGCCTCAGGAACATGAACGAGCGGATGTACGCCAAAATGGGCCCGGACACGGGCTTCGACATGATCGCCCAGAACACCTGCGGCGGCGACATCGCCCGGTTCCTGTCCGCCCTGGACATGGAGGGGAAGTGCCCCAAGACCATTCTCTACTCCCTGAACCCCGCCGACAATGAGCAGCTGGGCACCATGCTGGGCTGCTTCCAGTCCGACGAGATCCCCGGCAAGATCCAGCACGGCTCCGCCTGGTGGTTCAACGACACCAAGAGCGGCATGGAGGCCCAGATGAAGTCCCTGGCCAACCTTGGCCTGCTGGGCAACTTCGTGGGCATGCTCACCGACTCCCGCTCCTTCCTCAGCTATGCCCGCCACGACTACTTCCGCCGCATCCTGTGCAACCTCATCGGCCACTGGGTGGAGAACGGCGAGTATCCCGCCGACGACGCGGCCCTGAAGAAGATCGTCGAGGGTATATGCTACTATAACGCCGCGCGTTACTTTGACCTGTAATAAAAGGAAGCACCTGACCTTGGAAGAAAAACAGCAAAACCGTCTTCTGTACTGCGTCCTGTTCGCCTTTTTCGCCAGCGGCGCTGCCAGCCAGCCCCTGGGCTCCTTCATCCCGTTCCTGCGGGAGACCTATGGGTTCAGCTACGACCTGACCGGGGTGCTGCTGAGCTGCCAGAGCACGGGCAACATGCTGGCCACCATCGTCGCCGGCGTGCTGCCCGCCCTCCTGGGCCGGCGGAAGAGCATCCTGTCCCTGGCCGTGTGGATGGCCGTGGCCTACCTCATCTTTTTGAGCGGCCTGGGCGCGCCCATCTTCATGATCGCCGCCTTCTTCATGACCGGCGTGGCCCGGGGCGGCAACTCCAACTTCTCCAACACCATGGTCTCCACCCTGCCCGGGGAGAAGGCGGCACGGGGCTATAACCTGCTGCACGGCTGCTTCGCCGTGGGGGCGCTTTTGAGCCCCATCATCCTGGTGGTGTTCTCCCGACGGTGGCCGGCCATGGGCTGGCGGCTGGTGGCGGGGCTTCTGATGGTCCTGTGCCTGGCGCAGCTCGTTGTCTACGCCAAAATGCCCCTCCCTCCGGAAAATTATACCAAAGGCGTCAGGACCGTGGACAGGAGCTTTTTGAAGGTGAAACAGTTCTGGCTTGGAAGCGCCATGCTCTTTTTCTACATCTCCGCGGAGTACGCCATCGTGGGGTGGCTGGTGACCTACTTCCAGGACGCGGGCATATTGAGCGCCGACATGTCCCAGATGATGAACAGCCTTCTGTGGCTGGTGATCTTCTTCGGCCGGATGATCGGCGCGGCCATCACGGGAAAGGTCCCCCGGCCCGTCATGCTGCTGGTGGACGGGATAGGGCTCTTCGCCTGCTTCCTGCTGCTTCTTGTAAGCCGCACAAGCGGCCTGGTGCTGGCGGGGCTCATGGGCACGGGGCTTTTCATGGCCACCATCTACCCCAGCGCCTTCGCCTTCGGCTCCGACTGCATCCGCGGAAACGACTTCGGCTGCTCCATCCTCATCCTCACCGGCTCCATCGGCGGCGTCATCACCCCCGCCTTGGTGGGCTTTGCCGCCGAGCGGGCGGGCATCCGGGCCGGCATGACCCTGGTGGCGGTGTTCACCGGGCTTCTGCTCGTATCCATCCTCCTGAGTTACGGGAGTTATAAAATCGATTCTAAAAAAGGAAGGGTATAAATCATGGAAAAGCTCAGCTACAAAACTCTTGCGGACCAAGGCTACGACGGGTATCTTCTGAAAGAGGCCCCCGAGCGGGTGCTGCAGTTCGGCGAGGGCAACTTCCTGCGGGCCTTCGTGGACTACTTCATCGACGTGATGAACGAGACCGCCGGCTTCAATGCCAAGGTGGTCCTGACCCAGCCCATCGCCCCGGGCCTGGCCCCCATGATCAACGACCAGGAGGGGCTGTACACCCTGTTCCTCCGGGGCCGGGAAAACGGCCAGCAGGTCAACCGCAAGCGGGTCATCTCCTGCGTCAGCCGGTGCCTGAACCCCTACGAGGACTTCCAGGCCCTTCTGGACTGCGCCAAGAACCCCGACCTCCGCTTCCTGGTGTCCAACACCACCGAGGCCGGCATCGTCTTCGACCCGGCCTGCAAGTTCGAGGATAAGCCCGCTTCCAGCTTCCCCGGCAAGCTCACCCAGTTCCTCTTCGAGCGCCATAAGCTGGGCCTGCCCGGGTTCATCATCCTCTCCTGCGAGCTCATCGACCACAACGGCGACGAGCTGAAAAAGTGCGTGGGCCAGTACATCGACATGTGGGGCCTGGGCGAGGAGTTCAAGACCTGGGCCATGGGCGAGAACCTCTTCTGCTCCACCCTGGTGGACCGCATCGTCACCGGCTACCCCAAAAAGGAGGCCGCGGCCATCTGTGAGGAGCTGGGCTATCAGGACAACATCATCGACACCGGCGAGGTGTTCGGCTTCTGGGTCATCGAGGGCCCCCAGTCCATCAAGGACGAGCTGCCCTTTGAAAAGGCCGGCCTGCCCATCATCGTGGTGGACGACCACACCCCCTATAAGCAGCGGAAGGTCCGCATCCTGAACGGCGCCCACACCACCATGGTTCTCGGCGCGTACCTGGCGGGGCAGAACATCGTGCGGAACTGCATGGAGGACGAGGTCATCCACGGGTTCATGAACAAGACCATCTACGACGAGATCATCCCCACCCTGGATTTGCCCCGCGAGGACCTGCTGGACTTCGCCGCGGCGGTGAGCCAGCGGTTCAATAACCCCTACATCGACCACGCATTGCTTGACATCTCCCTGAACTCCACCGCCAAGTGGAAGGCCCGTGTTATGCCGAGCCTCACGGAGTATGTAAAGCGGGTTGGCAAGCTGCCTCCCTGCATCACCTTCTCCTTCGCCGCCTACATCGCCTTCTACCACAACGCAAAGGAGCGGGGCGAGAACTGCCTCACCGGTATCCGGGGCGCGGACACCTACGCCGTGAAGGACGACGCCTGGGTGCTGGACTTCTACTACGACCACAGGGACGACGACGCCAAGGCCATCACCCACGCCGTGGTGAACAATGAGAAGATGTGGGACGGCGTCCTGGCCGCCATCCCCGGTTTTGAGGAGGCCGTGGCCAAGGCCCTGGAGCGCATCGAGGCTGTGGGGCCCTATGAGGCCATGAAGGAGGTCCAGGGATGAAGCTCATCCGCATCCATCCCGCGGACAACGTGGCGGTGGCCCTGGAGGACATAGCCAGGGGCGAAGCCCTGGAGGTCCAGGGGATATCCGTCACCGCCGCCGAGGATGTGAAGCGGGGCCATAAGCTGGCCCTGGCCCCCATCCCCGAGGGCGGGCAGGTGGTGAAGTACGGCTGCGTCATCGGCCTGGCCAAGGCTCCCATCGCAGCCGGAGCGTGGGTCCACACCCACAACGTCCGCACCGGCCTTTCCGAGGACGGGGAATATACCTACGACCATAAAGTGCTGCCCATGCCCCCGAAGGCGGAGTATACCTTCAAGGGCTACCGCCGGCCCGACGGCCGGGCGGCGGTGCGCAATGAGATATGGATCCTGCCCACCGTGGGCTGCGTCAACAGCGTGGCGAAACAGCTGGTGGAGCAGAATCAGCACCTGGTCACCGGTTCCATCGACGGGCTCTATACCTTCCCCCACCCCTTCGGCTGCAGTCAGATGGGGGACGACCACGCCCAGACGAGAAAGCTCCTGGCCGCCCTGGCCCGCCACCCCAACGCGGGGGGCGTGCTGGTGCTGGGCCTGGGGTGTGAGAACCTGACCATGGACCAGTTCAAGCAGGAACTGGGCACATGGGACGATAAGCGGGTGAAGTTCCTCATCTGCCAGGAAGAGTCGGACGAGATCGCCGCGGCCTCCGCCCTTTTGAAGGAGCTGGCCGACTATGTAGGCTCTTTCCAGCGGGAGGATATCTCCGCCTCGGAGCTGGTCATCGGCATGAAGTGCGGCGGCTCCGACGGCCTTTCCGGCATCACCGCGAACCCCGCCGTGGGCCGGTTTTCCGACCTTCTCATCGCCGCCGGCGGCTCCACGGTGCTCACCGAGGTGCCGGAGATGTTCGGCGCGGAGAGCATCCTCTTCAACCGCTGCGAGAGCAAAGAAGTGTTCGACAAGGCCGTGAAGATGGTGGAGGACTTCAAGCACTACTTCACCAGCCACGGCCAGGTGGTCTATGAAAACCCCAGCCCCGGCAACAAGGCCGGCGGCATTACCACGCTGGAGGACAAGTCCTGCGGCTGCGTACAGAAGGGCGGCAGCGCCCAGGTGGTGGACGTGCTGGGCTACGGCGAGGCGGTCACGAAGAAGGGCCTCAACATGCTCTCCGGCCCGGGCAACGACTTGGTCAGCGCCACGGCCCTCACCGCCGCCGGCGCCCACATCATCCTGTTCACCACCGGCCGGGGCACCCCCTTCGGCGCCCCCGCCCCCACGGTGAAGATCTCCACCAACACCGCCCTGTACGACAAAAAGCGGGACTGGATCGACTTCAACGCCGGCACCGCCGCCCAGGGCGAGGACCTGGACGTGACGGGCAAGCGCCTTCTGGACTTCGTGCTGGCCGTGGCCAGCGGTGAGCAGACCAAGGCCGAAAAGCACGGCGCCCGGGAGATATCCATCTTCAAGGACGGCGTCGTCCTCTGAGAAAAGGAGCATGATATGAAAGACCAAAACTGCGGCTACTGCATGCGGGGCGAGCTTCTGGACGCCTTCGGCATCTATATCTGCGACCTCTCCGTAAGCTCCCTTATCCTCTTTAAGGAGCAGAGCCACCCCGGCCGCTGCATCGTGGCCTACAAGGACCATGTGAGCGAGCTCGTGGACATCTCCGACGAGGACCGCACCGCCTTCTTCGCCGACGTGGCCCGGGCCTCCAAGGCCATCCACGCGGCCTTCCACCCCGACAAGGTGAACTACGGCGCCTACGGCGACGGGGGCTGCCACCTCCACTTCCACCTGGTGCCCAAGTACAAGGACCAGTTCGAGTGGGGCGGCGTGTTCCAGATGAACCCCGGCCGGACCACCCTCACCGAGGCCGAGTACGCGGAGATGATCGAGAAGATCAAGGCGAATCTCTGAACCCACATCAAACCCAAGGGGACGCGCTCTCCGCGCGTCCCCATTTTTCATCCGGGAGGAAGCCCGCCATGACCTGGCTCAAAAAGCCATCCGACCAGCGAAGAGGCGCCGTGCTCGCCGGCGCCTACGGCATGTCCAACGCCGGGGACGACGCTGCTCTCGCCGCCATCGCCGCCGCCCTGCGGCGGCTGGAACGGGACATGCCCATCACGGTCATCTCCCGCCGCCCCCAAAAGACCGCCCGGCCCGTCCGGGCCGCCGGCGTGGGGCGGCTGAACGTGCTGGGCTGGCTCGGGGCCATGGGCCGGGCAAAGCTGTTCATCTTAGGCGGCGGGAGCCTTTTGCAGGACGTGACCAGCCGCCGGAGCCTGTGGTACTACCTGCTGCTCCTGCGGGCAGCCAAGGCCATGGGCTGCGCCACGATGCTCTACGGCGCCGGGGCGGGCCCCATCCGCTCCGACAAGGCCCGGGACAGGGCCGCCCGGTATCTGAACGACTATGCCGACCTCATCGCCGCCCGGGACGGGGCCGCGCTGAAAACGCTGGAAAACTGGGGCGTGACGAAGCCCCGGATGCTCCTGTCCGCTGACCCGGCGCTTGGCCTGCCCCCGGTGGGGGGCGAGCGGGAGCGGCGGGCCGCCTTTATCCTCCGGCCCTGGCCAGGCTTCGACGCTCATGCCGGCGACTTCGCCGAGGCGGCCCGGTACGTCTGGGAGCGGTATAAGCTCTCACCCCTGTTCATCTGCCTGGCCCCCGGGGATAGGGAAGCCGTGCGGCCTGTGGCCGCGGCGCTGCGGGACGTGCCTTATCAGGTCTCCTCGGACCCCAAACGGGTGGGCCGGATGAGCCTGGTGCTCTCCATGCGCCTGCACGGGCTGGTGTTCGCCCTGCGGGACACGGTGCCCGCCGGGGGGATAAGCTATGACCCCAAGGTGGACGCCTTCTGTGCCGACGCGGGCCTGCCCATGGCGGCGCTGGAGGATGTGACGGCGGAGAATTTGAAGGAGCTTGCGGACTTCGCCATGCACCTGGACGGGGAGCACCTGTCCGCCGCCGCCCGCACCCTCCGCACCCGGGAACAGACCAGCCTCTCCGCCGCCGCGGAGCTCCTGGCGGGAGAATGAGCAATAGAAAAACGCACGGTGCAGTTTTGCATCGTGCGTTTATGATTCAGTTGTACTCACCAGTCGATGATCTCTATCTCGTCGGCAATGTCCCGCAGGCATTCCCCCACAAATAAGGGCTCCTCCATGACCTCCTCTATGCTGTGAGCATCCCGCTCCTCATCCCCACACATGATATGAAACAGATGAGGATTAAAGGGGTCAATATCGCAACATACTCCCTGATACTCAAACGACATCAAGGTGCAAAACTCCAAGAGTCTTGCCTTTATCTCCTCTGCCCTAGATGAAGTCTGCATTGTTTCCCCTTTCGTAATCATTCATTTTTCAGAATTATACGCTGTCCGCCAATGTTTTTCAATGCCGATTCTGTTGCTCTCTCCGTTGTCTTGTCTTCCCCCTCTCCCGGTTCCATTTTACCGGAAACTATGCTACAATAAAGGCCAGAAAACAACAGAGAGGTACACATATGTTTCGTATCGGATGCCATATCTCCGCCTCCGGCGGGTACGAGGCCATGGGCCATCGCATCGACGCCCTGGGCGGCAACACCTTCGCCTTCTTCACCCGCAACCCCCGGGGCGGCGCGGCCAAGGACATAGACCCGGAGGACGTGAAGCGGTTTCTTGCTTTCTGCAAGGAAAAAGACATTGACCGGCTGGTGGCCCACGCGCCCTATACCCTGAACCCCTGCGCGGAAAAGGAGAACGTGCGCCAGTTTGCCCTCACCGCCTTCGCCGACGACCTGCAGCGGATGGAATATACCCCTGGCCAGTACTATAACTTCCACCCCGGCAGCCACGTGGGCCAGGGCACGGACGTGGGCATTGAGAAGATAGCCGAGGTATTGAACACCGTCATGTTCCCGGACATGACCACCACGGTCCTCTTGGAGACCATGGCAGGCAAGGGCAGCGAGGTGGGCGGCAGGTTCGAGGAGCTGCGGGCCATCATCGATAGGGTGCAGCTTTCGGACAAGCTGGGCGTCTGCTTCGACACATGCCACGTCTGGGACGGGGGCTACGACGTGGTGAACGACCTGGACGGGGTACTGGCGGAATTTGACCGCATCGTGGGCCTTGACCGCATCAAGGCGGTACATCTCAACAACAGCCTCAACGACACCGACTCCCACAAGGACCGCCACGCCAAGCTCACCGAGGGCCGCATGCCTTTGGAGGCCGTCAAGCGCTTCGTCACCCACCCGGTGCTGGAAAAGCTGCCCTTCATATTGGAGACGCCCAACGACGAGGCGGGCTACGCCGCCGAGATCGCACTGGTGCGGGAGCTTCACGGCTGAACACATATTTTTCCCTCTCGCCGGACAGACTAACGCCGGTGATGAATTTGAGAGAGAACTTCGTGGACGGGCCCGGCATCCCCCTGGGCTTCGGCATGGCCCTGGCCCAGAATCCGGACGCCATGGACGTGTTCTCGGCCCTGACCGAGGAACAGCGCCGGCAGGTAGTGAGCAAGACCCGCCGCATCGGCTCCAGGGCGGAGATGCGCGCCTACGTCAACTCCCTGGTGGGCATCGACCCCGCCCAGCTGAGCTGACACACTGGCCGGACGCCTGCGGGCGTCCGGCCCTTCTCTTGCCCGCAAAGCCTTGAAAACAGGACATTCTACGATTCGTAGAGCTCTCCCCCGAACGATTGGGAGAGGGCTCTTTCCCATCCATGGATTGCTCCCCGGACCGCCCGCGCGTATCATAGGGGCGAAAGCGCGGGAGGTATCGCCATGTATCAGATATTCACCGACCTGGCCGCCAATCTCCCTGAGGACCTGGTGGACCGGTATCACATAGGCATCGTCGTCATTTCCTGCTCGGTGAACGGCCAGGTGCTGGACGTGTCCAAGGGCTTCGACGGCCCGGCCTTCTACGCCGCCATGCGCTCCGGCGCCGAGACCCGCACCAGCATGCCCGCCCCGGCGGTGTTCATTGACGCCTTCCGGCCCGTGCTGGAGCGGGGCGAGGACATCCTCTACATCGGCATGTCCAGCGGTATCAGCGGCACGGTGGGCCTGGCCCGGACCGTGGCGGCGGACCTTACGGAGGAGTTCCCGGAGCGGAACATAACTGTAGTGGACACCCGGGCCGCCTCCCTGGGGGAGGGCCTGGAGGTGCTCGCCGCCGCGAAAGCCCAGGCGGAGGGCGCGGACTATGACGCCGCCGTGGCCATCGCCCGGGAGGGCCGGGACCACGTCTACCAGATATTCACCGTGGAGGACCTGGACTATCTCCGCCGGGGCGGACGGCTCCACAGCGCCGTGGCCCGGGTGGGCAACATGCTGAACGTGAAGCCCGTCCTCTGGGGGGACGCCGACGGCCACATCGTGATGAAAAACATGAACGTGGGCCGGCGCCGGAGCCTGGACACCCTGGCCGCCCACTACAGGGAGCACTGCATCGACAGATCCGCGCCCGTGGGCCTGGCCCACTGCGACAGCCCCGCCGACGCCGCCCTGGTGGCGGAGAAGCTCCGGGCCGCCGGATGCACCGGCGAGATCTTAACGGTCTGCTACGAGCCCGTCACAGGCTCCCACGTGGGCCCCGGCACTGTGGCATTGTTCTTCCGCGGCCCGGCCAGATGAGCCAATATGCACCGCGCCCCCGTCCATCCGGACGGGGGCGTTTCTCTGTCATTTTTCTCCCCGGAGCTTGATGAGCCGGTCCCGGAGGACGGCGGCGTACTCGAATTCCAGCATTTGGGCGGCCTTGCGCATCTGCTTTTCCAGCTTCTCTATCTCCGCCTGCCGCTCCCGGGCGGTCATCTTCACGCCGGACTCGTTCAGGACCGCGGGCTTTTCCTCGTCGCCGTAGACCTCCATCATGTCCTTCACGTCCTTGATGATGGTCCGGGGCACGATGCCGTGGGCCTCGTTGAAGGCCTTCTGCTTGGCCCGGCGGCGCTCCGTCTCATGGATGGCCGCGGCCATGGAGGGCGTCACCGTGTCGGCATACATGATGACGAGGCCCTCCGCGTTCCGGGCGGCCCGGCCCGTGGTCTGGATGAGGCTGGTCTCGGAGCGGAGGAAGCCCTCCTTGTCCGCGTCCAGGATGGCTACCAGGGATACCTCCGGCAGGTCCAGGCCCTCCCGCAGGAGGTTGATGCCAACCAGCACGTCAAAGTGGCCCAGGCGCATGTCCCGGATGATCTCCATGCGCTCGATGGCGCTGATGTTGTGGTGCAGGTACCGGCTGCGGATGCCCGCGTCGGTGAGGTAGGCGGTCAGGTCCTCCGCCATCTTCACCGTGAGGGTGGTGACCAGGGTGCGCTGGTTCTTCTCCACCCGGGCGTTGATCTCGCCGATGAGGTCGTCTATCTGCCCCTCCACGGGCCGCACCTCGATGGCCGGGTCCAAAAGCCCCGTGGGCCGTATCACCTGCTCGGCCATCTGCCCGGCCCGGCTGCGCTCATACTCCCCCGGGGTGGCGGAGACGTATATGGCCTGGTTTATCCGCTCGTTGAACTCGTCGAACATCAGGGGCCGGTTATCGAAGGCGCAGGGCAGGCGGAAGCCGTACTCCACCAGCGTCTCCTTCCGGCTCCTGTCCCCCCGGTACATGGCCCGGACCTGGGGCAGGGTGACGTGGCTCTCGTCCACGAAGAGGACGAAGTCCTTGGGGAAGTAGTCAAGCAATGTCATGGGGGCGCTGCCCGGGGCCCGGCCGGAGATGATGCGGGAATAGTTCTCGATGCCGGAGCAGTAGCCCAGCTCCTGCATCATCTCGATGTCGTATTCTGTCCGCTGCTTGAGCCGCTGGGCCTCCAAAAGCCGGCCGTTGGCCTCGAACCAGGCCAGGCGTTCCGCCAGCTCCAGCCGTATCTGGACGATGGCCGCCTCCATCTTCTCCTTGGTGGTGACGTAATGGTTGGCGGGCCAGATGGGGATGTTGGTGAGACGGCGCACCGGCGCGCCGGTGACGGCGTTGATCTCGCTTATCCTATCTATCTCGTCGCCGAAAAACTCCACCCGCAGGGCGGTGTCCTTCCAGTAGGCGGGCCATATCTCCACTGTGTCCCCCCGGACCCGGAACTTGTTGCGCTCGAAGGCGACGTCGTTGCGCTCGTAGCGGATATTGACGAGCTTCCGGGAGAGCTCCTCGATCTTGATCTCCATCCCCACCCGCAGGGACACCATCATGGCGGCGAAGTCATCCGGCTCGCCGAGGCCGTAGATGCAGGAGACGGAGCTGACCACGATGACGTCCCGCCGCTCCAAAAGCGACGCGGTGGCGGAGAGGCGGAGCCTGTCTATCTCGTCGTTGATGGAGGCGTCCTTCTCGATGAATGTGTCCGTGTGGGGGATGTAGGCCTCCGGCTGGTAGTAGTCGTAGTAGCTGACGAAGTACTCCACGGCGTTGTCCGGGAAGAACTCCCGAAACTCGGCGTACAGCTGGGCCGCCAGGGTCTTGTTGTGGGCCAGGACCAGGGTGGGCCGCTGGACACGCTCTATCACCTTCGCCATGGTGTAGGTCTTGCCGGAGCCGGTGACGCCCAGGAGCACCTGCTCGTCGATGCCGGCCTCCAAGCCCTGGGCCAGGGCGGCGATGGCCTCGGGCTGGTCCCCCGCGGGCTCATAGGGCGATACGACTTTGAAGGGCTTGCTGTCCATGGCGGGCCTCCTGGAAATTTACTGAAAGATTATTATAGCACACTTTCCGCAAAGCACAAGCATATTGGACTGTCACATTTCTGCCGCGGCGGCTGTCTATCAAGGCAGAGGGCGCGGAAAGGAGGCTTTCATGACAGAGATACAAACCGAGCAGGCCGCCCTGGAGCAGATGCGCCGGGGCGACGAGGAGGGCCTGGCCTGGTTCATCCGGCGGTACACGGCCTATGTGTCCGCCATCGTGTGGAACCTGGCGGGCCACGCCATCACCGCCCAGGACGCGGAGGAGATCACCGCGGACGTATTCCTCTCCCTGTGGCGGTACTGCGGCCAGCCGGGAGACGGGAAGGTGAAGGGCTACCTGGCCGCCGTGGCCAGGAGCAGGGCCTTCGACAGGCTGAAGAGCCTGGGCCGGACCACGGCCCTGGAATACGACGAGCTGGAGCTTACCTGCGAGGGCCCTGAGGGGGAGATATTGGAGCGGGAGGCAAGGCAGGCCGTCCGGGGGCTGGTGGACGCCATGAGTCCTCCGGACCGGGAGATATTCATCCGCCACTACTATTACGGCGAGAGCTGCCAGGCCGTGGCGGCGGCCATGGGCCTGACGGCCGCCAACGTGCGAAAGCGCCTGGAGCGGGGCCGGGAGGCCCTGCGCCGGACATTGGTGAAAGGAGAGGACGAATATGACGCTTAACATTTCCCAGCTGATGGACGGGCTGGGCGACGAGACCCTGACCCTGTACGGCCCCGCGTCCGCCAGTCCGGACCGCGTCCTGGCACTCTGCCGGGAACGGGGCGGACAGGGAAAGCGGCCACGGCGGCTGGGGCGGATGCTTCTCATCGCGGCGGCGGTAACGGTCCTGCTGAGCGTCACCGCCTACGGGGTATACCAGCATTTTGTGGAGGATTACGTCATCGCCCAGCCAGCGGCGGACCCGCTCGATTTGGCGCAGGAGGAGCGGGAGAAGAGCCGCATCTCCCTGGTGGGCTATCAGGGCACGCCGGAGTACCAGGCCTACGTGGAGTGGGACGCCATGCAGGAGCGCTGGTGGGAGGAGAAGAAGGCCCTTTGGGAGCAGGAGGGCGTGGACGACGGTTGGCACGAGACGCCGGAAAACTACTGGGGCTATTATGGCGCCGACACCTGGGAGCAGGCAGACGAGCTGGACGCGCTCATGGAAAAGTACGGCCTGACTCTGCACCAGCACCGGTCCATCCTTCTGCGGGAGGGCGATGATTATGACATGCTGGCTCTGGAGAGCCTGTGCCGGCTCCTGGACATGGACATCTTCATCCACGGCCCCTGCGACGCCTACGGCGGCTATGTCTACGACGACGGCTCCTTCAAGCTGGAGGCATCCGTAAGTGACGAGTGGGACGCGCCGGAGTGCTTCACCATGTTTTTGAGCGCCAAGGGTTCCTTCACAACCATCACCGGCTATCTTCCCGCGGCATATGAGCAGTGGAGCTATACCGCGGGCGGACAGGAGCTGACACTGGCGCTGTCGGAAAACGGCGGCGTCATCCTGGGGGAGCTGCCGGGGGCATATGTGGAGCTGTCCAGCGGCGCGGGCAGCCGGGAGGAACTGGAGGAGCTGGCGGATTGCGTGGACTTCGACGCCCTGGCAGCCCGGTTCGACGGCACGCCCCTGGACCTGACCGACGGCATGGAGCAGATGGACAAAGCATACGAGGCGTGGCTTGCGGATTATATAGCCGCCCACGACCCTCACCCGGAGGGCGCCGCGCTGCCGCAGTTTGCCGATGACGGCGAGGCCCTGACCTGGGCGCTGGAACAGCTGGGAGACTGGGACTGGAAGACACCCCCGGCGGGCTGTTCCCAGGTCTGGCGCAAGGGCTTGTGCCAGCCGGACGGCGAAAGGCATCCGGACGGGGCGAGCGCGGACGTTTACGCCATCTACGTCAGCAGCTATTATTACAGCCAGACGGAGGGCAAGGGGCTGAGCCTTATCTACAAGCGGGTGTTTTCCGATACGGCGCTGACGGAGAGCGTCAACGCCTGGGAGATGGCGGACAACAAGCGGGCCAACCCGGAGGGGACGGTCTTTGAGTTCAATGGCTGCCAGGCGCTGTACACACCGTCGCAATGGGGCGTGGAGCCGCAGAGCGTGCTCTGGTGGCTGGACGGGGAGCGGGACCTTGTGTTCCAACTGTGCGTATCCGGCGAGCAGGCGCCGCTGGAGACGCTGGAGGCTTATGCCAAGACCCTTATTGCAGACATGGACGGCCTCTGAACCATATACCAAAAGCCCGGCGGGCCGTGAACTGCGACCCGTCAAGAGAACAATGAAAAAGAATAAGGATTTATCCCAGCCAGCAGGAAACTGCTGGCTGCTTT